>NZ_CP030055.1:6478571-6814285 GCF_015291645.1 Bradyrhizobium sp. CCBAU 53340
GCTGCGAGATGTCGGAATCCTGCTTGAGCGCGCCGTCGACGGCAAGCCAGATGCGCCCGGCGTTGGGATGGCCGACCTCCGAGACCGGTCGCAGCGGGGCGATCGGCGCCGAGAGGTCAAAACCCTTGCCCCAATCCCAGGGACGCCCCTGCTCGCGGGCCTGAAGCTGCAGATCGCGGCGGGTCAGATCGATGCCGACGCCGTAGCCCCAGACATGATCGAGCGCACGCGCGGTGGGAATGTCCGTCCCACCCTGCCCGATCGCAACGATCAGCTCGATCTCGTAGTGGAAGTTGCTGGTCTGCGGCGGATAGGGAACACTCGTGCCGTCGTCCACCACCGTGTCGGCGGGCTTCATGAAGAAGAACGGCGGCTCGCGATCGGGATCGCGCCCCATCTCGCGGGCGTGCGCCGCGTAGTTGCGGCCGACGCAGATGATCCGGCGCACCGCAAAGCGCGCCGACGAATTGTGGACCGCGACGGAAGGTTGCGGCGGCGGAGGCAGAACGAAGTCGGAGTGCGAGATGGTGTTAGGCATTGCCACGGTCCTCTCGGAACAGATGCAGGGCTTCCTGAATGGGTCGGTCGGAATAGGAGAAGATCACGGCGTCGCCGTCGATCGCCTCGTGACGCACGCGGTGCCAGGAGGGAACGACGAAGATGTCGCGCTTGCCCCAGTCGACCACGATGTCCTCGCCTGTCCGAGACGAGATGATGCTGCGGCCCTTGCCCTCGATCGGCACGAACACGGTAGCGTCCGTCGAGCGGTAGGCGGCAGTGGCAAAACCCTTCGGCAGCAGCTGGATGAAGGTCGCCATGGTGGCCATGGCATGATTGCCCGTGATCGGGTTGGTGTAGCGCATCTTGAGACCGTGGCAGGGATCCCAGGCGGCAGCGCGCCGCAGGCGTTCGAGCGCCTCGCGCGTGCGGCCATAGGGATAGTTGAACACCGGCGAGGTGCCGCCGCCGCCCTTGTGATCGACCGGGAGCAAATTGTGGCCATAGCGGGCGTCGCTGTCGCCGACGGGCCTCGTGATCGGCTGCTCGTCGACGTCGAGATGCTCGGCGAAGGATGCATCCAGCATCTGAATGACGGGAATGTCGAGACCATCGAGCCAGAACACCGGATCGGAGCTGGGGTTGCCGTGATCGTGCCAGGCCCAGGGCGGGGTGATGATGAAATCACCCTCATGCATGATGGTGCGTTCGCCGTTCACCGCCGTGTAGGCGCCCTCGCCTTCGAGGATGAACCGCAGCGCGGATTGCGTATGGCGATGCGCCGGCGCGACCTCGCCCGGCATCACCAGCTGCACGCCGGCATAGAGATCCGTCGTGATCTTCGACTGGCCGCGAAGACCAGGATTTTCGAGGACGAGAACCCTCCGCTCCGCCTCCTTGGCGGTGATGAGACTTCCGGCCTCGAGCATGTAGGCGCGGATCTCGTCGAAGCGCCAGGATGCGGGGCGGCACGCGCTTCTCGGCTCCGGCGTGACGAGATCGGCCAGCGACAACCACAAGGCCGTCAGGTTTCTCTTGTCGATCTTGTCGTAGAAGGCCCGGCGCTCCGGCGTGTCGGCGGTTGGCGCCATGATGGCTTGATGGGACATGGTCTGTCTCGCTGTTAGTGATGGAGTGTCGCCGCCGACGGCACGAGCTTGAGCGACGGCTCGCGTCGGCGCAGGGCGATCACCGCAAGGCCCGCCAGCACCGCCGGCACCGCCGCAGTCAGGACGACGGAGTGCGCATCCCATCCAAAGCCGAGCAGCATGCCGCCCGCGACCGGACCGATGATCGAGCCGATGCGGCCGACGCCCAGCGCCCAGCCCACGCCGGTGGAGCGGATCTCGGTCGGATAGAGGCCGGCGGCCAGCGCGTTCATGCCGATCTGCGCACCGACCACGCCGAACCCGGCGAGGAAGGTCGAGATCATCAAGGTCCAGACATTGGCCGATCCGAAGGCAATCCCCGCGATGAAGAGGGCCGAAGCCAGATAGGCGCCGCCGAGCACGAGATACGGATCGAGCCGGTCGACGAAGCGGCCGAGCGCGATCGCGCCGACCACGCCGCCGGCATTCAGCACTGCCGTCGAGAGGATCGCGGTGTTGAGGGGCAGGCCGCTCGCCTTGAGCAGCGAGGGCATCCAGTTCACCAGGAAGTACATGACGAGCAGGTTCATGAAGAACGCGACCCAGAGCAGCACCGTCATGGCTGCGCGGCCTTCGGCGAGGAGCTTCGTCACCGGGAAGCCGGATCCTTGCGAACCATGTACGACATAGCGGCTCGCAGCGGTCACGGAGATGTTCGGATCAAGCCTTGCGAGCAATGTCGCGATCCGGCTATCCGCGGCGTCGCGGGTCAGGAGATAGCGGATCGACTCGGGCAGCCAGGCGAACAGCACGATCAGGGTGAGCAGCGGGAGCACGCCGCCCACGACGAAGACCGCCTGCCAGCCGAACGCTGCGATCAAAGGCGCGCTGATCAGGCCGCCGATGGTCGAGCCCAGCGGAAAGCCGCAGAACATGATGGCGATGAGCAGCGCGCGCATCCGCTTCGGCGCGTATTCGCTGGTCAGCGCGACGATGTTGGGCATGGCGCCGCCGAGGCCAAGGCCGGTCAGGAAGCGGTAGACCAGTAGCTCGTTCAGCGTGGTCGCGCGCGCCGTGACGAGTGCGAACACCCCGAACAGCAGCACCGACAAGAGGATCACGCTCTTGCGGCCGAACCGGTCGGCCGCCGGGCTGAGGACGAAGGCACCGACGGCGAGTCCGCCAAGGCCCGCGCCGAAGATCGGACCGAAGCCGGCCATGGCGATCCCCCATTTCTCGGCGATCACAGGCGCGACATAGGCGATCGCCTGCGTGTCGAAACCGTCGAGCAGCGCGATCCAGGCGCAAAGAACGAGGATCAGAAGCTGGAGGCGTCCGAACCGCGCCTCTTCGATGACCTTGGTAACGTCGACAATATCAGCAGCGGACATCACGAACTCCAGTGAGCGTGGGTTTCTAGGCTGTGACTTTCAGGAGCCTTGCGAGAGGAGGCTGCGTTCAGGCCACCAACGGGGCGCTGCGCAGCTTCTGCCGGTCGATCTTGCCCGTGCCCGTCTTCGGCAGATCGGACCGGTATTCGATCAGGCGCGGATATTTGTAGGGAAGCAGCTTCGACTTGACGTGATCCTGCAGCTCCCGCGTCAGCCCTTCGCTCGCCGCGTGACCGTCCCGAAGGATGACGAATGCTTTCGTGGTCATGCGGCGATCGGGAAGCTCGAGGCCAAGGACCGCGCATTCGCGGACGGCGGGATGGTCCGACAGGCAGAGCTCGATCTCGACCGGGTAGATCCACTGGCCGCTCACCTTGATGAGATCGTCGACGCGGCCGACGAAGGTGAAGAAGCCGTCGGCATCCTCGACGAGCCTGTCGCCGGTCCAGATCCAGCCCGCCTCGCGCATGGTCTGCGCGGTCTTGTCGGGCCTGTTCCAGTAGCAGGGCGCGTTGGAGTGACCGCGGACCCACATCACGCCCTCTTCGCCTTGCGCGACGGGCTCCCCTTCGGGCGTGGTCAGCCGGATCTCATAACCGGGAACGCGTTTCCCCGCGGTCCCGGTCTTCTTCTGCTCGCGCGTGTTCGACAGATAGATGTGCAACACTTCGGTCGATCCGAGGCCTTCGACGATCTCGAGGTCGAAGCGTCGCTTCCAGTCGTTGAAAATGTCCTGCGACAGCACTTCGGCGGCCGACAGGCTGAGGCGCACGCTCGACAGATCGGCAGTGTCGATGCGCGGATGATGCAGCATCGCGTTGTAGAGCGTCGGCAGGCCGAAGAAGAGCGTCGGCTTGAACCGCTCGATCAGGTCGAGGACGGCGCCCGGCTCGGGCCGCCCGGCGAGCAGGATCGTGCTGGCTCCGACCGAGAACGGGAACGTGATCGAATTACCGAACCCGTAGGCGAAGAAGATCTTTGGTACCGAGAAGCAGATGTCGCGCTCGGTGATGCCGAGGATATGGCGGCCGAAGCTGTCAGCCGTATAGGCCATGTCGTGCTGCAGATGCACGATGCCCTTCGGCCGGCCGGTGCTGCCCGAGGAGTACATCCAGAATGCCATATCTCCGCGGGACGTCGGCGCAGCTTCCAGCTCGGAGGGAAATTGGGCAAACCATTGGTCGCCGTTGAGAACCTTGACCGGGGGCTCGCCCGCCACCTCGCCGCCAAGCATCACCAGCGTATGCAGCTGCGTTCCCGCGACCGTCTCCTGGTCGAACAGGGCAGCATATTCGGCGTCGACGACCGCGACCGCCGCGGCCGAGTCCTGCAGGTAGAAGCCGATCAGGTCCTTGGGCGACAGCGTGTTGATCAACATCGGCACGAAGCCGGCACGGACCGCGCCGAAGAACATTGCGGGATAGGATGCCGTGTCGTTCAGCAGGAGCAGCACGCGATCGCCGCGGCGAAGCCCGAGCGACGCGAGCGCGTTGCCGCATTGGGCGGCCCTCGCACACAACTCGCCATAGCTGGTGTTGCCGGCCGCGGTGTAGATCGCGACCTTGTCGGCGCGGCCGGCGGCGAGATTGCCGAACAGGATGTCGCTGGCGTTGTAACGCTCGGCGATTTCGAAGCCGATCTCCTGGGCGCAGAGCGCATCATCAGGCACATGGTCCGCGATCGCATTCAAGAGCGTTTGGTCTATTCCGTCCGTCATGGGAGCGCTCCTCGTCATGTGCTGGGGACCAATGGGCTCGCGTCGTAACGCGCCATGAAGCGCGGCGACATCGCACGGAGCTGGCTGTCGTCGATCCGGCCGGAACGGGTGATGTAGCTGTAGCCGAAATCCAGCGGAGCCAGCTTCATGTGTTCGGCAAACCGCAGGTACCAGGCCGCGCTGGTCCTTGCGGCCTTGACCAGCTTCTCCACCACCGGGCGGCGCGTGGCTTCGTAGTGCTCCAGCGCATGGCGGAGACTGCGCGGTTCACCGTCCAGCGCATTGACGAGGGCGACGACGTCCTCGAGGGCGAGGCGCGTGCCCGATCCGATCGAGAAATGCGCGGTGTGGAGCGCATCGCCAACGAGGACCATGTTGCGGTGTGACCAGCGGTCGTTCCACAGCCAGGGAAAATTACGCCAGACCGATTTGTTGCCAACGAGAGGATGCCCTTCGAGCGTGTCGGCGAACACCTTTTCGCAGAGCGCCCTGCTCTCTTCCTCGGTCTTCTCCGCAAAGCCGGCGCGGAGCCAGGTGGCACGATCGCACTCCACGATGAACGTGCTCATCGTCGGCGAGTAGCGATAGTGATGGGCGTTGAAACAGCCGAACTCGGTTTCGACGAAGGTCTGGGTCAGCGTCTCGAAGCGCTTGGTGGTGCCGTACCAGGCGAATTTGTTGTCGTCATAGGACAGCGACGTGTTGAAGTCGCCTTCGTAGCTCCGTCGCACCAGCGAGTTGACGCCATCGGCGGCGACGATCAGATCGTACCCCGCGAGTTCGTCGACGGAACGCACGAGCTTGCCGAAATGCAAATTCGCGCCGGCGGATCGCGCGCGTTCGGTCAATTGCGTGATGAAATCGAGCCGCCCGACCGCGGAGAAGCCGACACCGTCGAGCACGACGCGTTCGCCGCGATGAACGAGCGTGATGTCGCGCCATGTCTCCATGCGAGCCGAAACGGCCTCGGCCGTATCTGGGTCATCAGCGCGAAGGAAGTCGAGCGCCTTGTCGGAGAAGACGACGCCGAAGCCCCAGGTCGCGCCCTCAGGGTTCTGCTCGAACAGATCGACATGGGCCTGGGGATGCCGACGCTTCCAGAGGGCGGCGAAATACAGGCCCGCAGGACCACCCCCCATCACCGCAATGCGACTGAGCCGCATGACCTTCCCTTCCCTGTTGCGCTTGTTCGTCCGCTTCTGTTTGCGTATTATGCAATAGATTTCCTTTTGTGCAATATGTTTCTTGCACTACGAGGAATCATTTTTCTTATGCAGAATTCGCGCGGCGCGGTTAGACTTCGCGCCGACGTGCTTGGCGGGAGGGTTTTCGGATGTTCGAGACAGCTTTCACGATCGAATGGGGCGATTGCGACGAAGCCGGAATCGTCTTTTATCCCAACTACTTCTACTGGTTTGACTGCACCTGGCAGCGCTGGCTGCGCAGCCACGGCTTGAGCCAGCGGGAGCTCAAGCGGCGCTTTGGGAGCGTCACGCCGCTGGTCAATGTCGGGGCCAAGTTTGTGGGGCCCGCCCGCTACGACGACGAGCTGGTGATCCGGGCAGAGGTGACCGAGTGGCAAGAGCGGCGGTTTCGAATCGACTACAAGCTATCGGTCGGAACCGTGCCGATTGCGAACGGCTTCGAGCAGCGCGCCTGGGCCATTGTCACGGACGCGGGCGAACTCCGCGGCGCGAGCGTGCCGCAAGAGTTCAAGGACATGTTGAGATGAAAAAGACGCGGGCGAAAGAGACTGACGAGGAGAGCGGCGGGACGGCCCCCGGCGGCATCCAGGCTCTCGACGCCGCACTTTCGGTCCTGCGAGTCCTGCGGTCCTTCGATGGACCGGCGACGCTATCTGACATCGCGCGCGAAGCCGGCATGCCGCCGAGCAAGGTGCATCGCTATTTGGCGAGCTTCATTCATGCCGGCCTTGCCGTGCAGAAGGAACGGTCCGGCCGCTATGACCTCGGCCGCGAAGCCGCAGAACTGGGTGTCGCCGCCATCAGCCGGAACAATTTCGTCGTCCGCGCCTCCGACGAGCTCGAGGAATTGGCCGCAACGACGGGCCAGGCCGCGCTGCTCGCCGTCTGGAGTCACAACGGCCCAACCGTGGTCAGACTGGAGAGAGGCCCGCATCTGACGACCACGTCGATCGGACTGGGCAGCACGTTTCCCTTGCTGGACTCCGCGACCGGACGCGTCTTCCTCTCTTATCTGCCGCCAGCGCAACTGGCCGTGCGGCTGCAAAACGAACTCGAGCGTGCCGCTTCCGTCGGCGTCAGCTGGCCGGATCTCAATCCCGACATGGCAAGCGTCGAGGCCGTGACGATGAAGATCCGGCGCGAACGCATTGCCTATGTCGACGGACGTTACATTCCGGGCCTGGTCGCCATCTCGTCCGCGATCACGAACTGGCAGGGCGAGATCGAAGTCGCCGTGACCTTGTTCGGCACCCACAGGGACCTGCTGCAGCCGGATAGTCCCGCGCGCGGCGCCCTGATCGATTTTGCCGCCCGTCACTCGATCGTCCCACCGGCACAGCTCGGCCATTCGCGCGGCGCGGCAAGCGATAGATGACGCCTGCGATACACTTGGCTGCCAATTGACCGCCTCACCTGACGGCGGGACGCCCCTAAGAGCTGCATGGCCTGTAACGAGAAGGCGAACGGTTCCTCTCATCAGGTGCGTTGCTAAAAATGAAACGCCGTTCTATAAATCTTCAGATCAATTTGGAGGCGAGCCGATGGCTGTCGGATTCAGGGTCTTGAAGCGCAACAGGAAGATCGGCACCGAGGTCGTCGAGCGTTTCGCGCGCCTTCCGGTCGCCAATGTCAGCGATAGCATGTCGCGCCTGACGGCCGGCGGTGCGCGGCTTCGTCCGATGCATGGCAGCGGCGGGCTCGCTGGTCCCGCGCTGACGGTCAAGACGGCGCCGGGCGACAATCTCATGGTGCACAAGGCGATCGCGCTGGCCGAGCCCGGCGACGTCATCGTCGTCGATGCCGGCGGCGACCTGACCAATGCCATCACCGGCGAGATGATGTTGATGCAAATGGTCAAGCGCGGTGTGGCGGGCCTCGTCATCAACGGCGCGATCCGCGATGCCGGCTTCATCCGCAGCCAGACATTTCCTGTCTTCGCGGCCGGCGTCACGCATCGTGGCCCCTACAAGAACGGGCCCGGCGAAATCAACGTTGCGATCGCGATCGACGGCATGGTGATCGAGCCCGGCGACCTCATCATCGGCGACGATGACGGCCTGCTCTGCGTGCCGTTCGATCAGACCGAGGCGGTGTTCAAGGCGGCCACAGCGAAGTTCGAGGCAGAGCAGAAGCAGATGGCCAATATCGAGGCCGGCACCCATGATGCTTCCTGGGTGGACAGGCAATTGCGCGAGCTGAAGTGCGAAGGCATGGATTGAGACGCTCCGCTTCTCGGCCTCTCCCGCTTGCGGGAGAGGCCGACACGCTCGTAGAGCGTGGCGGGTGAGGGTTCTTTCCTCTTGGGGATTGTCCCGTTGCGGAGACACCCTCTCCCCAACCCTCTCCCGCAAGCGGGAGAGGGAGCTCACTGCCAACGCTGCAGTATCGCGCACAACATATCCGATTGCCCTCCGCCGCGAGGGGGAATGCACTCACGTCGGCGCGCTAGTCGAGCTCATCCCATCCGGCTCTAGAAGCCGAACAGTTCGGCGGGATTTTCCACCAGGATGCGCCGGCGCGTTTTTTCGTCCGGCGCCCAGTCCGCGAGAAGATCGAGCAGCAGGGCATCATCAGGCTTGATGCCGCGCTGGGTCGGATGCGGCCAGTCCGTGCCCCACAAGATGCGCTGCGGCGTTGCCTGCACGTAAGCACGCGCAACTTCGCTGGAATCGGCATAGGGCGGCCCAAGCTTGCTATCCTCATAGGGCTCGGTGACCTTCACCCAGGTGCGGCCCTCATCGAGCATACGTCGGACAGCGGCAAACGCTGGATGCTTGATGCCATCAGGCTGGGGAATACGCCCGAGATGATCGATAACCACCTTGGTGGGTAGCGACCGGATGGCTTTCTCATGAGCGACGATCTGATCGCCGGTCATCAGGATCTGCACATGCCAGCCCAGCGGGCTGACCCGCTTGGCGAGAGCGACAAGCATCTCCGGCGTTGTCGTCCCCCAGGTCTGCGGCGACACGAAATTGACGCGGATGGCGCAGACGCCGGCATCGGCCAGCGCGTGCAGCTCTGCTTCCTCGACGTCGGTATCGACCACGGCAACGCCGCGTGACGAAGAGCCGAGCTGGCCCAGCGCGTCCGCGAGACACCGGTTGTCGACGCCATATGTCGATGGCTGCACCACCACGCTTCTGGTGGTGCCGAGCCGGCGCCGGAGATTTCGGTAATCGGCGACGGTTGCACCGGGCGGAAAGCCCTGGTGCCAATGCGGCGACACGGGAAACCGTCCGTCGTAAATATGGTGATGGCAATCGCATGCGTCCGCGGGCGCATTCAAGCGCGGCGGCGCCGACCCGGTGCTGTTGGGCACCGCCTGCTCAACCCCCCCGGCCCAGGCGCCGGTGCTCGCAGCCAGCATGCCCGCGAGGACGCCGCGCCGGGTGATGGCGTGCCGTGACGTCTTGCTGCGCTCGCTCATGATTTCACCGCCACCATGTCGGCGGCGCGCGCGACGTTGCGACCGAGCACGAGCACGCAGGTCGCGGCCACGGCACACAGCAGCGCAAGCGGCAGCATCCCGAGCACGAAGCTTCCGGTCGATTGCTTGACCAACCCGACCACGTTCACCATCAGGCCGCCGCCGATCAAATTGGAGATCGCGTTGATGCCGGCAAGGCCCGCCGCGAGCGTGCTCGTCGACAGCCAGCTTGCCGACAGCGCCCAGAACGGCCCCTTGAAGGCATAGGCACCGACCAGGCAGAACGTCACCATGACGATGGTCGGCGCGACCGCCGTTCCCGTCAGGCCCAAAGCGGTGAAGCCGCCGGCTGCGAGCAGCAGCGGAATCGCCGTGTGCCAGCGGCGCTCACCTGATTTGTCCGAATGACGCCCCCAGAGAACCATCAGCACGGTCGCGACGCCGTAGGGGATCGCATTGACGAATCCGGTTTGCAGATTCGAAAGGCCGAACGATTTCAGCAGCTGCGGTTGCCAGACCGACAGCACACTGCCAGTGGCGGAGGCACCGGAGCAGACCAGGGCCATCACGAGGAAATATTTGTTGGTGACAAGCTGCCAGAGCGAGAGGTGCCCGACCGGCGTGCGCGCGGCTGCATCCGCCGCCATGCGGGCCGTCAACCAATCCCGCTGCTCGTTGGTCAACCAGCTCGCCCCTGCGGGCCTGTCGGTCAGGACGAACAGGCAGGCAAGACCAAGCAGGATGGTCGGCAATCCCTCCAGGATGAACAGCCACTGCCAGCCGCGCAGACCGAGCGCGCCGTCGAGCTCGAGCAGGCCGACCGAGAGCGGCGACCCCAGGAAGGTGGCAAGCGGGATCGACACCGTGAACGTCGCCAGGATGCGCGCCCGATATTCGGACGGCAGCCAGTAGGTCAGATAGAGAATTGCACCGGGAAAGAAACCGGCCTCCGCCGCGCCCAGGATGAAGCGCATCGCGTACAGCGAGTATGGTCCCACGACGAACGCCATGCACGCCGTCACCAATCCCCAGGTGATCATGATCCGGGCGATCCAGCGCCTGGCACCAACCTTCTGGAGCGCCAGATTGCTCGGCACCTCCACCAGGAAATACGAGACGAAGAACAGGCTGGCGCCGAAACCGAAAATGGCGGGCGTGAGCCCCAGATCCTTGTTCATCTGCAGCGCCGCGAAGCCGACATTGACGCGATCGAGCAGCGCGAAGAAGTAGCAGATCATCAGGAACGGCACGAGGCGCAGGATGACCCTGCGCATCGTCGCCTTCTCTATCGGGTCGATGTCGGTTCGAGCAGCCGTCACGTTTCTCTCCCTGTTGTTGTTGATTCTATTCGGCCGCTTTGGCCCCGGCCTGCATCCTGGTCACGATCGCATCGATGGCGATCTTGTAGTTTTCCGGAACGACGCCCTTGAAGTGCTCCTTCAAGCCGAGGCTGTCCTTCCAGCGCAGCCGCGCCGCCGTCGCGCGCGCCATCAGGGGCTCGATGCCGGCATCTTCGACCGCCTCCGCCGCCATCTCGACCTCTTCGCTGCGCCGCTTGGCGTGGATGACGCCTGATGGCGTCAGGCTCTCGACCGTGTCCATGAACGGACGCGTCAGCGTCTTCGATGCCGACGCCAACACGGTTTCGTCGAGGCCGTAAGATCGGGCGGCGAGCAGCGTCTCGTCGATCAGCGCCTCGATGCCCTTGATCAGGACGGAGCGAAGGATCTTGATGCCCGAGGCCGTCCCAAGCTTCTCGCCGGCAAATGCAATGCTCATGCCCCAGGGCACCAGCAGGTCGACGACGCGCTGCCCGGCGGGACCGCTCGACATCATGTGCATTGCATAGCCATGCAGCGGCGTGCCCATGATGGAGCCGTCGCCGAGCGTGGCGCCCGTTCCGGCAAGCCGCTCGGCGACGCCGTATTTCACCTTCGGCGTGGCCGAGGCGAAGTCGAGGAAGGTGTGGCGGCCATCGAGCACAGGCGCAAACGCGGCTGCGCTTTCGAGCGACCTCGAGCCCGGCGTGACGCTGAAGATCAGTTCCGCGGCATCCGCCAGTTCCTTGTTGGACGTCACCAGGGTGACGCCCGCCGCCTTGGCGCGGCTCTGGATCAAATCGGCATACGGACCGTCGAAGGCGTATTTGTCGTAGCAGAAGATCTGCTGCAGGCCGGCCTCGCGCAGTCCCTTGCCCAGCGTGCTGCCGATCTCGCCATAACCGACCAGACCGAGACGGAATTGCTTTCGCTCGCTCATTTTCAAATTCCTTTCGAGAGGGATGCGATCGGGCTCGTGCGGCTTTCGGCCGTTCCGGCCTGTCGCTGCAGACTGGCGCCGACCAGGCGGATCAGGATGGCAGCCAAGGCAAGACATGCAGCCACCGAGATCAGGGCCCATGAGAAGCTGTCGGTCGACTGCTTGATCACGCCAATGAGATAAGGACCGACGAAGCCACCGAGATTGCCGATCGAGACGATCATCGCGAGGCCGCCGGCGGCGGCGCTGCCGGTCAGGAAGCTCGACGGGATCGGCCAGAAGGTCGACTGGTAGCACATGATCCCGATCACGGCGCCGCACAGCGCAACGATCGAGACCAGCGCGGACGATGTCGCGTAGCCGCAGACGACCAGCGAGGCGGCGCCGACGAGCAGCGCGGATGCCACGAACCAGCTGCGCTCGCCGCCTTTGTCCGACAGACGCGCCCACAGCATCATCGTGATGGCGCCGCAGATGTAGGGAATGGCTGCAATGAAGCCGACGGCAAGCACGCCAAAGCCGAGGCCCTTGATGATCTGCGGCATCCACAGACCAAGGCCGACGGAGCCGATGATGGCGCAGAAATTGACGGCGGCGCAGACAAGGACGCGCCAATTCAGGAACGCATCCTTGAGCCGGGACGAGTGCCTTGCGGCAATCGCCTCGCGCTCGGACGCCAGCACGTCTGCGAGCCACTTCCGCTCCACAGGGCTGAGCCAGCTGGCTTGATCGGGCTTGTCGGTGAGCGCAAAGAAGCAGACGAGGCCAAGCAACGTGGCCGGCAGGCCTTCCAGGATCAGGAGCCACTGCCAGCCATGCAGGCCACCGAGGCCGTCCAGCGTGAGCAGCGAGCCCGAGATCGGCGCGCCGATGATATTCGCAATCGGGATGCCAAGCAGGAATGCCGCAGTCGCCGTGCCGCGGATGCGCGCCGGAAACCAGTAGGTGAAATAGAGGAACACGCCGGGCGTGAAGCCGGCCTCGCCGAGACCAAGCAGGAAGCGCATGACGCCGAAGCTCGCAGGGCCAACCACGAAGGCCGTTGCGGCCGAGATCAAGCCCCAGGTGATCAGGATGCGGGCGATCCATTTGCGGGCTCCGATCGCCTGCAGGGCGAGGTTGCTCGGCACTTCCGCCAGGAAGTAGCCGAAGAAGAACAGCCCGGCGCTCCAGCCGAATTCGGACGGCGAGATGCCGAGATCACGGTTCATCGTCAGGCTGGCGATGCCGACATTCACCCGGTCGAGATAGGCAACGATGTAGCAGAGCAGCAAAAAGGGAACGACCCGCCACAGCACCTTGGAGAGGATCTTCGCCTCTTCGACCGTGAAGTCCGATCCGGCTGGGGCGGCTGTGACGCTTGCCATTGGGTTCCTCCGTGGCCGGTGTGCCCCGGCCGCGCAAGCGCCTTAGCAAAAACAGAACGCCGTTGCAATTTATTTTGAAACGGCGTTTCGTTTTGTGAGGAAGCGTCGCGGCCACTGCGCCGCCCAATTGGCGGGTTCCCACAAAAAAGTGGAGCGCCGGCTGTCGGTTAGCGGCTCCCAAGCGGAAAGCATCTGCTCGGGTTGAGCTTTACCGCTTTCCCCAAAGCAGACATTGCCCCAGCTTGATTATCAGGGCTGCTGCGCTACGGCGGCGAGCGTTTGCCGAAGCCAGACGTGGCGCGCGTCGTCGCTGACACGTGGATGCCAATTGGCCACGACTTCGATTGGTGGAATATCCAGACCCGTCTCGAATTTCTTGATTTCAATCTGCCGTCCGCGCAGGATCCGCTCGGGGACGAAGGCGACAAAATCATCGGCGGCGAGCAGCTCAAAAAGCATGTGAAAGGTCGGTACGGCGACTGCGACCCGACGCTTATGGCCAATCGCGGCAAGCACTTCGTCAGCTGGGCCCCACATGCTACGTCCTGTAGGATGCACAAGCAAATGATCGAACTTGCACAATTCTCGGAGTGAAAGTCGCCGCCCATTGAATGGGTGACGCTTGCGGGCAACGCAGACAAAGCGGTCACGGTAAAGCGGAAGCGACGGCAGGTCCGGATCGGACACATCGCGCGAGCTGATGTAGAGGTCGATCTCGCCGCGCGCCATTCGCTCGGTCACTCCAAGTTCCTGTCGCGGAGCAACCAACACTTTGAGCTTTGGTGCGTGTCGTCGCAATGCGCCGATCAATGGCGTAACCACCGCGTGCTGGATGTAATCGCTTGCCATCAGCTTTATCGTGCCTTCGGCCTTCACTGGCGAGAACGAGCTGGCGCTGACGAGCAAGTGTGCTCTCTCGAGCAGCTCCTTGATAGGACCGGCAACGGCTTCGGCGCGCGGGGTCGCGACAATCCCGTGTGAGGAGCGCACAAAGAGCTGATCCGAAAACATATGGCGCAATCGGAGGAGCATGCCGGATACGGTCGGCTGCGTGAGCGCAAGCCGCTTCGCGGCGCGCGTGACGCTGCGCTCATCGTACAGCGCGTCAAAAGCGGAAAGCAGGTTCAGGTCGATGCTTCTGATATTGGTCAAAGCGATATCACCGATTTTGAAATACGATTTGTATTATAATAGCCTCATGCCGATACTCAATGGGGACCGGCGCGGGCCTCCTGTCGGTTCTTGGGTATGCTCCGAACAGGATAGGACTAACTGGGATTGACCGGGGCAACGTCGGTCGGTTGCGCGTCAACAAGGAGGAGGCGACATGTTAAGTGGAAGCTGTGCGTGCGGTGCAGTGGCCTTTGAGGCGGATGCGCCCCCTGCGCCCATAGCCTTTTGCAATTGCCGCACGTGTCGCAAAGTGAGCGGCACTGCCTTCGGCGCAAACATGTCCGTGCCGCGTAATTCTTTCCGCTGGCTGCGGGGAGAAGACCGCCTCATTGGTTATGAATCGTCGCCTGGCAAGGTCCGAAGGTTCTGCGGGACTTGCGGCTCAGCAATGACGGCCGAGCGTCTCGGCAACCCGGACGCAGCGGTTCGCATCCGCCTCGGCACACTGAACACACCGATCTGCAATCCCACCTTTGTCGGCCACATTTGGCGTTCGGAAGCGGCTGATTGGTTTAACCCGAAGCAGATAGTAGCGGAGTGGCCAGAGGCGGCTACAGCGTGACGGGCTGCGACCGCGCATATGGTTGGTCGGCTTGGCTAATGTCAGCTTGTGGGCCCCAAGCGGCGGTTGAGGGACGTCCGCTATTCCGCCGATATCGGGCGTAGAGCAGACATCGACGCGCTAATCCGCAGCAGGCGTTTATGAGTACACGCCCTAATCGGCGTGCGAGAACATCGCCAGGCCCGGCGTCTCCAGCTCGGCGCGCAGAAGAGTTCCGGTGCGGCTCTCGGTGATGAAGAGGCTTTTTCGCTCCGGTCCGCCAAAAGCCAGATTGGTCGTACCGACGCCCGCGCAGGAGACGATGCGGTCGAGCGGCTCGGCCAGCGGCGACAGCCGCCACACCGAGCCGAAACCGGTGTGACAAACGAGCAGGTTGCCTCCGTCGTCCAGCGCCAGCCCGTCGGGACCGCCGGGACCGCCATGCAGATGCGAAAAGATGCCGACCTTCGTGGTCAGGCCGCTCGCCGGCAGCGGCACGCGCCAGATCTGGTTCGCCCGCGTCACCGCCACGAGCAAAAAACTCTCCTCGGCGTCGACGACGATGCCGTTCGGACTCGGAATCGTATTGATCAGGCAGGTGAGCCGGCCGTCAGGCGTGAGCTTCCAGACCCGGCCCGTCGGATCGTGCATCCCGGTCTGGCCCTGGTCGGTGAAATAGAGATTGCCCGATGGCGCGAAGACCAGATCGTTCACGCCCTTGAAGCTCTCGCTCGCGGCCGTCTCCAGGAACGGCGTGACGTTGCCGCTGGACGGATCCAGCAACATGATCCCGCGCTTGTAGTCGGTGATGAATACGCGGCCGTCGCGATGGATCTTCAGTCCGTTCGGCCATCC
The DNA here is from genome assembly GCF_015291645.1 of Bradyrhizobium sp. CCBAU 53340. Lineage (NCBI taxonomy): Bacteria > Pseudomonadati > Pseudomonadota > Alphaproteobacteria > Hyphomicrobiales > Nitrobacteraceae > Bradyrhizobium > Bradyrhizobium sp. CCBAU 53340. Next base: position 6,494,096 of record NZ_CP030055.1, read on the forward strand.
ATCGTACTCGGACACGAGGTCCCATGCGCCTTGCGCATTGACGCGGAAGATGCGTCCATAGGGAATGTCGGTAATGTACAGCCGGCCCTGCCGATCGAAGGACGGTCCTTCGAGGAAGGAGTCGATCTCGCGTCCGCCCTGGTTCGCATCCGCCCATGCGGTGCGGCGCGGTTTGCGGAATTGATCGGGAAGCCGCGTGAAGATGCTGGTTTCGATCCGGCGCGGCGGGCTGAAGAACGTCATGGCGCGACCTTTGGTGCGACCTTGGGAAAGCCGTAGAGTTCGGCAGGATTGTCGACCAGGATGCGCTTGAACGCTACCTCGTCGCCCGCGCATTGCGCGAAAAGATCGAACAGGCGCGCATCGTCCGGCTTGTGCTCCTTCGACTCGGAGGGATGCGGCCAGTCGCTGCCCCAGACCAGACGCTCCGGCGCAGCCTTGACATAGGCCGCTGCAACGGCGCCGGCGTCGGCATAATCCGGCGCGCCCTGCTTGCTCGACACATACGGACCCGACAGTTTCACCCAGGTCTTGCCGCGATCGAGCAGGCCACGGATGATCTTGTAGGGCGCACTCTCGACACCGGCCGGCTGCGGCACCTGGGCCAGATGATCGAACACCAGCCGGCCAGGCAGCGACGTCAGCAAATCCGCATTGTCCTCGATCTGCTTGGGACGCATGTTGATCTGGCAGTGCCAGCCGAGATCCGCGAGCCGCGGTACAAGCGCAAGCAGCGAGCTCACCGTCAGCACGCCCGGAAAGCCGAGATTGAAGCGGACGCCGCGGACACCCTGGTCGTCGAGCCGTCGCAGCTCGGCATCCGATATGTCCTCGGCCACTACCGCGATCACACGAAAATTCTCCGCGCCCAGCGTTTGTCGCGACGCGATCTGCAGCCGATTGTCGGTGCCATAGGTGGACGGCTGGATGATCACGCCGCGCGTCGTGCCGATCCGGCGCTGTAGCGCCCGATAATCATCGGGTAAGGCGTCATCTGGCAGCAGCGTCGCGCCCTTGGCGACCGGATAACTCTTGTCATAGGTGTGGAAGTGGCAATCCGTCGCGCCGGCCGGCGGAATGACGCGCGGCTTGCCGACGCCGCTGGACCAGCGCACCTCCTGCGCCTGCGTGGCCGCAATCGGGCCAAGAACGGACGAGGTCAGTCCAGCCAGAACTGTTCTCCGCGTGAGCGATGCTGTTGGCACGACGGTTCGCCCTCCCCATGGTCTGTTATGGAGAGGCTTATAAGCCCGCGGCGGCTCACGCTGCAACATAAAACGAAACGACGTTTCGTTTTACGTGAGAGTAGCAGTGCGCTTGCGCGCGCCCTTGGCGGGGCCGGAAAACGGGGTTCCGCCACATGCCAAGGTGAGCTTGGCCGCGGCTTCGACCAACGCGCCTTTGACTTGCTCGGCCCGTGCTGGCGTAAGCCTGCTGACCGGTCCGGAGATCGACAGCGCCCCGACCAGAGACTCGCCAATTCCGAAGACGGGCGTCGCAAGAGCAGCCGCATGAGGATCCGTCACGCCGGACGTGAACAGCGGCAGTTCGTCGTCCGGCCCAGGTGGTCCGGACTCGTATCGACGGAGCGTTTGAGCAATGGCGGACTTGTCCATCGGACGGGTATCGCCCGGCTGCACGGTCATCCGGATCCGGTTGGTGCTCTCCACACGGAAGAGGCAGAGCCGCTCGTCGCCATTGCGAACGTAGAAGGACGTCGTCTCGCCGGTCTTCGCCGCGAGCTGCTCGAGCACGGGCATGACGTGATCGGAGAGGCGAAACGCCTGCTGATAGGCCGTGCCAAGACGCAAGGTCTCGGCATCGAGCCGATAAGATCCATCTGGCAAGCGTGCGAGCAGCCGGTAACGCTGCAGCGAGAGCGCCAGCCGCAGGATCGTGCTCTTGACCAGCCCGGTCCGTTCGGCGAGTTCGGCCAGGCTCAGGGCGCTGTCGCCGCGACGGAACGCAGTCAACACTGCGAGCGCCCGTTCGGCCGCCGAAACGCCCTTGAGTGCCGCCGGCTTCTTCTCGGTGTTCTTTGCCATCTCAAATCCTCTTCGATCCATCTCCTACGTTATTCCCGCGGCCGTTAGAAGGGCTGGGATGCCGTGGCAAAGGAACGACAAGCATGGATGACCGGGAGCCGCGCGCCAGCCTCGCACCAGCCTGGCACCGGAAAATACCGCGGACGGAACGTCCATTTCTGGTCAGCTTATGAACCGCCAAGAGCGCCGGGCCACGGCCAAACAATCGCCGAAGGCTGCGCCGCAAGGTCTGGCGGCCGCAAGGAGCCTGGAAGCCGCAAAGCAGGGCCAGGCGCTGTTCAAGCTCGGCCGCTATGCCGAAGCCCTGGAATGCTTCAACCTATTCGCCAGGCTCAATCCTGACGTCGCGCCCCTGCATCAAACGCGCGGGCTTTGCCTGCAGCGGCTGGGCCGGTTCGAGGAGGCGCAAGCCGACTTCGAACGTGCCATTGCGCTGCATCCCAGCGAGGCGGAGACGCACAAGAATCTCGGCACGCTGCATTCGCGGCCGGGGCGGATGGAGCAGGCATTTGCGAGCTTCGACCGCGCACTCGCGCTCCGTCCAAACTTCTCCGCGGCGCTCAACGAGAAGGCACGGGCCCTGTGGAGCGTGCAATTGCTAGATCAGGCGTTCGCGACCTTTCACCAGTCGCTGGCGATCGACCCTGGCAATGCGGACACGATCTGGAATCTCGCGCTGCTGCAGATGCTGACCGGGGATTTCGAGCGGGGCTGGCGCGGACGCGAGGCGCGCTGGACAGCGCCGTCTCTCGGCCTTGCCAAGCGCGACTTTTCGCAAGCGCTCTGGCTTGGCGGCCGGCCGCTCGACGGCAGGACCATCCTGCTTCATGCCGACGAGGCACTGGGCGACTCCATCCAGTTTGCGCGCTATGTGCCGATGGTGGCCGCGCTCGGAGCTCGGGTCATCCTGGAGGTCAGGCCTGCGGTCCGGCGACTGCTGGCCGGGGTGAGCGGCGTCGCAGATTGTGTCGACCGATCGTCGACGCCGTCACTCGCGTTCGACTTGCACTGTCCCCTTGGCAGCCTGCCGCTGGCGTTCGGGACGCGGCTCGATACGATTCCGTTCGCGCAAGGCTTTCTTTCCCCGCCCCCGGCGGAGCGCGTGAAAGCGTGGGAGGACCGGCTTGGGCCCCGCACCCGCTTCCGCGTCGGCCTGGTCTGGTCGGGCGATCCGGGTCACAACAACGATCACAATCGATCGATGGCCCTGCACGCACTGGCGTCGCTGCTGGATTGCGACGTGCAGTTCGTCTCGCTGCAGAAAGGCATCCGGGATCAGGACCGGGCCTTCCTCCGTGAGCGCTCCGACATCCTCGACCTGACGGACCAGCTCATGGATTTCAGCGAAACGGCAGCGCTGGTTTGCTGCCTCGATCTGGTGATCTCGGTCGACACCAGCGTCGTGCATCTCGCCGGCGCGCTCGGCGCGCCGGTCTGGACGATGCTGCCCTTGAATCCGGACTGGCGCTGGCTGCTCAACCGCGACGACAGCCCCTGGTATCAGTCCATGAGGCTGTTCAGGCAAGCCAAGCGAGGCGACTGGACGAGCGTCGTGGATCGGGTCCGGTGCGAACTCAAGGCGTTGTCTTCGGCGTGGCACAGTCGCGGCAGAGTGGGCGACGAGCGCGCGAACCATCCAACGCCCTGACCAGCCCTCACCTCAGAACCGGACCACGGTGCGCAGACCCAGTACCCACGCGTTGTCGGTCTTGACTCCGGCGGCGTTGAACCCGCGTCCGCCGGGATTGATGACGTACTGGGCGTCGAACTTGAGGTTCATCCAGCCGGTCGCCTGCAATCCGTACCAGAGCTCGATCGGAACTTCGTTGCCGCCTGCATTCGGGCCGAGGACTGCCGAGTTCACATGCGTCGTGCCCACCGCGAAGCCGACCTCGTCATCGGGGCGCGAGGCGAACGTTCCGCTGTGCTTGACGCCCCAGGAGATCTGGTAGTCCTGGAACGAGGTCCGGTGATCGGCCACGGTCGTATTGAGGAACGTGTACCAGCCCTGCGCCTTGGGACCATCGACGGTCAATCTCTGCAGGATCGACTCATAGACGCCGAAGCGGCCGCGCGGATCTCCCAGGTTTTGATCCGGCACACCACCGACGCCCGGAATGGTCGCAACGATGCCCGGCAGGCCGCCATCGATCGTCGAGGCGCTGTCGTACCAGCCGCCGAATCTCCAGGTCCCGTTCAGGGGACCGCTCGGAGTCCAGGTCAACTCCACCGGGACCATCACACCCGCCGCAGGGGTCGAGGCCGGAATGCCGGGCAGGAAGTAGATCGCTGAGTCTGACGTCGTCAGATAATTCGGATTGGCATCGTAGACGCCAACCGAAATCTTCCATTCCTTGGTCAGGTTGAAATGGGCCAGGCCAGCCCATTGGCTCACCGGCCAGTTGAAGATGTAGCCGCCCTGGATGTTGCCGGGTTGGCCGCCGCAGAAGGTCAGGTTGATGAAATCGCACTCGCCGAAGAAGAAGTCGGAGCCGACAGGGAGACGGCCGGCCTTGAGCTCGAGGCGATCGTCGAGAAGCTTCTGCGAATAATAGAGCTCGGTCAGGCGCAGAATGTTGCCTCGGCCAAAGACCTCATTGGTCAGCTGCAGGGCGGGAATGTCAGCCTCGGTATTCAGATTTTTGCCGAAGCGGTCGACCAGCGTGAGGCCGACAGTGCCGCCCTGGACACCGGCCAGCTTGGCCAGGTCGAATTTGGCCTGAAACGCCAGCTGACCGGCGTTGGCGCCGGTGTTTCTGGCTCCGCCCGACAGGTTGGTGACGGCTTCGTCGCCCAGCGTCAGCGCCAGCGAGATGCCCTGCTCCTTCAGCTTCGTCCTGCCGAGATCGCCGAACAGATAGGGTCTCGTCCAGAAATCATCGGCAGCGTAAGGAACAGGCGGAGCTTTCTTCAGAAGATCGGCTGCATGCGCTCCGCTGCCCAACAGTGACGACAACACAATCCCCGCGCCGCACAGCCGTGCGACGCCTGCAGACCTATCCAACGACATCTTTTACTCCCAGGGTCTCAGGCTTCTTCTGTTTTGCGTCACGTCGCCGCCCCACGGCGACGCTGCCGCGCGTCAAAGCGCGTTTGCGCGTATCCCCTGGTGAGGGATCAATCCGAGTTTGTGTTTATTCCCGCCCCGAAGGCATTCGACGAAGAAGAATGGCGAGACAGGCGGAAAGTCTCGGCCAGAAGGGCATCGCCCTCAATCTTCCACGCGATACAGCCGCCACCGCGCCGGCACGCCCTTGAGCTGGTGGCTGCCGTGATCCCTGAGGCGGATCTGCGATTGCGATGCGAGCAGGTCTTTCACCGCGCTCGAAACCAGGACTTCGCCGGAGCGCGCCTTCGCAGCGACGCGGGTGCCGATGTGGAACGCGAGGCCGACCATCTCGCCGCCGCTCATCGTGTACTCGCCGGCGTGCAGGCCCACCCTGATATCGAGGCCGAGCGTACGCACGGCCTTCTTGATCGCGGTCGCGCAATTGATGCCGGCGGCCGGCGCCTTGAAGGTCGCGAGCACGCCGTCACCTGTCGTCACGACCTCCTTGCCGCGCGAAGACTTCAATTCCTTCCGGACCGCCGCGTAATAAAGGCCCATCACCTTGGTCCAGCGCGCATCGCCGAGCTTTGCGGCTTTTGCCGTGGAGCCGACGATATCGACGATCAGGATCGTGGCAAGCGCCTGCTTGAGCTCCGCGCTGCCATTGGCAGACTTGCGCCGGGTCGCGATGGCGCCGGTGAGCGGTTGATAGTCATGACTGCGGCGCCGCGCGATCGCCGATCTGGTGTAGTCCTGGGCGCGCTGCACGGTGCCGCAGCGGACCGTTTTCTCCTGCGGCAGATGCGTCCAGTAGACCTTGCGTCCCTTGCCGGCGCCCTGGACCTCCACGGCCCCCCATTTCAGGAACACCGCCGTGCCGACCCGCCGCACGCACCACGCCTTCGATGTGTATCCTGATACGTTCGACTGATGCAGGCCGATGCGAAGGAATTTGGGCATGATCGTGCGGCAAATCGATGGGCCATTTTGGCGGACCTGGGATGGAGCGTAATTGGACGCTCCCGCCTTGGCAACAGCGCGCGTTCGAGCAGCGCGGTTTTGCGTTCCGGCGCCGGCTAGAACGCGAACAGCTCGATCGGCTCGCTGAAACCCCGCACGGCATGTTTGCCGACCCGCTCCAGCTCGAACTCCCGATCCACCAGCTCGGCAAAGTCGCGTGACAGCAGCACCTTCTTGCCGATCTGCTTGGTGAGCGCCTCGAGACGGGAGGCCATGTTGACGGCGGGGCCGATCACGGTGAAGTCGAGCCGGGTGGTCGAGCCGATATTGCCGTACATGACGTCGCCGACATGGACGCCGATGCCGTAGTTCAGCGGCGCGCGGCCCGTGCTGGTGTTGCGCTCGTTCAGCGCGGCCATGGCCTGGCGAGCCTCCGTCACGGCCCGCAGCAGATTGGCGCAGGCGTTGGGCTGATCGAGCGGGAAGATGGCGAGCAGGCCGTCGCCGATGAATTTCAGGATCTCGCCGCCATGCCGCGCGATCGGATCGGACATCGCGTCGAAATAGTCGTTGAGGAGATCGATGACGTCGTCGCGCGGCCAGTTGTCCGAGATTTTGGTGAAATCGCGCAAATCGCAAATCATGATCGCGGCGCGCACCGTCGTGCCCGTACCGCGCCGCGTCGCGCCGGCGAGGATCAGCTCGCCGGCATGGGTGCCGACATAGGTCTCGAGCAGCGTGCGTGCCAGGCGATTCTTGATGCGGATCTCGCTGACCAGCGCCAGCACCGGCAGCACGTTCTTCAGCGCCGCGATATGCGAATCGTCGAAGCCGCCGGGACGGTCGGTCGCGAAGGTGATGAGATGGCGCTTGCCGAGGGTGTGATAGAGCGGCCAGGCGACATAGTCGGTCAGGCCCTTCTCGCGCATCTCGGCGTAAAGGGCGTGCTTGCGGCCGAGCGCCGGATCCTGTTCCAGCTTCTCGCGCACTTCGGTTGCACCGTCGAACATTTCGTTGGCGGGGCTGCCGATATATTCGGGGCGTCCCATCACATCGAAATCGACCCGCCCGATCTCGGCCTCACGCATGCCGTCGGACCACATGATCCGCGCCCCCAGCCATTGCGGGTGCTGGATCCGCACATGAAGCGTCGAGCGCTTCAGCGGAATGCCTGCCTGCTGGAGGCGGATGCACATCTCGGCGAAGATGTTGTCGATGAAGCGCTGGTCGCGCGTGCCGTTGGTCAGCCAGTCGACGACGCTATCGGCTTGCGTGGCTGCGGGAAGCTTGTCTGGCGCGCTCATATCCTGGCCTTCGGCGGCGGTCTGCAACGCAGCACATATCGTGTTCTGACGCGGCCCCGTCAACCTAGCCAGTTGCACGGATTGTGCGCATTTGCAGATCGCTGTCTAGCCGACGAGCTGGATCGACCCCAGCACGGCCAGGCCCGACATGAGCGCCAGCCGGGACGCCGCGGAAAGCTCGATCTTCAGCGTGCCGCTGCTGGGAACGACAAATTCCTCGCGCTCGAGACGAATGCTGCAATCGCCGGAAACCGCGTAAACCAGATGCGTGCCGGCCGGCAATGGCCGCTCGCCGGGTTCCTTCAGCGCCACCAATTCGATCTCCGCCGCACCGCGCCGCGCCATCAGATTGACAACCTCGACCGGGCCGGCCTCGAGCTCGGTCACGATCTCCATCTCGCCGGTGAAGCGGACGGTGGTGAACGGTTCGCGCTCGTCGAACTCCTGCCCGGGCGCCTTGAGCACCAGCCCGCGCCCGCCAACGACCATCTGCAAGCGGTCGATGCCGGGCATATGGGAGAACGGCCCCGGCGCCACGATCGGCGTGGAAGCAAAGCGCCACAGCAGACTGTCCCAGTTCTTCACCGCCGTGCCGGGCCGATGCGCATCGGCGATATCGGTAAAAATGCCGCCGCCATTCTTCCAGGGCGAGCGGGTGTAGTCTTCGGATTTCAGCAGCATGGTTTTCATGAGGGCGGGCGTCCCATAGAGATCACCCGCGCATCATTAATCGTCTCACGCCTCGACGTCGAGCTGAAGCCTGCCAAAGCCGTCGTCCTGGCGAAAGCCAGGACCTATTACCCCGACGGTCCGTTGTCGAAGTGAACTGTGGCCGCCCGTCTTCGAGCAATGTGGAATGGTGGCTATGGGTCCTGGCTCCCGTGCGCAATTGCGCACCAGGCCAGGACGACAACGGGAAGATACCGCATCCTTCACTCGCCCTTCCCGCCATTCAGCTTCGGCAGCGTTTCCACGATCTTCTGCTTGCCGTCGACGATCTCGGCCAGAAAGCTGGCGCGATCGATGTCGCCGTTCTGGTCCCAGCTTGCTTCCATCAGCATGCCAGGGGCCTTGTCGGGTGTCAGCGTCAGGCCCTTCATGGCTGCGCCAAAAGCCTTGCTGTCGAATTTTCCGATCTTCTCGGTGACGTATTTGACGAGATAGACCGCGGTATAGCCCTTGATGCCGTTGTGGTCGGGCCGGTACTTGAAGCGCCCGGTGAATTTCGTCGTGAACTCCTCGATCGCCGGCACGGGCGCGTCGGCGCTCAAGCCGACATGGCCGCGCACGCCATTGGCGGCGGCGCCGGCGAGCTCGACCACCTTCTGGCTGAGCAGCGTGGTCTCGCCGAACAGCGGCGTCGACAGCCCCTGCCGCTTCGCCTCGATCAGGAAGCGGGCGCTCTCCTCCTCATTGGTGTAGACAAAGACGGCATCGGCCTTGGCGCTCTTGAGCTTGATGACGTCGGAGCCGAAATCGACCTGGCCCTGCTCGGTGGAGATGTCGGCCGCGATCTCGATGCTGCGCGTCTTCATCTCCTTCACGAAATTGTCGTGGCCGCCCTTGCCGAAATCATTGTTGACCCAGAGCACCGCAACGCTCTTCACCTTGAGCTTGTCGTGCAGATAATTGGCGATCTTCGGCATCGAGAATTGCTGGCCGAAGGCGGTGCGGAACACCCACGGATTGCCCTGCGTCGTGATGTCGGCGGCCTCGGCGCCGACGATCTGCGGGATCTCGGCTTGCTGCGTCAATGCCATGTTGACCTTGACCGAGCCGGAATAGATCGGCCCGAGCACGACATACGGATCCTTGTCCAAGACCTTCTGCACCTGCGCGCGCGAGATGCCGGGGTTGCTCTGGGTGTCCAGATGCTCGGTCTGGATCTTGCGACCTAGGATGCCGCCAGCAGCATTGATCTCGTCGACCGCCAGCGTAACGCCGTCACGCCAGTTGGTGCCGGAGACGGCGCCGGGGCCAGAGAGTTCGATGACGTCAGGAATATAGACCGTGCTCTGCGCGCGGGCGCCTCCGGTCGCAAGCGTTGCCGTGGCGACGATGGCGAGCGCTTCTGCAAGATGCCTCATGATGTCCTCCTCCCTTGCTTTCGTTCTTATGATCCGTCGACGCCGAGCAGTTTGGCCGGCGTTCGCCACAAGAGGCGATGCTGATCGCCCGGATCCGGAAACAGCTGTGCCAGCACCGCCAGCAGCGGCCCGTAGTCGAGCCGTTCAGGGGCGCGCAGAAACGGATAGTCCGAACCCCAGACGCAGCGATCGAGCGTGAAAGCCTCGACCAGTGCCGCGATGAACGGCCAGGTGTCTTCGTAGGGGTGCGGCTGCTGCGAAAACTTGTAGCAGCCGGAGAGTTTGACATGCGCGTCGCGCTCGCGGCCGATCGCCAGCAGCGCCTGGAAGGCCTTGCCTGCCACGCCATGCGCCACCGACGGCCGCCCGCAATGGTCGAACACCAGGCGCACCGGCGACTGCTCGATCAACGGCAGCAGATCGAGCAATTGATCGTTCTCGACCTGGATCTGGAGAAACAGGCCGAGGCTCGTCAGCTTCTCCAGCAGTGGCGCTGTGTGGCGATAATGGTCGGCGCCGTGGAACGGCACGTTGAAGGCGACGCCGATCACGCCGGCGGCTTTCAATCGTTCGAGCTCGGCGATGTCGACGTCGTTCTCGACCACGGCGACGCCCCTGAAGCGGCCGCCACCCTGCCTCAACGTATCGAGCAAGATGCGGCTATCGCTGCCATAGCCGGTGTTGGTGGCGACCACGAGCGCATGGCTGATATCGAAGACGTCGAACACGCGGATCAGCTGCGCGGCCGTCGCGATTTCCTGCCCGCTCGGCCGATATGGCGTGTCGGCACCATAGGGAAAACGGACGGGATCGAGGGCGTGGATGTGGCAGTCGATCCTGGGGCCGGCCGGCAAGGTCATGCGCAAAGCTCTCCCCGCGCGGTTCAGAACGTGGCCTCGATGGCCTTGATCAGCTCGAGCGTCACATCAGGCATCACACCGAACCAGGCTTTGAAGGCGAGCCGCGCCTGGTTGAGCAAGAGGCCGAGCCCGTTCACGGTGACGCAGCCGCGCGCGCGGGCCTCGGCCAGGAACGGCGTTTCCAGCGGCGTGTAGATCAGATCGGCGGTCAGTGTCGTGGACTTCAGGCGCGACAGGTCGATCTCGAGCGCGTCCTTGCCGACCATGCCGCGGTCTGTGCAATTGACGAGCAGCGCGACATCGCCGAGCGCGGCGGCGCGATCATCCCACGCAACGGTGCTGACGGCAGAGCCGAATTCGTTTGCGATCGCCTGCGCCTTCTGCGCAGTGCGGTTGGCGATGCGGATCTCCCGCGCACCGTTCTCGAGCAGGGCCACGACCACCGCGCGCGAGGCGCCGCCCGCCCCCAGCAGCAGGATCGGACCGGCATCGCCGCGCCAATCGGCCTTGGCGTCGCGCAGGCTCTGCACGAAGCCGTTACCGTCATTGTTGAAGCCGGACAGCGTGCCGTCCTGTTCGACCACGATGGTGTTGACGGCGCCGATGCGCTTTGCGGTCTCGTTGACGCGGGCAAGCATCGGCATCGCCGTCTGCTTGTGCGGCATGGTGACGTTGCAGCCGCGGAACCCGAGCGCGACGAGGCCGCGCAGCGCATCCTCAAGCCGTTCCGGCTGCACCGCGAGCGGCACATAGGAACCTCGGATGCCGTGAGCCTTCAGCCAGTAATTATGAATGACCGGCGAGCGCGAATGCGCCACCGGCATGCCAATGACCCCCGCCAGCCCAAAACCATCCGCCTGCGACATGCTGCGTTCCCGTCCCCGGCCACGCCTTCGGCGCGCGACCATGTTATTTGGTCAGATGTACAAGACATCTAGAGGGAATGGCTAGCGAGTGCAATCTGAATCTCGCAAAGGCGAGGCGCCCGGGGGCGGGGCGATGGCGTCATTTCGACGCCAACGCGGCCACCGGCTTCCAGGCGGCATCGGGCGCGGAGGCGGCGAGCTGCCGACAGCGCTCACGCATCAGCTCGGCCGGGCGATCCTGGCCGCGCTGCTTCAACACGGCATCGAAATCGGCAAGCGCTGCGGCAAACCCGCGCGCGCGATAATTGGCGAGACCGCGCTCGTAATCCTCGACCCAGCCGGCCGCGACCGCGCCGTCACCCACGATTCCCAACAGCTCATAGACCGAGAGCCCCTCCTCCCGTCCATAAACGGCGATGCTGTCGATCTCGCGCGTGACGATGGTGCCACGCGCCAGGCGTTCGGTCGTCTCACCGATCAGGATTTGCGTGCCAAAGGTTTTGTTGGCGCCTTCGAGCCGGCTCGCGACGTTCACGGCGTCGCCGATCACGGTGTAGTTCAATCGCAGCTCCGAACCGATATTGCCGACCAGCATGCGTCCTGAATTGATGCCGATCCTGATCTGGAGCGGCTGGCCGAGATCGTCGGTGAGCCCCGACTGCTCGATCGCCCTGCGGCAGGCGAGCGCAGCGCGGCAGCAGCGCACCGCGTGATCGGCCTGCGGCTGCGGCGCGCCCCAGAACGCCATCACGGCATCGCCGATGAACTTGTCGATGGTGCCGCCATTGGCAACGATAATCTCCGAGGTGACATCGAGATAGCGCGACAGCAGCGGCACCACGCGATCGCCGAGCCGCTCGGACAGCCCGGTGAAGCCGGCGATGTCGATGAACATCACGCTGAGCTCCTGGATGCTCCCGCCGGGCCTAGCCTCCACGCCCTGACGAAGAAGTGCGCGGACGAGATCGGCCGGAATGAACTTGCGAAAGGCCGAGAGTCCGGCCGCCATCTCGGCGATCGCGCCCGACAGGCTCGCGATTTCCTTGAGCCGCGACGGATGGCGGCGGACCTGCTCCAGTGCGAACGCTTCGACATGGCGAAGCTCGCCGACGACGCGCGACAGCGGCGCGGCGATGACCGAACGCGCCAGCACTGCCGACGCCAGCGCCGCGAGCACCGCGCCGATGGCAAGGCCAATGATCAGGTGCCGCAGCGTGGACTCGACCGGCCCGAGAAACTCGGCCTCCGGGATCACCGTTGCCAGCGACCAGCCCGGAAACGGCAGCGGCGTCAGCGCGACTTCATAGGCCGCGCCTTTCGCAGTGAGCCGGCTTCGCCAGGCCTCCTTGCGGCCGGCCTCTCCTGCTTTCGCGAGTGCCGTCCGCGCCAGCGGCAACAACGCGGTATCGCCCTTGGCCGAATGCAGCTCGTCGGCGTCCTTGTCCGGCGCAGCGACGAGCTCGCCGCTGTCGTCGATGATGAAAGCCGTTCCCGTGCGCCCGACTTCGAGCTGTGACAGGAAGCGCGCAAGCCTTGTATATTCGATGATGACGGCGAGAACACCCTGTCGCTCCTGGTAGACGTCGATCGGTCCCGCAAAGGCGATCGACGGCCGCTGGCCGGTCGGATGGTCCACGACGCGGAACCATTGCGGGTCATCCGCGGCCAGCCCGGCCTTGAACCAGGCCTGATCGGCGACGCGGAATCCGGTCGGCTCGAAGCGACGATTGGCAAATTCGATATCGCCGGGCACCACGTCATATTCATCCACGCGACGCTCGCCCGGATGATCGGTCAGCGAAATCTCCATCATCTCCAGGCGCCGGTCTCCGAGCTTGTGCGCGGCGAAGAACGAGCCATCAGGCCAGCCGAAGGCAACCCATGAAATCGTCGTCTGCGATTGCAACTGCGACAGGAACACGAACTCGCGCTTGTCGGCTTCGCGGGTATCGAGCACGTTCTGGAGGAACAGCGTGCGAATCGCGGTGTGCGCGGCGCGCGCCTCGTCGACGATGGCCGCGACCTCCTTGCGCACCGCCGCCACGATCTGCTCGTTGATGGTGGAGGCGAGCTGCCGGCTTGTCGCCTCAGCCGTTCGCCACCACAACAGGCTGGAGAGGGCTGCCGTCAGCAGGATGGCCGCCAGGACGAGTGCAGACACGGCAAGGCGGATACTGACGGTCATTCGTGCGATCGTCTGAAGCCGCTGCTCGGAAAAGTCCATCATCGCAGTTTCCGCCTGTGGCCGCCTGATAGCTTTACGCCCCGCGCGCCCGTTCGTTACCGCTCGCAAACCTCCGCCGATAAATCCAATGCTCGCCGGCTAGCGTGTCGATAGAGCCAAGGCATTGGATTTAGGCGGACGCTTGCCCGCTAATCCTGCTTCAAGCGCACCACAAATGCGCTTGACCAATAGGTCTCACAGACTCGTGAGCGGTCCGGCGGTAACGGGGCCTCCGTACCGAGCGAACCAGACCATGCGCTTTCGCCTGCCAGGCGATGTACCCCAAAAGGAGAATCCTGATGTCCGTCAAACTTGCCGTCACCACGCTCGCTCTCGCCGGCGCCATGTCGACCGCGCTTGCGACCCTCGCCGCCGCCGCCCCGCTGACCAAGGCCGAAGCCGATGCCGCCGTGGCCGCCAAGAAAGAGAAGTGTTTTGGCGTCGCCCTGAAGGGCCAGAACGATTGCGCCGCCGGGCCAGGCACGACCTGCCAGGGCACCTCGACCGCCGACTTCCAGGGTAACGCCTGGAAATTCGTCCAAGGCGGCACCTGCACCAGCATCGAGTTGCCGGGCGGCAAGAAGGGCTCGCTGAAGCCGGTCTGACGCGGTCGAACCGACCTTCACCCTACACCAAGGAAACGGAGCAGCATCATGATCACGGCCACCAAGCCAGCCCCCGTGCCGCTCCGCTTCTCGCCGCCAATCGGCGGTCTCGCCGGGACCAGCTTCAAGCACGAGCACCTCGCGACCATCCTCGCCAATGGTCCGCAACGCGGCTTCTTCGAGGTTCATGCCGAGAACTACATGGGCGCGGGCGGACCGCCGCACCGCGCGATAGAGGCGATCCGCCGCGACCATCCGCTCTCGCTGCACGGCGTCTGCATGTCGATCGGCGGACCGCAGCCGCTGGACAAGGCACATCTGGCTCGCTTCCGCGGCCTGGTGGCGCGCTATCAGCCGGCCATGGTGTCCGAGCATCTCGCTTGGTCGACGCATGAGACCAGCTTCTTCAACGACCTGCTGCCGCTGCCTTATACCGAGGCGACGCTGCGCCAGGTCTGCGATCACATCGACCAGATGCAGGAGGCGATCAGGCGTCCCATCCTGCTGGAGAACCCGTCGACCTATCTTGCTTTCGCCGAGACGACGATGAGCGAGACCGATTTCATCCGCAGCGTCGCCGCGCGCACCGGATGCGGCTTGCTGCTCGATATCAACAATGTGTTCGTCTCCGCTACCAATCATGGATTTTCTGCGCTCGACTATCTCGCCGATTTTCCACTCTCGCGCGTTGGCGAAATTCACCTTGCAGGGCACGACGAGCAGGCGGACGACGATGGCGAGCCGCTCCTGATCGACAGCCATGACGGCCCGGTCGCAGACGCCGTGTGGAAGCTCTACGAGATCGTGATCGCACGCTGTGGCGCAGTGCCGACGCTGATCGAATGGGACTCCAACATTCCGGACTGGCCGGTCTTGCAAGCAGAAGCCGCCGCCGCACAGGCGATCCTCGATCGCTGCGAAATCGCCAGGACCGCGGAGGGCCGTCATGCTGCCTGAACCAGTCGTCTCCTTTGCCGCGGCCTTCGCGCCGGCGCTACTGGATCCCACGCGCGCCACGCCGCCGGCCGTGACCGGCCCGAACGGCCGGGCCGCCGGAAAGCGCTACGATGTCTATCGCAATAACGTCACGGTGAGCCTGATCGACGCGCTCGCCGCAATCTATCCGGCGGTGCAGCGCATCACCGGCACGGACTTCTTCCGCGCCATGGCGCGTTTCCATGTTCGCGAGAGCCCGCCGACCTCGCCGCTGCTGTTCGAATATGGCCGCGCCTTTCCGGACTTCATCGCGCGGTACGAGCACGCGCAGGCCATGCCCTGGCTCGCCGATGTCGCCCGCATCGAGCGGGCCTGGCTCGATGCCTACCACGCGCACGATGCGGCGCCGCTGGCGCCGGTTCAGCTCGCGGCAATCGCGCCGGAGCGACTGGCCGATCTGATTTTCAAACCGCACCCCGCAGCGCAGATCGTGCGCTCGGAATTTTCCGCGGTGACGATCTTTGCCGCCAACCGCGACAGCGCGCCCATGAGCCGCATTGACGCCTCGAAGGCGGAAGATGCGCTGATCACGCGGCCGGGATTCGATGTCATCGTGCGACACTTGCCTCCCGGCGGCGCGGTCTTCGCGATCTGCCTGGTGCAAGGCCGGCCGCTCGGCGAGGCCGCTGCATCCGCGCTGGCGGCATCGCCCGATTTCGACATTGCAGCCAACATTGCCGGCCTGACCGAGGCCGGCGCATTCACCTCGATTGCCTTCGGAGACGCATGATGATCACGGACCAACGCATGTCGGCAGTTGGAAGCCTGCCGCCGCTCGGGTTGCTCGTCGATAGGGCCAATCATCTGGTGCAGACGATCGCCACCCCCTCACTGGTCCAGCTCGTGCTGCGGCTGGCGCTGGCCGTGCCGTTCTGGCGCTCCGGCATCCTGAAATGGGGCGGCTTCCTCAAGTTGAACGACACCGCGGTGACGCTGTTCACCGACGAATTCATGCTGCACCTACCTGGAGGCCCCTATCACTATCCTGCACCCGCAGCGATGGCCTTTCTCTCCGGATGCGGCGAGATCGCGTTTCCGATCCTGCTCGTCCTCGGCCTCGGCACGCGGTTCGCTGCGCTGGGCCTTCTGTTCATGACGGTGATCGTCGAGCTTACGGTGCCCGACGGCTGGCCGTTGCATATCACCTGGGCGGCGATGGCCCTGGGCATCATGGCCTATGGTCCGGGGCGCATCGCGCTGGACCATTTGATCGGCCGGTCGCTCTCGCCCGAGCAATAGGCGCCTCACATCCCGCTCAGCCCACTATCGACCGCCAGCGTCTGCGCGGTGACGTAGACGCTTTCGTCCGACAGGAAGAAGAGCACCGCATAGCCGATCTCCCAGGCGGTGGCTTGACGGCCGAAGGGGATGTGGCCCTTGCCGCGGCTGGGGCGGCCGGCGCCGGCTTCGCGGCCGTTGGGGGTGTCGACGAGGCCGGGATAGACGAGGTTGGCGCGGATGCCGCGGCGTGCGCCGAGATGGGCGATGTTGCGCATCAGGCCGCCAAGCGCGGCTTTGGAGGAATCATACACCGCCATCTGCGATCCCGCTTTCAGGGCAGCGATGGAGGAGATGAAGACAATGGAGCCACCGTTGTCGAAACCCGGCATCGCGGCGCGGCAGCACAGCATGGGACCGCGGACATTGACGTCGTAGACCCCATTCCATTCCTCTGGACTGACATTGTCGAGCCCGACCTTGCCGAAGGTGCCGATGTTCAGCACCATGCCGTCGAGCCCGCCCATGGCGCGATGCGCTTCCTCGATCATGCGCTGAACGTCGGCCTCTGACGTGACGTCGGCCGCAATGGCAAAGCCCTCACCGCCTTCGTCGGTGATGCGCTTCACCGTCTGCTGCGCGGCGCCGTGGTTGAGATCGGCCACCGCGACCTTCGCGCCCTCGCGTGCGCACAAGATGCTCATGGCACGGCCGTTGCCGATCGGATCGGTCGCGGCGTCGAACACGCGCTGGCCGCCGCCGACGATCAGGACGCGGCGTCCCTTCAAGCGTCCCCTGCCCGCCGCTTCGCCAAGCGATTCCGCACTCGGCGGGCGAACGTACCGTTCCGGCTTGCCATCGGCTTCCGTCATCGCGCCGCCCTACGTCTTGCCGCTGTCATAGACCTTCATGCCGGCCGCAGGATCGAGATCGGTCTCGGTCGCCTCGGTGACGCGCGCCATCATCATGTAGAATCCGAGCGCGACGATGGATTCCACGATCTCCTGATCGCTGAAATGTTTTCGCGCGGCAGTGAAGGTCGGCTCGGGCACGCGGACGCTCTCGACCACCTCGCGGCCGAACTTCAGCAGCGCGCGCTCGGCTTCGTTCAGCGCCGCGGCATCGTAGTCACGGCGCTCGACCGCATCGACCTGGGCTTGCGTGCAGCCGACGCCGAGTGCGATCGGCACGTGCTGGCGCCACTCATAGGCGCCGCCTTCGAGCTGCGCGGCCTGGAGGATCAGGAGCTCGCGGTTGACGGCCGAGAGCTTCTGCTTGTGCAGGATCGAATTGCCGAGCCGCATCGCCGGGATCATGTTGGCCTCGGCATGGGCCATCATGCGGAAGATGTTGAGCTTGACCGGCATGCGGTCGAACGAGGCGCGGATGTCGCCGCTCGTCGTCTCCGGATCAATCAGGGGCAGCCTTGCCATGGTTCACTCCCTTGGTTTTTCTCTTCTTGTTGCCGTGGCTCCTGCCATCCGCCGCAATCAGCGACAGGAAGAAGGCGAGATAACGGTCAATCGCCTCGATCACCCTCGGCCGCGGCGACGGCGCCGCGCCCATCACGTAATGCTCGAGCCTGATATAGATGAGCCCGGCCGCGAACAGCCGCGCGGTCTCGCGCGGATCGGGCGTCGAGACCAGGCCGGCCAGCGCAAAGCCGCGAAAATAATCCGTCATCAGGCGCTGCTCGCGGTCGTAAAAGTGGTCGGCGAATTTGGCGCGGATGCCGGGCACGCGGTTACGCTCCGCGGTGATGACCTTCTGGAACTGGTGTTCGCGCGGATCGGACCATTGCTCGACGAGGTCCAATGCGAACTGCCGGCAGAACGCGGCGGGCTGGTGCGCCAGCTGCCTGTAGCGCGGCGCCTCCAGCCGGCTCGCCGAGCTCGCAGGGCCATGCTCGCTGACGATCGCTTCCAGGATCGCGGCCTTGCCGGAAAAGTGGTTGTAGAGGCTGCTCTCACGAATGCCGACGCGGCGCGCCAGCTCACGCATCGAGGCGCCGCCATAGCCGCTCTGTGCAAACAGATTGAGCGCTTCGTTGAGGATGCGCTCGCGGGTGGTGGGCGCGGCCGCTTCCGCCGCGCTGGTGGTGTGAACAGCCATCAGGATTGACTAACGAACGATCGTTCGTTAGTCAATCGGGCGACTTTCAACTCCGCGCATTCGAAACGTGGAGGGCATCAGGGAGACGACGTCATGGCGCGCTTCGCCCCGCGACATCAACGCACGCGACGTCGCAGCCTGGAAACAGGTTGCCAAGGACGCCGGCATCGAGGTGAAATGAGCAGGAACGTGGCGCGAAGCCTGCGTGCGGCCATCCTTCGAGACGCCCGCCTCCGGCGGGCCCTCAGGTTGAGGTCCCGTTTTGCGGCGAGATATCAGACCCTCATGGTGAGGAGCCCGCCAAAGCGGGCGTCTCGAACCATGCAGGCCGAGCTCGTCCGGCAGCCCTCCGCTGTCATGTACCATGGAAAGGGAGCGCGGGCATGAGCCGCATCTTCGGCGCGGTGCGCCAGAACGGATATGTGGTGCGGGACATTCACGCCGCGATGAAGCACTGGATCGAGGTGATGGGCGTCGGCCCCTGGTACTACATGGACCGCGTCACGACCGACTGGTTCCGTCATCGCGGCCAGGACTCCGTGGTCGAGATGAGCATCGCGCTGGCCAATTCCGGCGATCTCCAGATCGAACTGATCCAGCAGCGCAATGACGCGCCCTCGCTGTACAAGGAGTTTCTGGTTGCCGGGCACGAAGGCCTCCAGCACATGTCCTATTGGAGCCGCGACTATCAGGCGCTCTACGACAGGGCCCTCGGGCTCGGCTACAGGATCGGCCACGAGGGCCAGATCGGCGGCGACAAGGGACGTTTTGCCTATTTCGACACGCAGGCGCATCCAGGCACGATCGTCGAGATCTCCGACATCAGCGGCACCAAGGGCCCGTTCTTCGAGAAGGTGCGGCTGGCGGCCTTGAGCTGGGACGGCACGCGGCCGATCCGCGAGGTCGGCGGCAGGACGACGTAGCATCACGCCGTTGCCGGACCGACGATTTATGGTAGCGTATTGCCTCCCGTCCCAGAGTTCAGCGAGGCAGGCATGTCTGCGACTGACAAGGTTTTCGCCGGCTCGGTCCCGAAACTCTACGACGAATATCTCGTCCCGCTGATCTTCTCCGTATATGCCGACGACCTAGCCAGGCGCGTCGCTGCGCTGTCGCCCTCGGACCTGCTCGAAATCGCCGCCGGCACCGGAGCGGTCACGCGGGCCGTGGCAGCGCTCTTGCCTGCCGGTGTCCGCTACACCGCGACCGATCTCAACGAGCCGATGCTCGCGGTGGCCAAGCAGCGTCAAGGTGAAGATCCCCGCATGACCTGGCGCCAGGCCGATGCGCTGACCCTGCCGTTCGACGATTCCGTATTCGACGTCGTCTGCTGCCAGTTCGGTGCCATGTTCTTTCCCGACCGCAGCCAAGGCTACGCCGAGGCGAAGCGGGTGTTGAAACCGACCGGAACGTATCTGTTCAGCGTCTGGGATCGCATCGAGGACAATGTCTTCGCGGATGACGCGACGACCACGCTCGGCAAGATGTTTCCCGACAATCCGCCGCGCTTCATGGCGCGGACGCCACACGGCTATCACGACAAGGCGGTCATCAAGGCCGACCTCGAACGCGGAGGTTTCAAGGACATCTCGATCGAAACGCTGACGGCGACGAGCTGCGGGCCCTCGGCGGAATACGTCGCGATCGCCTACTGCCAGGGAACGCCGCTGCGCGGCGAGATCGAGGCCAGGGATGCAAACAAGCTCGAGGCCGCAACCGACGCCGTTGCCGAGACGATCCGGAAGCGCCACGGCTCCGGACCAGTCGAGGCCAAGATTCAGGCCCTGGTGATCACGGCACGGCCGTAGTGGGAGAGCCGCTATGCTCCGACGTCACGCCTACCAGAAGCTCCGCATCGTCGGCTGGGTCGATTGATAGTACTGGTACTGTCCGCCGCGCCGACGCGGATTGACCGGTTGCACATACGGATCGCGCGGCTGGAAGAAGAAGCCGAAGCCGTTGCCGCCATTGTCCCAGCCATCGTCGCTGGCAATCGCCATCGGCGCGGTCGGCCTGCGGGTGATGAAGCCGCCCTGGGGCTGGTTGCTCAGGACCGCAACGAACTCGGTGCGGTAGTTGGTCTCGGCGCTCAGCGGTTCGTCCGAGATGATGATCGACGAACGCGGCATTGCCGTCGGCCCGATGCGATCCCACACCTCTTGCGGGATGGTGATGCGGTCGAGCGCGTCCTTGGCGTTGTCGCCTTCATCGATGCTGACGACGCTCCAGCGCAGGCCCGTGTCGTTCTTCGCCATCGCCGTGAAGATGTGCGTGCCGAGCGGCTGGTCCGGATTGCGGATGGTGACGGGAACCTCGATGCTGGTGTCGAACACCTCGCCGCCGCCATCCGGCGCCGGCTTGTGGGTGTTGCGCCGCACGTAGAGCTTCTGCGTTGCGCGGCTGATATAGACCGAGACCGGCTCCATCGCGAGCTTGGCGTCGGTCGCGGCCTTCACGGCCTCGGTCTTCTTGGCGGCGGCGACCTTGGCCGCCTCCTTGGTGGTGGCAACCGCGTCGCGCTTGGGCTGCGCCGCGGCCTTGGCAGCATCGAGCTGGGTTGCCGCGTCCGCGGCCTTGGTTGCGGCCTTCTGCTTCAATTCGTCGGCCTTTGCCTTGGCCTGATCGTTCTTGGCATTCGCGACCAGCTTGTCGGCATAGGCGTTCTCGGAATCCGCGCGGGCCTTCTGCTGTTCGAGCTTGCGCAGCAGGGCCGGGATTGACTGCGCATCTTTCGCCGCCGCCGCCGCGGCCTTCTTGGCTTCATCGGCGGCCCGGACAGCCTCCTCCGCCTCTGCGGACAGCTTGTCGGCACGCGCGGGCGCGGCCGCAATGGCCTCCCTGCTCGGCACGAACAGCGACGGATGTGAGAAATCGGCCGGAGCAGCGTCGTTCGGCGAGATGATCACCCGCATGCCGATGCTGGTCTTGTCGAACAGGCTCTCGGCGAAACCAAAGGGCATGCGCACGCAGCCGTGAGAGGCCGCGTAGCCGGGTAGCGGCCCGCCATGCAGCGCAATGCCGTTCCAGGTGATGCGCTGCATGTTCGGCATCCAGGCATCGTCATACATGGAGGAGTGGTGATCCTTGTCCTTTTCGACCACGGCGAAGACGCCGGCCGGCGTCTCGCGACCAGTCGTGCCGGTCGAGACCGGGGCGCGCAGGATCCAGCCCTCGGAATCGTAGAAGGTGACCTGCTGGCTCTTGATCGACACGATCGCCATGATCGGCTCGCCGGCCTCGCGCTGCGCCACGGCCTCGGCGGTCTGGCGCGGCTGCTTCGCCGCCATGGCAGCCGGGGTCAGGGTGGTCAGCGCAAGCGCCGCTGCGAACATCACGATTCCGGGAGGCCCCCAACGCCGCATCGCTCCCTTGGATTGCGCCGTCATTCTCAGGTCTTTCATGCCATTCCCCGGGGTGCCTGTCCGCATTTGGTCCATCATCAGTCAGATTGCGATCTTTGGATTAAGAATTCGCAGCCACCATCCGTTCCGTTTCCGGCGATATCAGGTCCGTTCCGGCGGCAAAACTCTCATATACGACGGCCCATGCGGGCGGAAGGGCGCTCCGCGGCCGAGGCTGACCCGGAGCTGGCGGGCGCGCTGCGGCGGACCGCCCGCCCTAAAACGGTGGCAGGGGTGTGATCCGAATCACAGAGAATTGGTTCACGCGCCGATGCGCTGGTCAGTGCTCAGACTTCGAGCCATTCCTGCCGCACGGCAGTATTGGCCTTGAGCTCATCAGGCGTGCCTTCGAACACCACGCGGCCATGCCCCATGATGTAGACGCGCTTGGAGATGCGCATTGCGATCGACAGCTTTTGCTCGACGAGGAGAATGGCGACGCCGGCCTCAGCGATGCGGGCGATGAGATCGCCGACCTGCTGCACGATCAGCGGCGCGAGGCCTTCGGTCGGCTCGTCGATCATGATCAGATCAGGATCGCCCATCAGCGTGCGGCACGTCGTCAGCATCTGCTTCTCGCCGCCGGACAGCACGCCGGCGGCCGTATCGGCGCGCGCGGCGAGATTGGGGAACATGTCGAGCATGTCCTGGAGCCGCCATTTGCCGGGCCGGCGCGTATCCTTGATGCCGAGCAGCAGATTTTGCCGGACCGTCAGGCTCGGGAAGATGTCGCGATGTTCGGGGACGTAACCCAGCCCGAGGCGCGCGATCTTGTAGCTCGGCAGGCCGGCGATGTCCTTGCCCTTGAAACGGATCGTGCCTTGCGGAGCGACCTCGCCCATGATCGCCTTGACCGTGGTGGAGCGGCCAACGCCGTTGCGTCCGAGCAGGCTCACGACCTCGCCGGCGGCGACGTCGAGGTCGACGCCCTGGAGGATGTGGCTCTTGCCGTAATAGGCGTGGAGATCCCTGACCTCGAGCATCAGTGCGCTTCCTCGCCGAGATAGGCTTCCTTGACCTTGGGATCGCGCCGGATATCTTCCGGCGTGCCCGAGGCGATGATGTGGCCGTAGACCAGCACCGAGATGCGATCGGCGAGGCCGAACACGACGCTCATGTCGTGTTCGACGATGACAAGCGTCTTGCCTTCGGTCAGTCGCCGGATCAGCGACACCGCGCGATCGGTCTCGGCGTGGCTCATGCCCGCGGTCGGCTCGTCCAGCATGACGACGGTGGCGCCGCTCGCGATGGTGATGCCGATCTCGAGCTCGCGTTGCTCCGCATAGGTCAAAAGCCCGGCCGGAACGTCGCGCCGGTGTGTGAGATGAATGTCGTCGAGGATCTGCGCGGTGCGCTGGCGCACCTCGGGCAGGCTGTCGACATTCTTCCAGAACGCGTAGCGATGTCCCGTCGCCCACAACACGGCGCAGCGGACGTTCTCCCAGACCGTCATGCGCGCGAACACGTTGGTGACCTGGAACGAGCGCGACAGGCCGCGCCGGTTGATCTCGAAGGGCCTGAGGCCCGAGATGACATCGCCGTTCAGCTTCACCTCGCCCGAGGTCGGCTTGATGTGGCCGCTGATCAGGTTGAAGGTCGTGGACTTGCCGGCACCGTTCGGACCGATGATGGCGTGCCGCTCGCCCTTCGCGACGATCAAGTTGAGGTCGCGGATGATGCCGACATTGCCGAAGCGCTTTTCGACGGCGCGAACCTCGATAGCTGCGGGCATGCCAGATACCGCTTCGCTCATCCCAGATACCGCTCCGCTCATGCCAGATACCCCCGGTCACGGGCGATCGTCGCAGCCTTGTCCCATGCATCAGCGATCCGCCGCCAGGTCAGCCGCGCGACGAAAGCGCCACCGATCACGAGAACCGCAGCGACCATCCATGTCGCCGGCGACGTCGGCTTGAAGGCGATGCCGAACAGGTTGATGGGATCGCCGCCCGAGAAACGTGCGACGGTCTCGATCGTCAGGATCACGCCGCAGGCCAGTGCAACCGTGGGCACGATCGCAACAAGGTAGGATGGGATCACCGTCCACAGCGTCCCGGCACGGATCAGTGGCCGGTGCATCATCAACAGGCCAGCGATGCCGCCGGGGGAGAACATCACGATGCCGATGAAGATGATGCCAAAATAGAGCTGCCACACGCTGGTAAGGTTGGTCAGCCCGAGCTGGAGGTAGGTCACCAGGATGGCGCCGAGGATCGGGCCGAAGAAATAGGCGGTGCCGCCGATGAAGGTCGAGAACAGCACGAGGCCGGATTGAATCGCACCGAGATAGGCGGCGTTGGCGATCTCGAAATTGATCGCGGCAAGCCCGCCGGCGACGCCGGCAAAGAAGCCGGCAAAGCAGAAGGCGAGATAGCGGACGACGTGGGGATCGTAGCCGATGAACTGGACGCGTTCCGGATTGTCGCGGACTGCATTGCTGATCCGCCCGAGCGGCGTGCGCGTCAGCGCGTACATCGCGATCGCCGACAGCACCAGCCAGAAGGCGATCAGATAATAGACCTGAAGCTGCGGACCGAACGACCAGCCGAACATCTTCGGCAGCGCGGTGCGGTCCGTGGTGATGCCGGATTCGCCGCCGAACACCGAGCGCAGGATCAGCGAGGACGACGCCACCAGTTCGCCGATGCCGAGCGAGATCATTGCGAACACCGTGCCGGCACGCTTGGTCATGACCCAGCCGATGATGACAGCAAAGACGAGACCACCGAGGCCGCCGAACAGCGGAATGAACGGCAGCGGGATCGGCCAGCCATGCGACACCACGGCATTCATCATGTGGCAGGCCGCGAAGCCGCCGAGGCCGTAATGCACGGCATGGCCGAACGACAACAGGCCGGTCTGGCCAAGCAGGATGTTGTAGGACAGCGCGAACACGATCGCGATGCCGATCAGGCTGAAGGAGGTGAGCGAGCCGCCCGAGGAGAAGATCATCGGCAGCACGATCAGCGCGATGATACCGAGCAGCCAGACGCCGTAAAAGCGCAGGCTCCCGCCGGCCAAATCTGTCGCCACCTTGGACGTCGAAGTCGCGGCCGTGGTCATGATTCACGCGTCCCCATCAGGCCCATGGGGCGTACGATCAGAATGATCACCAGCAGAACATAGGGGACGATCGGCGCGACCTGCGCGATCGTGACGTCCCAGATGTCGGTGAGAACCGACGGTCCCGCCGACGGGTCGAGCGGGCCGAAGGCGCTCGCGAGCGAGCCGTTCAGCGCGACCGCAAAGGTCTGCACCAGGCCGATGACGAGCGAGGCGATGAAGGCGCCAGGCAAGGAGCCGAGGCCGCCGAACACGATGACCACGAACAGGATCGGCCCGAGCGCCGCGGCCATGTCGGACTGCGTCACCAGCGCCGGCCCCGCGATGACACCGGCAAGGCCTGCCAGCGCGCTGCCGACACCGAACACCACCATGAACACGCGCCCGACATTATGGCCGAGATGCCCGACCATATGCGGATGCGTCAGCGCCGCCTGCACGATCAGGCCGACCCGGGTGCGCTTGAGCACGATCAGGAGCGCCACGAAAATGATGACCGATACCGCCAGCATGAAGATCTTGTAGGCGGGATAGTTGGTCGAGAAGATCGTGAAGGCCGGGAAATCCAGCAGTGCCGGCACGCGATAGTCGAGCGGGCTCTTGCCCCAGATCATCGAGACGATCTCTTCGATCGCGAAAGCCAGGCCGAACGTCAGCAACAGCTCGGCGACATGGCCGTGCTTGTGGGTGTTGCGCAGGCCGTAGCGCTCCACCGTCATGCCCATGACGCCGACCAGAAGCGGCGCCAGCACCAGCGCCGGCCAGAAACCGATCCATTTGGTAAGCTGGAAGCCGAAGAAGGCGCCGAGCATGTAGAAGCTGGCATGAGCGAAATTGAGCACGCCCATCATGCTGAAGATGACGGTCAACCCGCTCGACAGCAGGAAGAGCAGCATGCCGAACAGCACGCCATTCAGGGTCGAAATGACAACGAGTTCAAGCACAGCGCACTCATGGATATCCGGGGCCACATAGCTCCGGCGAGCATCGTCCAAGCGATCAAATGCATTCCGGCCGCCGCCCTCCCGCAACCAATGGAAGCGGGACGGCGACGAGCTTAGAGATTAGGGCCGTACCATCTTGCAGGTCGTGGAGACCATGGCCTGCGGCGTATCGACCTTGGAAACCAGATGCCAGCCCCAACCGGTGCTCTCCTCGTCGAACGGCTCGTTCGCGGCAAGCTTGCCGAAGGAGGAAACGTAGATCGGCTGGAAGAACTGGTGGTCGTCCTTGCGCATGAGGCCCTGGCCGCCGTCGAGGACATCGAACTTCATGTCCTCGAGCGCCGCCGCCACCTTCACGGGCTCGATCGAGTTGGCCTTCTCGGCGGCGGCCTTGAACATGCGCATCTCATTGACGGCACGCGGGTACCACAGCGACATATTCACCTTGGCGCGGAAGGCCTTCTCGAAGTCCATCGCACCCTGGTTGCCGGAATTGGGGAAGCCTTCGGTGATCTGGAAGACCTGGTGGTCGAGGCCGGTCTGCTTGATCGCGGTGGGACCGCCGGCGCCACCCGCATAGTACGTATACCAGTTGACCTTCAGGCCGGCGTCGGCCGCGGCCTTGAGCAGCAGCGCGAAGTCCTGGCCCCAATTGCCGGTGACGACGCTGTCGGCGCCGGACGCCTTGATCTTGGCGATGTAGGGCGAGAAGTCGGTGACCTTGAGCAGCGGATGCAGTTCGTCGCCGACGATCTGGATGTCAGGCCGTTTCGCGCCGAGCATCTTGCGCGCATCGGATCGCACCGACTGACCGAACGAATAGTCCTGGTTGATCAGATAGACCTTTTTGATCGACGGGACGTCCTTCATATAGTTGGTGAGCGCCTCCATCTTGATGTCGGAGCCGGCATCCCAGCGGAAATGCCAGTAGCTGCATTTCTCATTGGTCAAGCTCGGATCGACGGCGGCGTAGTTGAAGTACAGAACTTCCTTGCCGGGATTGCGCGTGTTATTCTTGGTGACGAAATCCGAGAGCGCCGCGGCGACGGCGGAGCCGTTGCCTTGCGTGATGTAATGGGCGCCGGCATCGATCGCCTTCTGGGCCTGCACCAGGCTCTCCTGCGGATTGGTCTTGTTGTCCAGCGGCAGGATCTCGATCTTGTGGCCGAGGATGCCGCCCTTGGCGTTGAGCTCGTCCGCCAGATACTGGAACGTCTTGAGACCGCCCTCGCCGACACTGGCCCCGCCGCCGGAGAGCGGATCGATATAGCCGATCTTGATGGTGTCCTCGGCCGAGGCGGCATGACCGAACATCGGAGCGATCACGGCAATGGCCAAAGTAAGCTTGCGCATTATTTCGTTTCCTCACTGGCTATCGACTTTAGTCGATGGGCTTTTTGCGCATGATGAAGCGCAATTTCAACGCCCTTATGAGCAGAACGAACTTTGCTTTTCAAGCGCGACGGAACATGGCCCGGTGCAGACGCCACCAAATGTGGTGCGGCTGCCCAGCTCGTCCGCGACATTCCGTGACAAGGAATAGAACGCAAAGGAAACCTGTACGCGGCAGGCGTCGCTTGGGAGGGAATCGCGCTCCGTCGGGCGGTCAGACGCCCAGCGCCTTGCGATTGAACGTCCGCAGGAAGCGCAGCGACAGCGTCCGCACATTGGCAACGTTCAGCAGCCACGCAGCGGTGACGTAAGCGAGACCGCCCGGGATACTCACGATGATCAGCGCCACGATGCCGGTGCCGCTGACCTGCGAGCGCGCCAGGAGGATCGTGCCCGCCATGGCCGCGGCGGATGCCGCAACTCCGACGAGCCTGAGGAGATCGAACGGGACAGGATAGGCCCGACGCATCAGCACGACGGCGACGACGAAGCCGATCGCCTCGGTCGCGAGCGTGGCCAGCGCCGCGCCGTAAATGCCGTAGCCCGCGACCAGCGTGAACATCAGCGCCACGCTGATGACCAGCGTGAGAAACGACTGCGCCGCCAGCATGAACGGGCGCTCGGCGAGCTGGAAGCTGATCTGGACGTAGAATTGATTGGCGATGCCGAAGAAGCGGGCCAGCACCAGCATCGGCAGCAGTGCCGACACGCCGGCGCGGAAATCGACGCCGACGAGGGTGCCGGCGACCTGGTTCGCCGCGAGCGCAAGCCAGACCGCGACGGGCGCGACGACGACGAGCAGCAGTTCGAGACTTTCCGACAGACGCTCACGCGTCGTCTCGTTGTTCTTCTCGGACAGCGAACGGAACACCAGCGGAACAGTGGCCGCGGCAACGCTGGAGGCGATCATGACCATGAACTGGCGCGGCAGATCGGCGGCGACGCCGAAAATGCCGGCGGCATCCTTGCCGAGCAGCCAGGCGACGATCAGCCGGTCGCTGGCCGAGTAGACCGCGACCGAAAGTCCAGCCAGCGTCAGCGGCAGGCCATAGCGCGCCAGTTGCATGAACTGGCCGCGCGAAAAGCCCGCGATGCTGGTGCGGTCGCCGACGAGATTGAGAATGATGCCGGTGAGCGAGCCGAGGCCGAACGCCGCGAGCAGGCCCATGCCGCCCCAGCCGAGCCAGATCCCCAGCAGGCCGAAACCCACGCTCGACACGCTGCGCACGATCGAGATCGCCGCGAAGCGATAGGGCCGCAGCTTGGCGCGTTCGAACTCCTGGCCGACATCGACCGCATTCGACATGATCGCGACGAACATGCTGGCGAGCACCAGTCCGACACTGACGTCGCTGCGAAACAGGAACACCAGCGGGGTCGCGGCGCACATGGCGACGACGGTCAACGCAAAAGCGACCATCGCCGTCCCGCGAAAATCCACTTCCGCCGACATCGCCTGGTAGCGCGACACCGACAGCTTGATCCAGGCGAAGAAGATCGCGCCCAGAATCCCGGCAATGCCGATGCCGACGACGTAGACGCCATACTCCGCCGGCGTCAGCAGCCGCGTGTAGGCGGTGACCGCAAAGAAGCCCACCGCCGCAGGCAGGATGTAGGCGACGAGATAAATGGAGAAATGGCGATTCAACATGCGTGCACGGGACCAGCAACTCTCAAATCGAGCCGCCGTTATCAGTTGGACCTTGGCGCGACGATCAAGGGCGTGACGATCAAAGGCTTGACGACCAGAGGCTTGGCAATCGGACGGCGCCGCAGCATCTCCCAAGATAGTCATTTAAGTCTGCAGATCGGCTGCCGAATGGGGCAGCTCCGCCGCTTTCGCGCGTTAGCGTTAAATTTGCCCTGTCCTTGAACGGGCCGCCGCGATCACCGAAAAGAAACCATGATTTCAAGACGCCGCCCGACCTCCGGATAGTGCGTGGACATGACCAAAATGGACGTTGTCGAGCGTATACGGGCAAATCCGGCCTCCCTGCCCCATGGTGGCACAGCTGCGTCCCTCGTCCCGGCGGGCCCAGTCGACGGGGCCGAGCGGATGACGCTCAATTTGTTCTTCGAGGAGCGGGACGACCGCTGGTTTCCCGGCGACCGCCACGTCCGGCCGCTGCTGCGGCGCCTGCTGCTCGGCAAGTCCTGGATCAGCGGCCAGCGGCGTGTGTTCCTCAACCTCTGTGCCGGCCTCGACAGGGTCGGGATCCGCTATCGCGTCAACGATTACGGCTATATCCGCAAGCACCCGGACGAGCTCGCCTGCATCATCGGGCGTCCCTTCGTGCTTGATTGGTTCGAATGGAAGAACCCGCTTCTGCTGGGCGTCGCCATGTACAACCATCCGGTGGATGCACCGGGACATCTGAAAGACCTGCACGCCAGGACCATCCTGGTGCCCTGCGACTGGTACGCCGAGATGTGCCGGCCCTCCTGGCCTCTTGTCGAAGTCTGGCCGGTCGGCATCGAGACCGATCTGTGGACGCCAACGCCGGCCGCACAGAAGAGCGTCGATGTGCTGCTCTACGACAAGGTGCGGTGGGCGCACGAGCGCCATGAGAGCGGATTGATCGACCCGATCCGCAGGCATCTCGAAGCCAGTGGCCGCTCGGTCGAAATGATCCGCTACGGCCATTACAAGGAAGACGACTACAAGGCGGCGCTGGCGCGCTGCCGCAGCATGGTCTTCCTTTGCGAGCACGAAAGCCAGGGCATCGCCTGCCAGCAGGCGCTGTCGAGCGGCGTACCGGTGTTCGCCTGGGATCGCGGCGGCCCGTGGCAGGACCCGGAATATTATCCAGACAGGGTGAGATACGAAGGCGGCGTGTCCTCGGTGCCCTATTTCGATGGACGCTGCGGCAGCAAATTCATCGACGCGGCAGACTTCATCGCCGGCTGGAGCGACTTCTGGTCGCATGTGAGCGCCGGCGACTTTGCGCCTCGCGATTACGTGATGGACAACCTCACCCTCGAAAAGGGCGCCCTGCATTATTACGACATCGCCGAAGCGGTGGTGCAGCGTCAGGCGCGCTGACAATACGGTTCGCGAAAGTTAACCCAACAAGGGGAAACCGCGGCGCGACAAGGCGCCGCTTGGTACGATGGCGCGTTGGCTCCGAAAGGACGACCGCGACGTGACAAAGCTCGACAGACGCGAATTTCTCCTCGGCAGCGCCGCCACGCTCGCGGCGGGCGCGTCCGTATCCGCAGCGCCAGTGTCGAAACTTGTCCAGCGCCATCAGGGCTACGGCGCGGCCGCCACGCTCTGGGACCTGCAGGCCGATCCGCGGCTCGGCGAGGCCATCAGCACCTATTGCACCCAGGTGGTGCCGGTGCTCGAGCTGAAATGGCCGATGCTGCGGCCGGATGCGCACACCTTCGCTTTCGAACGCGCCGACGCCATCTATGATTTCGCGCAGAAGAACGACCTGACCATGCGCGGCCACACCCTCGCCTGGTATCACGACATTCCTGACTGGACCAAGCAGATCAAGGACACCAAGGGCGTCGAGCGTGCCTATGTTGATCACATCTCGACCGTCGTCTCCTACTACAAGGACAAGCTGACCTCGTGGGATGTCGTCAACGAGCCCATTCCCGACAATCCCAAAGGCGTCACCGACCGGCGCGACACGTTCTGGACGCAGCATCTCGGCAATCGCTGGATTCCGCTGGCCTTCCGTACCGCAGCCGCGGCTGATCCTTACGTCAAGCTCGCGATCAACGAATACGACATCGAATCGGCGAAGGACTCGTTCATCGCCAAGCGCGCGGCCTACCGCAATCTCATCATGGAGCTGCTCGATCAAGGCGCGCCGCTGCACGCCGTCGGACTGCAATCGCATCTGCATGCCGAGCTCGAGATCGACACCCACGGGCTCGCCGAGTTCGTCACCGAGCTGCGGTCGTGGGGACTTGAGGTATTCGTCACCGAGCTCGATGTCGACGATCAGAAGCTGACGGGAAGCCCCGCCGAGCGCGACGCCATCGTCGCCAAGCGTGTCGACGATCTCCTGACGGCGATCTCGACCAGCGGGCCGGTCCGCTCGATCCTGACCTGGGGCATTTCCGACCGCTACAGCTGGATCAACGGCACCTTCACCCGCAAGGACAAGCAGACCAACCGGCCGCTGCCGCTTGACGGCGAGTTCAAGCCAAAGCCGTTCATGGACGTCATCAGCAAGTTCACGAAGGACGCGTAAGGCCAGCCGCGCCTTCTAGCGCGTCTTTTAGCGTGTCTTTTAGCGTGTCTTGGGCATCTCGAACGCAGTCGCATCGCCCATATGGTCGGGAGACAGGCTCGGACCGCGGCGATCACGCGAGTTCAGGCGGAAGACGTCCCTGATATCGTCGATCGAGGTCGACGAATAGGACTGGATGCAGAGCGCGACCTGGTCGGGCGATGCGGCGCCCATCATGGCTTCGATCGCCTGGCGGTCGAGGCGGGTGTCGTCCCAGTGCGAGACGGCAATGCTGTCTTCCGTCACGCGATGCGCCGCCAGATGTTTGGGCGAGTTCGCGACGAAATTTCCGTAGAGCAGATACTCGGAGAACTTCTTCTTCCGGCACAGCGCCAGCGCCCAGCTGAGGCCCGTTGCCGAATTGATGGCGTCGGTCATCGCGCGCGCAGCGTCCTTGTCCCAGACCAGCGCATTGCCGACATAATCGTCGGCCGGGAACGAGCGTTCCCTGATCCCGAGGAGCTGATCGACCGTGCGGAGCCACAGCACATGCAACGGGTGATCGGCGTCGATCCCCTTGCGCGTGACGAACAGCGGCGTCTTTTCGCCGCCGGCATATTGGCCGACGTCGAATTCGCGGAAGAACAGATTGTCCGAGTCGAGAATGCAGACACGCTGTTCCGGCGCATTGAGCACACCGGCGATCTTGAGGATCTGCTGGATGTGCCAGCCGTGTACGGGCGACGACAACAGCGACAGCCAGACACGCCGGCTGCTGATGAACTGCAGCGACGGCGGCAGCGCCCACAGCCATTTCGGCAAGTACCGCGAGGCCGGAACGATGACGCGCTTGTCGGACGCAAACTGCGCGAACAGCGGCACGTCCTCATCGTTAACGAGAACATAATGCCGCGTGTATCCCGTGAGCCAGGTGTCGATGCTCTCGCTGAGCAGCGAGAAACGCTCGATATCCTTGGCATAGCTGGCGGTCAGCAAGGCAACGGAATGCATGATGCGTGCTCAAATGGCCATCGAACCGCCCTCATACAAGCGATAGGAGACGTTGGAAACTTCGAATCGCAATCAAGGTAAAATGAAACGAATCATTAGCCATCCGACGGCAGCCCCTGCGCGAGATCGCGAAAGCGCAGCGGCGCCAGCGACGATGCGCGCTGCCACCACTCCGCGACACGATCGTCGAGCGCCGTCACGCCGCGGCCTTGGCCGGGAAAGATACGGATCTGCTGTACAGCTTCCGCCTCGAACCCCTTGCCCCTTCGCGTGACCTTGAGGGCGGCACCTTCGCGGTCCCGCTGCGTCAGCGGCACCAACAGGCGACCGCGCGGACGGAGCGACTGCAGCCAGAGCGGATGTGGATGTGAGAAGCCGGCATGCACGATGATCACATCGGCCGGCTCGCCGATGTCCCGGCACCCGTCGCCGTGGACGACCTCGACATTCCGATAGGCGCGGAGATAGGTCGCAGCGCGCTTTGCCAGCCTCGCCTCGCATTCGATGGCTTGCACCCTGCCGTTCGGACCCACGATCTCCGACAGGATCGCCGAGAAGTAGCCGAGCCCACAACCGATCTGGACCACGCGATGCTTTTCCCTGACATCGAGCAGGTCGATGAAATGCGCCCACAGGCTCGGCAATCCGGTGTCGAGCTTGCGACGCGCGTCGATGGCGACCAGTACGTTGTCGTAGAGATGAACGGGATCCGCATCGGGCGTCAGCCGATAGCTGCGCGCCGCCTCGGTCTTGACGCGCCAGGGCCCCCGCGCCAAAAAATTTTCGCGCGGCACCGTCGCAAGGGCTGCAAGCAGACGCTTTGAGGCGATCCGCTCGCGCCTTGCAATCAGCTCGACGTATCGCGCCCGCGCGGCGGACAGATCGCTCATCTCACCGGATCGGCGTGTGGACGAGCGGGCGTGTCGCCGCCGAGCTCGTGCACGAGCTGCATGGCCAGCTTCAGGTCCGGCGTCAAAAAACCCTCGTTGAACTTGCCGACGATCGGCAGCAGCAGAAGGCTCGCATGTTCGCGCTTGCCGGCCTCGTGTGACAGCCGCGCGAGGCTGATAGCGGTCCTGAGCTCCCACGACAGCGCACCCTGCTTGCGCGCCGTCTCCAGCGACAGGCCGAACAGCTCCTCGGCCTCCTGCACCGACGCCGGACTACCGTCCGACATGGTGATCTCGCCTTGCAGCCGATAGACCTCCGCGAGGTAGGAGTGATCGCCGGTGCGCCTTGCGGTCGCAAGCGCACCATCCAGCGCGCGCAAGGCCGCATCGCGCATGCCGACCTTGGCGTAGGCCTCCGCGAGCAGGCAGCGGAACCAGCAGCCGGCGAGCCAGGAATCCATCGCCTCATATTCGTCGAGGCCGAGGCGCATCTGGCTGATGCCCTCGTCGACCTCGCCGAGCTGCGCCAGCGCCCAGCCGCGCAAGATCGCGGCCTGCTGCCTCCAGTGCAGGAAATTGTGCTCGGTGGCGATGATCATGGCACGATTGGCGTAATCGCGCGTGCCCTCGATGTCGCGCAAATGCTGGCAGAGATAGGCGCCGAACACCAATGCGAAGGCGAGCGAGAACGGATGGCGGATCTTCTCCGCGAGCGCAATCGCCTGCTCGCTGTGCTGCCGCGCCGCGTCGGGCTGGCCGAGGAACCAGAGCAGATAGCCGAGATAGGACAGCGAGACCACGCCGGGATCGGTGCCGTGCCGCACCATCAGATCTGAATGCAGATCGGGGCTATAGAGATCGATGCAGCGATGCAGATGATGCTGCGCGGCGGCGAAGCGCCCGCGATAGAGCATCGTCATCGCGATCGAGCGATGCGCCTCGATCAAATAGCCGGTCTGCTGCGCCGTGTCCTCGTTCAGCCGCTCGCGCTTGGCAAACTTCAACAGCTCGACGCTGAGATCGTGCGCACGGGTGAGATCGGCGCGGATGAAATGGCAGACCCAGAGCCCGCGGGTGGCGGCAAAGGCCTTTTCATCGTCGTCGAGCTGCTGGCCGAGCTCGAGGGCCCGGATGTAGTTCTCCTCGACCTCCTGCACGGCGTAGCCCTTGGCGGCGATCAGCGCGTTGCCGAGCGCGATGCGCAGCTCCAGCTCCATCTCGTCGGCGCCCTGCATGCGCGCATTGGCCTGCACGACGCTCAAGCCGCGATGCAGATGGCCGATCGCCTCCAGGTTGGCGCCGCTCCTCGCCGCCTGCTTGCCGGCCTTGAGCCAGAAGCTCGCAGCGCCCTCGCTCTGGCCGGATTCGGTCAGATGATGGGCCAGCAGCTCGGGCTCGCGCTCGGTCTTCTCCGGATACATCTCGGCAAGGACCTGGGCGATGCTGGCATGCAGCTTGCGCCGCTCGCTGTGCAACAGGCTCGCATGGGCCGCGTTCTGGATCATCACGTGCTTGAACGAATAGAGCGCGTCGGGCGGATGACCACGGCGCATGATCAGTCCGGCATCCTCCAGATGCGTCAGCGCCGCCTCGATCTGCTCCGCCGGCGTGTTGGCGACCGCGTTCAGGGTCTCGTAGGAGAATTCGCGGCCGATGGTGGCGCCGATCTGCGCGATCCGCTTGAACGGTCCCATCCGGTCGAGACGCGCCATCAGCGAGTCCGTCAGCGTCGCCGGGATCGCGAGCTGCCGCCACGGGCCCGACAGCACGTAGCGCCCGTGCCGCTCGGTCAGGAGGTTGGATTCGAGAACCGTCTTGGTCAGCTCCTCCAGGAACAGCGGCACGCCGTCGGTCTTGACGATGATCTCCTCGACGACCTCCTTGGGAAGCTCGCGCCCCGCAACGCGCTCGACCAGCGTCGTGCGCAACGGCTTGCTGAGCCGGTTCAGCACCAGCGTGGTGATATGCGAATGCGCGTTCCAGCTCGGCTGGAATTCGGAGCGCGCGGTGATGATGGCCAGGATCGGGCGGTTCTGCACCCGGTCGACCAGCAAATCGACCACCTCGCGGGAGGTCGGATCGATCCAGTGCAGATCCTCGAAGGCCATTACCAGCGGCATCTCGCGCGCGAGGCCGAGGAAGTGGTTGACCAGCGCCGCGACGGTCGCGTCCTTCTGCTGCTGCGGTGACAGGTCGAGCGGCGGATAGCGCTCCCCGGTCGGAATCGACAGCAGCGCAGCGAACAGCGGCGCCACCTGCTCGATATCGCCCTGCGCAGCGGTGATTGCTCTCTCCAGGCTCGCCAGCGACAAGGCGGACGCATCTTCGCGGTCGAGACCGAGCGAGAATTTGAGCTGTTCGACGAACGGATAGAATGCGGTCGAGGTGTAATAAGGCGAGCACTGGAACGAGACCTGTCCGTGCCGGTCGCCCGCGATCCGCTCGAAGATCTCCTGAATGATGCGCGACTTGCCGATGCCGGGCTCGCCGAACTTGACGACGACCTGACCGTCGCCCTCCTTGACCTGCTGCCAGCGCGCCATCAGCAGCGCGATTTCCTCCTCGCGATTGACAAGCGGGGTCAGCCGCGTGCCCATGGCGGCGGCAAAGCGGGTCTCCGCGCGCGTGGCGCGCACGACGTGCCAGGCCTGGGCTTTTTCCGAGATGCCCTTCAGCGCGTGGACGCCGAGATTGCGGTAATCGAACTTGCCCTTCAGCAGCGATTGCGTCGAGGCGGAGATCACCACGCCGTTGGGCGGCGCCAGCGCCTGCAGACGCGCGGCGAGATTGACCGTCTCGCCGACGGCGGAGTCGCGCTCTTCGGTGCCCTGGCCGACGAGGTCGCCAACCACGACGAGGCCGGTCGCAATCCCGATGCGAACGGCGGGCGCGTGGCTGAGCGCGCCGCGCGGCTCGATCGCGCGCGCCGTCGAGAGCACCCGCACGATCTCGAGCCCGGCGCGCACCGCGCGTTCGGCGTCGTCCTCATGTGCGGTCGGGTAGCCGAAATAGACCAGGATGCCGTCACCGACGAAGCGGGCGGCAAAGCCTTCGTAATGCTTGACCACGCGCACGCAGGTCTCGCGGAAGCTCGCGATCATATCGCGCACGTCTTCCGGGTCGAACTGGGCGGAAAGCGCGGTGGAGTCCACCATGTCGCAGAACATGGTGGTGAGCTGGCGCCGCTCGGCGCCGACCTCGGTGCGAACAGGCGGACGCGGAGGCGCGGCCGGTGCCTCCGCCGTCTCGGCCTGAAACAGCGCGGCCATCGCTCGCTGGAGCCGCTTGCGATCGCCGAGCGGCAGTCCGAGCTCGGCAAGGTCGGCCTCGGTCAGGTCTCCCATGACGTCGAGATCGAGGCGGTGCTGCGCGAACAGATCGGTATAGTGGCCAAGACCGACCCCTTCGAGCCAGCGCTTCAACCCGACTTCCGTCTCCGGCTCATTCTCCAGCATGGTGATCCGCCCAACATTCCCTACGTCGAAGGGCTTAAGGTCCCTCAACCACAGATTTTGGGACCAAACTTCACCTCAGACTGGACGCGTTCCCTAACTCTTGGGAAGAATAGCCCAATCGGATCAAAAGGGAATGGCATTGTCGGGAATTGCATCCGGGGCGAGAGAGGGATCGGCCGACACGGGCGCCGAAGCCAATACGATCGGCGGCCTCCTCGCCTTGCACGCGCGTTCGACACCGGCAGCGCCCGCCCTGCTCGCCCCCGGCCGGCCGCCCCTGACTTATGGCGCTCTCGGCGCCAGAATCGAGCATCTCGTCCGTACCTTGCGCGGGCTCGGAATTGCCCCCGCCGACCGCATGGCTGTTGCGCTGCCGCGCGGGGCCGACAGTGCGCTCGCCCTGATCGCGGTTGCATCGACCTGCGCCTGCGTTCCCGTCAACCCTGATCTGACGGCGGATGAGCTGCAACGCTATTTCAGCGAGATGAAGCTGTCGGCGCTCGTAACGCGGGCCGACATGAACTCGCCGAGCCGGGACGTCGCCAGAGCGCTCGATATCGCGGTCATCGACTTCGTGCCCGGTCCGGAGGCGGATCTCGGCGGCTGCGAGTTCGTCGGCCCGACGGTCGGCCCGCCCGGCGCAGGCGGAGCTGCGCGTGCCGAGGACGATGCATTCATCCTGCTGACATCAGGCACGGCGGCGCGGCCGAAAATGGTGCCCCTGACGCACCGCAATGTATGCCTTTCCGCGCAAAATGCCGGCCGCGTGCTCTCGCTCACATCGCACGATCGCCTGCTCAACGTTCTGCCACTGTTTCACGCCCACGGCCTGATCTCCGGGTTGCTGACGGCGCTTGCGGCGGGCTCCAGCGTGATCGTGACCAGCGGTTTTGACGCGCCATCCTTCTTCGGCTGGATGCGGGATCTGCAACCGACCTGGTACACGGCGGTGCCGACCATTCATCGTGCGCTGCTGACGGCTGCGGAAGCCAACCCGCAAGCCGCCCGATCATCATCGCTGCGCGTGATCCGCTCCGCCTCATCCTCGCTCGCACCCGCGATCCTCAACGGACTGGAGGCGGCCTTCGGCGTTCCCGTTCTCGAGACCTACGGCATGACGGAAGCGGCCTCGCAGATCGCAGCCAATCCGTTCGAGTTGCGCAAGATCGGCTCGGTCGGCCGCGCCGCCGGTCCCGACATCGCGATCATGGACGAAACGGGCCGCGAGCTTGCAAGCGGCACGCGTGGCGAGATCATGCTGCGCGGACCGAATATGAGCCGCGGCTATTATAATGACGAGGCGGCGACGCAGGCCGCATTCCACAACGGCTGGTTCCGCACCGGCGATCTCGGCTATCTCGACGCCGACGGCTATCTCTTCATTGTCGGCCGCATCAAGGATGTCATCAACCGCGGTGGCCAGAAGGTATCGCCGCTGGAGGTGGAAGAGGTGCTGCTGGCCCACCCGGCGGTGCTGGAAGCCGGGGTCTTCGCCGTTCCGCACGCAAAGCTCGGCGAGAACGTCGCCGCCGTCGTGGTGCTGCGTTCCGATTCCGGGGCCAGCTCCGACCAGCTGCGCCAATTCGCGCGCAAGCGTCTCGCCGCCTACAAGGTGCCGAGCCTGATCCGCAGCGTGGCGGCGCTGCCGAAGGGTGCCAGCGGCAAGGTCAAGCGCAATGCGCTCGCCGAGCTGATTTCGGCGGAACAGGCCGACGACGAGACGCAACTACCGCGCAACGCGCTGGAGTCCCAGCTTGCGGAGATCTGGGCCAATCTGCTCGATCTTCCGCAAGTCGGCCTCGATCAGGACGTCTTCGCGCTCGGCGCGGACTCGCTTGCGGTCACGCAGATGCGCTCGCGCCTGCGCGAGCGGTTCAACGCGGAGTTCTCGTTCGAAGACATCTTTGATTGTGCCACCGTCGGCGCTCTTGCCGCTCGGCTCGAGGCCACGGCGCATCGGGACGCGACGCTGCCGGCATGGCGCCAGGCTGCCCCTGACGGAGACGCGCCGCTGTCGTTCCAGCAGCAGCGGATGTATGTGCTCTCGCGGCTCGATCCGACGCGCTACAATTATAATGTGGTCGAGGTCGCGCTGCTGAAGGGCCATGTCGATCTGGCAGCGCTCCGGGCAGGCCTTGCCGCGGTCTGCGAGCGCCACGAGGCGCTGCGCTCGGTCTTTCTCGAGCGCGATGGCGAGCCCGTGCAGCGCGTGCTTCGGACGCTGCCGCAGCTCAAGCGGATCAAGCTCAAGCCCTGCCCCTCACACCGGCGGGCTGCGGTCGTCAGGCGCGAGGCGCGGAAGCTTGCCCAATATGCGTTCGATCTCGCCCACGAGCCGCCGCTGAAGGTCACGCTGCTCTCGTTCGGCAGATCCAGCCATGCGCTGGTCGTCAACGTCCATCACCTCGTTACAGATGGCTGGTCGCAGCGGTTGTTCTGGGAGGCGCTCGCCGCCGGATATGCGGCAGCACGCAAGGAAAGCACGGTGGCGCTGCCCTCGCCCGGCTTCCAATATCGCGACTTTGCACGCTGGCAGCAGAGCTGGGCGCAGACTGCTGCGGCAAAGGAGCAGCTCGACTACTGGCGGGCGCAGCTCGACGGCGTCTCCACGCTGCCACTGCGGACCGACCGGCCAAGGCCTGAGGTCTGGAGCGGTCACGGCGCGCGTCATTATTTCGAGTTCTCCAAGGACCTTTCGGCCGACATCCGCGCAATGAGCCAGGACCAGGGCGTGACGCCCTTCATGTCACTGCTCGCAGCCTTCCAGTGTCTGCTGTTCCGTCATACCGGGCATGAGGATGTCGCGACGGGATCGCTGATCGCAAACCGCAACCAGCTCGAAAGCGAGCGCCTGATCGGGCTGTTTGCCAATACGCTGATCCTGCGCAACGATTTCGGCGGCGATCCGACCTTCGGCGAAATGCTGCGCCGAGTGCGCCAGGTCACACTGGATGCCTATCGCAACCAGGACCTTCCGATCGAGGAAGTTCTGCGCGCGCTGCAGATCGCGCGAAGGACGGATGGCAATCCGCTGTTCCGGATCATGTTCATTCTCCAGAACGCCTCGATCGAGGCCGCGCGCTTCCCTGGCCTGTCGACGCGCCGGCTGGAGGTCGATCCAGAAGTCGCGCGCTTCGACATCACGCTCGAGCTGGTCGAGGCCGAGGGGCGCTTCACCGGCTTCTTCGAATACGCCACCGATCTGTTCGACGAAGGCACGATCGAGGGCATGGCGGATCAGTTCAAGACCCTGCTCAAGGCGGTCATCGCCAATCCCGAGCAGCGCATCTCGCGCCTGCCGCTGCTCACCGCCGCCGAGCGCCGGCAGCTGCCGATGAAAGGCCGTCCTGCCAATTTCACCACACGTGGCAATCTCTGTGAGCGTTTCGGGCAGCAGGCGAAAAAGACACCGAATGCCATTGCGATATCCGACGGACTGATGTCCCTGAGCTATCGCGAGCTGGCGCGCCGGAGCCAGGCGATCGCGCGCTGGCTCGCCCGCGAAGGCGTCGGCGCGGAAACGGTGGTCGCACTGCTCGCGGATCGCGGGCCCAACCTGCTCGCGGCGATGATCGCGGTGCAGCGCGCCGGCGCGGCGTTCCTGAACCTCGATCCCGACCAGCCGCCGGCGCGACTCGCGACCATCCTCGGATCGAGTTGCGCAACCGTGTTGCTGACGGGGCGCGCGCAATCCGCCATGGTCGAGGCGCTGCTCGAACCACTGGTCGCGCGCATCGAGGTGGCCGACATCGAGGATGCCATTGCGCTCGCAGCGACACCACCGGCCCGTGCGGCGCGGCGCGCAAGCTCCAGCCTTGCCTACCTCATCTATACGTCCGGCTCTTCCGGTGCGCCGAAGGGCGTCATGATCGAGCAGCGGGGGCTATCGAACCATCTGGCCTCGCTCATTTCCGAGCTGGGCCTCACACCCAAGGACGTGATCGCGCAGACCGCGCCGCAGAGCTTTGTCATATCGGTCTGGCAGTTCCTTGCCGGTCCCATGGTCGGTGCACGCGTCCATGTCTGTGCCAGCCCTGTCGTCCAGGACCCGATGCTGCTGGCACGGGAGATCGAACGCGAGGGCATCACGGTGCTCGAGATCGTGCCGTCGCTGCTGCGCGTCATCGTCGAACGTCTCGACGAAGCACCGATGCGGCGCGCCTTTGCCCGGCTGCGGCTCCTGATCTCGACCGGCGAGCCGCTGCCGGTCGAGCTCAGCCGCGCCTGGTTCGACCGCAGCCCGAAGGTACCGTTGATCAATGCCTATGGTGCTTCGGAATGTTCCGATGACGTCTCGCTGCACCGGCTGACCCGGGCACCGGATGTGACGACGACCAACGTCTCCGTCGGCGCGCCTCTGCCGAATACCCAGCTTTACGTGCTCGATCCGAACCTTGCGCTGCAGCCGATTGGCGTGGTCGGCGAGCTCTGCATTGGCGGCGACGGCGTCGGCCGCGGCTATGTCAACGATCCCGCGCAGAGCCGGCAGCGCTTCATTCCGGATCCGTTCCGGCGCCGCGAAGGCGCACGGCTCTACCGCACCGGCGACCATGCCCGCCGCCGCGCCGACGGGACGATCGAATGCCTCGGCCGCGCCGACCTTCAGGTCAAGGTTCGCGGCTATCGCATCGAGCTCAAGGAGATCGAAGCTGCGCTTGCCAACCACGAGAGCGTCCGCGCCGGCATCGTCGAGCCGCGCCGCGACGCCAATGGCGACGTCAGGCTGATCGCCCATGTCGTCGCGAAGTCCGGCAGCCGGACCAGCGCCAGCGAGCTTCGCGACTTCCTCAAGAGCCGGCTGCCTGTGCACGCGATCCCGTCCGCGTTCCTGTTCCTGGATCAGGTGCCGCTGAATGCCCACGGCAAGCTCGATCGCTCCGCCCTGGTCCCGCCCGCGCAACAGGAGGCCGGAAGTGTCGAGGCGGCCGTGCCGGCGCGGCATTTCACCGAAAAGGTCCTGTCCGACATTTGGATCGATCTGCTGAAGGTCGAGAGCCTCGGTGTCACCGACAATTTCTTCGACCTTGGCGGCCATTCGCTGCTGGCGGGCCAGGCGATGGCGCGTGTGGCCCGCGCGCTCGGAGTATCGTTGCCGATCAAGACCATCTTCGAAGCGCCGACGATCGAAGAACTGGCCAGGCTGGTCGATGCGGCGGTGGCCACCAAGCTGCAAAAGCCGGCCTCCAGCGTCCCACGCCTCATGGAAAGCGGACCTCCCACGCTGTCGATCGCGCAGGACCAGATGCTGCGGATCGAGCAGAACCTGCCCGATCTGCCGCTGTTCAATCTGCCCTTCGCCTTTCATCTCGAAGGCCCGATGGATCCGCGTCTGCTGGCGCAGGCGATCGACGACATCGTGCGCCGGCACGAATCGTTACAGACGGCGTTCGGCCGGAACGGCGAGGAACCGGTCAGCGACGTCGTCGCGCCAGCCACGTTCGGGCCGATACTGACCGTCGAGACCATCGGCGACGGCCGGCCCCACAACAACAAGCGGCGCAAGGCGCTCGAACTCAGGAAGATCGAACTCCTGATCGCGCAGGAGACCTGTACCCCTATTGGTACGACGCGGGCGCCGCTGCTGCGGGCACGGCTGCTGCGGCGTCACGCCGAGGATCACATCCTGCTGCTGACGCTGCATCATGCCATCGCCGATGGCTGGTCGATCGGCGTGCTGTTCGAGGAATTGTCCAGCCGCTACGCCGCACTGGCAGGTCATCCATCGCCACCTTTGCCAAAAATACCGCTCGCGTTCTCCGACGTCGCGCGCTGGCAGCGCTGGTGGTGCGGCACGGAGGCGGCCCGCCGGCAGGCGGCCGACTGGACCGAGAATTTGCGCGGCGCGCTGCCCCTGTTCGACGGAAAAGCACCTCCGGGCGCGCCGACCGGCCATCATCCGCTCAGCCTGGAGCACGACCTGGTCGCCCGACTCGCGGCCCATGCGCGCCAGCACAACGCCACCCTGTTCATGTGCCTGCTCACCGGCCTGAAGGCGCTTCTGCTGGCGCGGACCGGACATACCGACATCTCGGTGGCCACCGCCATGGCCAACCGCGCCCAGCCGGATACCGAACAGATCGTGGGGCCGTTCGAGAATACCGTGATCGTCCGCAGCCGAATCACGCCGGATTTGTCCTTCACGCAAGGATTGCTGCGGGTGCGCCAAAGCGTGCTCGATGCTCATGCGCGGCAGGAGCTGCCTTTCAACATGCTGGCCGACCATCTGGAACAGGAGGGCATCGATACGGCTGCCCTGCTTCAGGTCTATTTCACGCTGCAAAATCCGCTGCGCCAGCCGCTCGACCTGCCCAACGTCGCGGTGCGATCGATCGGGAACGTCGCGCGGGAGGGCCAACCCGTGCTGCCGATCGACCAGACCTGGCTGTCGCTGATGCTGAAGGAGCGGCCGACCGGAATCACCGGTTCATGCAATTACAAGGGCGAGTTGCTCGACGGCGGCATGGTCGGCGCCTGGATGCAGGATCTCATCGCGCTGCTTGCGGCGGCTGTCGCCCAGCCGCATACGCCGCTTGGCCGATTGCTCGATCGCCGCGCGGCATGACCGTCGTTGGCCCGCTCCGAGCAGATGTTCACTCGCCAGAGCTGTGAATGAGCAAGTTGCATCTTGATTATTTGCCGCCAGCGAGCAAGATATTCTCGTGTTTTGATTTGGACTGATATTTTCAACCGGGGGAGTGTTATGGGTTTCATCAAATTTACCAAGGGTACCTCGCTGAGCGACAAGGACCGCAAGGCCCTGCAGAAGCTGCTCACCGACGAGAAGAAGAAGCTCCAGTCCGCACTAAAGGAAGTCGATGCCAGCCTTTCGATGCTGGGCGGCAAGAAGGCCAAGAAGAAAAAGTAAGATTCGTCGGTCGGGACGCCGTACGAATTCTTGGATTTCATTTTCAAAATCTGGCCGCTCGCCTGTCGAGTTGGGGTCTCGCACAAGCTTGCGCCTGTAAACCGGCCAGCGATCGACAAGAATTTGCCCGGGTGGACCGCTAGAAGCCGTCCGCTCAGTTGTTTCCTGCTCGGTTGATTCTTTCGGTCAGACCGGATTTGGCCTCCACCTGACGCTATGGGCCCATTTTATGGCAGACGACGAAATTGAACTGTTTGTCGGACTGATCGAGAGCATCGATTCGCCGGGCGCGGTCGATGCGTGCCGGCGGCTGCTTTCGGTCGAGGAACGGATACGTGCCGACCGCTTCATGTTCGAGCGGCATCAGCGACAATATATCTTCGCGCATGCGATGTTGCGCATGGCGCTCTCGCATGCCGCCCCCAATGTCGAGCCGACCGACTGGTCGTTTTCGACCGGCCGCTACGGGCGGCCCTTTATCGCATCGCCCAAGAGCTCGACAGCATTGCATTTCAGCCTATCCCACGCCGACGGGTGCGTTGCTTGCGTCGTATCGAAGCATGAGGCGGTCGGCGTCGATGTCGAGACCGTGTCGCGGCGCGTCGCACCGCTGTCGACCGCGCTCCGTTTCTTTGCGCCGGAAGAGGTCGAAACGCTGCGCAATCTGCCGGAGCCTGCCGCAATCGAGCGCTTCTTCGACTATTGGACGTTGAAGGAGGCCTATCTGAAGGCCAGAGGGTTTGGGCTCAATCTGCCGCTCGACGCATTCGCCATGCAGATCTCGCGGGAGGCGATCGGGAT
Source organism: Bradyrhizobium sp. CCBAU 53340 (assembly GCF_015291645.1). Taxonomy (NCBI): domain Bacteria; kingdom Pseudomonadati; phylum Pseudomonadota; class Alphaproteobacteria; order Hyphomicrobiales; family Nitrobacteraceae; genus Bradyrhizobium; species Bradyrhizobium sp. CCBAU 53340. The sequence goes on from NZ_CP030055.1 coordinate 6,538,434, forward strand.
CAGGTTCAAGCCTGACATCGCCGACGATCCTGCCGGCTGGCGCTTCTCACTGTGCTCGCCGTCGCCCTCGCATCGCCTCGCGATCGCGGACGGCTCGCGCGCCGCTGGCGGCCTGCGCATCAGCCGCAATGCCTGGCCGCTCCAGGAAGCGGCAGAATGAGCCCGGCGCGGTTGCGCGTCTTTCCGGCAATCTCGCGCAACCGCGATCCCAAGACATATATTGGCGAACTGATGCGGGTGGCGGAGTTCGCCGACCGCAACGGCTTCGAAGGCATCTTGCTGTTCGAAGGCAACGACGTGTTCGTCGAGCCCTGGGCCATGGCCCAGCACATCATCGCCGCGACCACACACTCTTCGCCGCTGATCGCCGTCAATCCGGTCTACATGCACCCGTTCACGGCTGCGAAATTCGTCTCGTCCTTCGCGCAGCTCCACGGCCGCAGGGTCTATCTCAACATGATCACGGGGACTGCGATCAGCGACTTGCAGGGGCTGGGGGACGAGCAGTCGCATGCGGACCGCTATGTCCGGCTCAGTGAGTTCGTCGCCCTGACGCGCCAGTTGCTCGCAAGCCCACGGCCGGTGAATTTCGACGGCCGGTTCTACCGGGCCAGCAATCTGCAACTCCGACCGCGGCTGCCGGTCGAGTTGATGCCGGAATTTCTCGTCGCGGGGCAATCGGAAGCGGCACAGCGCGTCGCGGCTGAGACCGGCTGCATCAAGATGCAGATGCTGCCGCCCGATCTCGACCGCGGCCTCACCGCATCAGGCATGAATTTTGGCATCTTCGCGCGCGAGAGCGGCGAGGAGGCTCGACGGGCGGCGATGGCGCGCTTCCGCGACGATCCCGATGATCGCGAGTTGCTCGCGCTCACTGTGGAAAACTCGGATTCCGTCTGGAAGCGGAAGCTCTATGACGGCCAGAGCGGCGAGCTTCACGACAATGGCTACTGGCTCCTGCCGTTCCTCACTTTCCAGGCCGACTGCCCCTATCTCGTCGGCAGCTATGCCGAGATCGGCGCGAAGCTCAGGGATTTCGCGGCGAAGGGCCTGACCACTGTCATGCTCGACATGGTCGCGGACGAGGCCGAGATGCAGCACGTCTGCAAGGCGCTCAGGGCGAGCGGGATGTTTTGACGACTGATCACACTGCCTCCGCATCGTCATTGCGGGCGGAGCGAAGCAATCCAGGATCTTTCCGTAGAGGCAGTCTGGATTGCTTCGCTCCGCTCGCAATGACGGAGGGTCTATCCAGCGAAAATCACCGCGCCTCTTCGAAACCCGCCAGCACCGAGGTCAGGTTCGCGCCGAGGATGTCGGAGAGATAGCCGCCCTCCTGCACGAACACGGTCGGCAGGCCCATCTTCGCAATGGCCTGGCCGATGCGGCGGAAGCCGGGCGTGGTGACGGCAAGGCCCTTCAGCGGGTCGTGCTCGGAGGCATCGAGGCCGAGCGCAATCACGAGCGCGCCCGGCGCAAAGGATTCGATCGCCTTGCGCGCGACATCCATCGCCTTGATATAGCCGTCATCGCCCGTGCCGATCGGCAAGGGAATGTTGAGATTGGCGCCGAGGCCAGGGCCCTCGCCGCGCTCATGGGCATAGCCCCACACATAGGGATAATAGGCGATCGGATCGGCGTGAATCGAGACCGTGTAGACGTCAGGCCTCGCGTAGAAAATACCCTGCGTGCCATTGCCATGGTGAACGTCGACATCGAGGATCACGACGCGCTCGTGCTTCTGCCGCAGATGCGCGGCGGCGATCGCGCTGTTGTTAAGGAAGCAGAAGCCGCCGGCCATGTCGCGATAGGCGTGATGGCCTGGCGGGCGGCAGAGCGCGTAGGTCGCGTCTTCGCCGTCCATCACCATCTGCGCCGCCGTGACTGCAACATCCGTCGCGGCACACGCCGCGGCCCAGGTGCCCGGCCCGATCGGTGCTGCGGTATCGGCGGTGTGCCAGCCGAGCTTACCGACGATGTGCGTCGGATAGGTCGCGGCATGTCGCACGGGATGGATGTTGCCGATCATCTCCGGACCGGAATCGCCGAGCGCCGTCCAGGCATCCCAGGCTTCGCTCAGGAACGACAGATATTCCGGGCTGTGAATGCGCGCCCGCGGACCCTGGCCGAATGTGGTCGGCTCGACCAGTTGGTGCTTGCCGTCCTTCAGCCCCTTGAGCAGACGGTCGGCGCGCTCAGGCTGCTCGGTGGTACGCTTGACAACGCCGCGGACCAGGAAGAATTGCGGATCGTGGCTGCGGTGCAGTTCGGTATGGACGGCTTTCACTCAAACACTCCGTGCTCTTTAAATGTGCCGCAGAGTTTCTTGATCCTTGCGGCGGCCAGATGCAAGCAAGAAGAATGCCGCCTCTGTCGCGCGGCTCTGCGCGGGAAGCAGATCGCCTTTGATGCTCAGCAACGGCCACGCTGAAGACAGTGTTCGCGGCCCTGCTGATCGGTGCGGAAGGATTCGATGAAGCCGCCCTGGCGTTGCGTGACGAAGACGGTCTTGCCGTCGCTGCCACCGAAGGCGAGATTGGTCGGCTCCTTGCCCTTCAGCGCGATCTCGCGCTCGACTGCGCCGTTGGGCTTCATCAGCGCGATCGTGCCCCTGAGGATGCGCGCGACATAGAGTCGGCCGCTGACATCGGTGCGCAGACCGTCGATAGTATCAGGCTGGAACGCCTTCACGAGCTTGGCCTCGGCGAGTTCGTTGCCGCGGATGGCGTAAGACCACACCTGCCCGTTGCTGGATTCCCCGACATAGAGCGTCTTGCCGTCGGGGCTGAGATCGATGCCGTTGGTGGTGCCCATCGCGCGCGGCGCCGGCATGATTTGTCCTTGCACCACACCGTCGGCACCCTTGCCGATGCGCCAGATGTGGCCTTCGCGGCCCTTCCAGTTGGGATCGCTCGCATAGATCGTGCCGTCGCGGGCGATAGTGATGTCGTTAGGCTGGTTCATCTCGTCGGAGTGAAACCAGACAACCGGCTCCGTCGCGCCCTTCGCGATCGCAAAGATATTGTGCTTCTTGTAGTCGGCGATGAACATCGTGCCATGGCGATCGAAGCGGATGGCGTTGCCGACGCTTCCCTCGGGAAGCTCAGTGAAGGCTTCAGACGCCGCAGCGCCCGCGGGCAATCGGCCGATGGTGCCGGGCTTGCCGAAATTGACGACGAAGAGGTTGCCATCAAGATCGGCCGCGGGCCCCTCGATACCGTGTGTATATTCACCGTCGGGCGTGGCCTGCACGCTTTCGAACAGCTTCGTCTCGGCTGCGGCCGGCGGTGCCGCGACGATCAGCAGCAGGCTACTGCACAGGCACCAGAAACTCCTGCCGAATGTAATAGCCATCGTCGTCGCTGCACTCGCCATTCAAATACGGATCGGCCGGGCGGAAGAATCGGCTGAAACCCGGTTTGTCTACAGCGTTCCTTTGTGTCACGACGACGACCTTGGCAGCCGGTATTTCGCCGCATTCCTTGTTGGTTTTGCTGAAAAATTTGCGCTGCGGCAGACCGAGCTTGATGCGCATCGGCGTACCCGGAACCATCTTCGCGACGAGCAGATCCGCGGTCGTCAACAGAGCGGGATAACCTGGCTCGGTCTTCGGCAGGCTCTCGCCGCCGGGCGGCATCAGCTTTTCCGCGCCGATGCCACGCAACCGCGTGCGCAGCTTGCCGGACTCCGGATCGCCCGGATAGATCCAGCCGTCCTGCGCAAGCATGAAACGGAGCACGGTCGCGTCCTTGTCCGCATCCGATTGGCCGGCCTTCAGGCCGAAATCGGAGTGGCAGCCGACGCAGTGCTTCTCGACGAGGTTCTTGCGCAAGCTGGTGAGCCGGACCTTGTTCTGCGTGTCCTTGGCGACGAAGGCCGCGAACTGGTCGATCAACGCCTGGCTGCGCGTATCGCAGGGCAGCGGCGGCGGCGGATCGCCCGCGGCGCGATCGATCCGGATGATCGTCTGGTTCTTGTCCTCGACCAGCCAGATCGCGCCGTCCTCCGCGACTGTCATGCCGACTGGCGCGCCTTGCGGCCGCGCGCCGTTGACGCGGTGCCAGCCGGCGATCAGTTCCTCGAACGGCGCGGCGGCGACGTCACCGGCCTCGGTCTGAAAATTGTGGGTCGGATCCGCCGCACAACTGACGTGGTAGCGCACCGGCGGAGGCGCGGGCTTCGGGAAGCCGTGGTCATCAACGTCGTAGATCAGCACACGGCTGCCGGTCGGGCGATAGCCGTGCAGGCCGACCAGGAGCTTGCCTTCGAGCTCCGGAAACTTGGCGCCGTGATAATACAGCATCGCGAGCGGCGCGCCGTGCGGCGGCAGCAGCGAGAAGGGCTGCTTGTAGAGGGCATTGGCCGTGCAGAGCGATTTGTACGTGCCCGATTGCAGCACGCTTTTGAACTCGGGGCTCGGCGTCGACAGGTCGTAACAATAGGGCCAGCCATAATGCCTGCCCTGCTCGATCGCGTTGATCTCCTCATTCGGCTTGAAGATATCGGGCAGGTCGCGGCCGTTCTCCCCTTGCAGGAAGGCGTAACCCGCATCGGGAAAATTCGGATGCAGTGCCAGCGCCATCGAGTTGCGCAGGCCCCGCGCGTAAATCGTGTGGGGCGGATCGGGATCGCTCGGCTTCAAGGCAGGGAAGACGCCGCCGGACGGCGGTGTGAACAGCCGGATCGCGGCCATGGCGGAGGCGCCTTCGGCTGCCGCGCAAGGCCTGGTGATCGGCGCCGGCGTGATGCAATCGTCGCTATGGGCACCGACACTGACGAACAGCCGCCCATTACGATCGAACACGAACTGCTTCAGCGGATGGGCGGCCTCGTCGAGTTTCGTTCCATCCGGCAGCGTGATGCGGCGGCCCGGCATATGACGGATAATGGTTTCGACGGTACCACGCGGATTGTCCGCAAGCGGATCGAAGCGGAAGATGGTCTCGGCGGTCGAGGCGTAGAGTTTCTTGTCCGGACCGATCACGAGGCCGAACGGATATTCCACCCCGGTCAGAAGCTCCTTGAATCGCTGGCCGGCGGGCGCGTGCGGATCGAGCAGCAACAGTCGCCCGTCGGTGTGACCCCAGCCGCCCATGTCGGCGACCACGAACAGATCGCGGCCGGGCACCTGGATGATCGACCGCGGAAACTTGAGGTGATCCTCCTCGCTGGCGACGAGGCCGGCGCAAAAGCCTGCCTTCATGTCGATCTGGATCTTGGGAAAGGCGAGATCGCCGCTGCCGCACGTCTCCGCTCCCAGCGCGTAGCCGCTTTTCCTCACCGGTTCGGACGCGGCCGGGGCGACGCCGAGCAGCACTCCAATCAAAGCCGCTGCGAACATGCGCAGATTTCCGCGTTCGCTCTCAAATGTGAACTGGTTCACGGTGCCCTCGACTTGCCAGTGTGACTTTTTTCACGCCGCCTGGGCGCCGTCCAGCCATCACCAGCCCGTGATTAAACCTGTAACGATCTTCGTGGCGACCAACCTCCGTAAATTCCCTTACCGGGCTCAACCCGAATGTTTCGGGAATGCTTGGGGTGGTATCGCTTTGCCGTCCCAATCGCTTTCCAGAGGAGGCGCTTATGGTCCAGGTCTACTTTCACTGCTCCAACACCGAGGGCACGCTGATCGACCGCTACGGCGCCGCCGTCGCCAATCTGACCGAGGCGCGCGACCGTGCCGCTCAGATCATGAATTCGATGATCCAGACGCCCGGCAGTGAGGACTGGCGCGACTGGGTGATCCATGTCGCCGACGACGACGGCGAGGAGATCTTCGATCTCCCCTTCACCGCCATGCTCGGCAAGCCCCATTGAGGTGATGTCATGCTGTTCGCTTCCCTGACCCTCTTCCGCCAGCCCCTCACCTTCGTCGCCACCAAATGGCAGACGCTGATCCGGGTCGCCGGTGATCCCTACCGCCCCGAGCTGCATTACATGCGCGGGCCTGGCCCGAAATGGCGCGCCAAATATCAGGCCAGCCGCGTGAACCGCGGGCTCTGAGCTCGGCGGCTTTTGCTGCTTTCCTGCGAGTCTCCTCCTCAACATGGCCGGGCTTGACCCGGCCTTGTTGCGTTTAGGAGCTGGCCCCGCTCCTCACCTCCCCGTGAACTTCGCCTTCCGCTTCTCAACGAAGGCCTTGCGGCCCTCGATGGCATCGGCACTTGTGCGGATCGTGGCCTGAAGCTCGATCTCGCGACGGAACTGGGCCTCGTAGCTCGCGTGCTCACTCTCTTCGAGAAGCGCGCGGGTCGCGACCAGGGCGCGCGTCGGCCCCTCCGCCAGGCGGCGCGCCAGCGTCAGCGCCTCCTCCATCAGCCGCTCGTCGTCGACGACCTGCCGCACCAGACCGATCTGCTGGGCGCGTTCGGCCGTGAGCGGCTCGTTCAAAAGCATCAGCTCGAGCGCACGCTGCCGGCCGATCAGCCGCGGCAACAGCCAGGTCGATCCGAGGTCGGGCACCAGCGCAATGCGGCTGAAGACTTGAATAAAATTTGCCGAACGCGCTGCAACAATGATGTCGCCGGCCATCGCCAGGCTGAAGCCGCCCCCGGCCGCGACGCCGTTGACGGCAACGACGACGGGCACGCGGCACTCGCGCAGCGCCTTGAAGGCCGGCCAGTACAAGCGCATGACGCCTGCCGCGAGGTCCTCGCCCAGCGCACCGGCTGCCTTCAAATTCTGTCCCGAGCAAAAACCGCGTCCGGCACCGGTGAGGATGAGGGCACGGACCGCGTCATCCCCGGTCATCTCGGCGACCCCCGTCGCGAGCGCGCCGAGCAGGTCCGGCGTCATCGCGTTCAGGCTTTCAGGCTCGTCGAGCGTCAAAATCCCGACAGCGCCATCCCGCGCCTGTTTCACACCTGCCATGTCGCCTCTCCCTTTCGATGTTCTCGTTGCCGGCAATGTGTCATCCTTCGTGGGCTCCGCCAATGACGGAGCGTCAAGGTCAGCGCAACAAAGCCAAAGCAAGCACAAGCGACACCATGCCTCATCAGTTCAGCCTCAACCAAATCGTCCGCAAACCCGCCGTGAAATCCAAGGGCGGCATCGTGGCTTCGCAATCGCGGCGGGCGGCCGAGGTGGGAGCGCAGGTGCTGGCGGCAGGCGGCGACTGCGTCGACGCAATCGTGGCGACGACCTTCGCGCTGAACGTGCTCGAGCCCTGGAATAGCGGCATCGGCGGCGGCGGCGCGATGGTGCTCTACCGCGCCAAGGAAAATCGCTACGAGGTGATCGACTACGGCATGTGCGCGCCGCAAAGCCTGCGCGCCGCCGATTATCCCATCACCGGAGACCGCGTCGCCACCGACCTGTTTCCCTGGCCGCGCGTGAAGGACGATCGCAACGTGCACGGTCCCGCCGCGATCGCGGTGCCTGGTGTCGTCGCCGGCATGGAGGAGGTGCACCGTCGCTACGCCAGGATGCCGTGGAAGGACCTGGTCGAGCCGGCAGCGAAACTCGCCGGCGAAGGCCTGCTGGTCGACTGGTGGACCGAGCTGACCATCACGGGCTCGGCGGCGGACCTCCGGCGCTACCCCGCGAGCGCCGCCATGTTCTTGAAGGACGGCCTGCCTCCCAGCCCACCCTGGAGCATCGAGGCTGAGATCCGGCTGCCGCAGGACAATTTGAAGGCGACGCTGTTGCATCTTGCCGAGGCCGGGCCGCGCGATTTCTACCAGGGCGATCTCGCCAAGAGCATCGCGTCCGACATCAAGGCCGATGGCGGCTCGCTGTCGGTCGAGGATCTCGCCGCATTCCGCGCCCATCTGCGCGAGCCGCTGGCGATCCCGTATCGCCGCGGCAAGGTGCTGGCGACGCCCGAGCTCACGGCCGGCCCGACCATGGCGCACGCCCTTCGCCTGTTGCAGGCGAGCCTGAAACCGGCGAGCGCGCCGGATGCGGCCGCCTACCTAGAATATGCCGCCGCACTGCAAGCCGCCTTCCGCGAGCGGCTCAAGGACATGGGCGATGCCGACGGCAAGCGCTCGCTCGGCGCCGAGTATCTGGCGCCGGCCTGCACCACGCATTTCTCCGTGGTCGACCGCGACGGCAATATCGCAGCAGTGACGCAGACGCTGCTCTCCTCGTTCGGCTCGAAATATGTGACGCCACACAGCGGCATTCCCATGAACAACGGCATCATGTGGTTCGATCCAACGCCGGGCAGCACGAATTCACTCGCCCCCGGCAAGCGCTGCCTCTGCAACTACACGCCTGTCATCGCCGAGACCGGGGACGGCAAGCGCCTTGCGGTCGGCGCCTCCGGCGGCCGCCGCATTCTGCCTTCCGTCATGCAGCTCGTGTCCTTTGCGATGGATTTCGGCATGGACCTCGATGCCGCCATCCACCAGCCCCGCATTGATTGCAGCGAGGGCGCGATCGTGCTCGGCGACATCAGGCTGCCGACGGATGTGCGCAAGACGCTCGCCGCACGCTTCGATTACAGGGAAGCGCCGGTGCAGACGCTGCCGATGAAGTTCGCCTGCCCGAGCGTGGTGATGCGCGATGGCGACGTCAATTCCGGCGCGGTCGAGATCTTCCAGCCCTGGGCCGATGCGGTGGCGGAAGGCTGAGCAGCCGCGGGACAAGCACGCGCCAGCGATAACGACCCGCCGATCAATGCGAGACGATACCAGCGCTCGTTGAGCGAGCGCGCAGCTGCTTATCTGCGCGAGCGCCACGACTTCCCCACATTTGCAGGGAACTTGCCTGCTCACAATTCGTTCATCGAACGGACAAATGCGCTCACCCTGAATTGGATTCACTGGAGGACACGATGAAAAAACTCGCGCTCGCCGCATCGCTGATCGTTGCGGCCGGCCTCACGCTTACCAGCCCTGCGCTCGCCAAGGGCGGTCACGGAGGCGGACATGGCCACGCGATGGGCCATTACCATGGCACGCCGCCCGGATGGTCGCATGGACGCAAGGTCGGTTGGCGCGGTCACGGGTGCCCACCAGGCCTGTGGAAACAAGGCCGCTGCTGACCTTCAATCCGCAATTCACCCACAGCGCCGCCCCTCAGAAGGCGGCGCCTTCTTCATAAGCCGAGCCGGTCCCGCACGCGGCCCGCGATCACAGCTGTCGTTACGCCAACCGGCCAGAACGCGTGCATCGGGATCGGCTTGATGCCAGTGATCGGCATGTCGATCTCGGCCTTGGCGCCACCGATCAGTCGACGCGCGAGTTGGGCACCCATCGCGGTCGAGAGCGCGACGCCGCGACCGTTGCAGCCGAGCGAGATCAGGATGCTTTCGGCCGGCTCGTGCACGTGCGGATAATGATCGCCGGTGATGGCGAGCCGGCTGTTCCAGCCGTGAGTCCAGGCCACGCCCTTGAGCTGTGGCCATAACCGCTCGGCGTAACGCATGAGATAGGCGACGTCTGTGGGCGACTTGATCCAACGCATCGGGCCGCGGCCGCCCATCAACAGGCGGTTCTGCTGGTCGATGCGGTAGTAGACGGTGATGTGACCGCTCTCGTAGAGCACGGGACGCGTCGGCATGATCGAGCGTGCGATCTCGTCGGAGAGCGGCGCGGTCGCGGCAATCGAGGAAAACACCGGCACGATGGTGCGGCGGAGCGCTGGCCAGAGATCGCCGGTGAAACCGTTGGTCGCAAGCAATACCTTGTCGGCGTGCACGACTGCACGCGGCGTCTCGATGCGCCAGCGGCTGCCCTCGCGACGCAGCGACAGTGCCGGCGTCTCGCCATGGACCTTCACGCCGACGGAAATGGCCGCGCGCGCGAGGCCGCGGGCATAGCTGAGCGGATGCAGATCACCGCCGCGGCTGTCCAACATGGCGCCGATGTAACGGTCGGTTCCGGTCATCTCGCGCACCTGCTCGCGATTCAGATACGACACCGGCATGCCGCGACGGATGCATTGCTGCGCGGTCTTCTCGATCGCGGCAGCGCTGGCCTCGTTGTAGGCCGCGCGGAGCGTACCGTTCTGCCGGGCTTCGCAGGGAATCTGGTAGCGGCGGATCAGATCGTGCGTGAAGTTCGGCGTGCCGTAGGAAAACGCGATCATGCGGCGGCCGAGCTCGGGGCCGAAATCGGCCTCGATCTGATCGGGGTCGTGCTTCAAGCCGGGATTGGTGTGGCCGCCATTGTTGCCGGACGCGCCCCAGCCCGGCTCCTGAGCCTCCAGCACCAGTGCCTCGACGCCCTGCTCGGCCAGATGCAGCGCCGTGGACAAACCAGTGTAGCCACCACCGACGATCGCGACGGAAACATTCTTGTCCGTGTCGAGCGGCGGCGTCGCAACCGGCGCGACGGCGGTGTCGGCATAGAGCGATGGCGGCAGAGGCAGGCGCGTCGTCATGAAAGAGCCCGGTCAGAGCGGATGCAGCACACGGCGCAGAAAATCCTGCGTGCGTGGATGCTGGGGTTGATTGAGCAGCGTCTTGGCCGGCCCCTGCTCGACGATGACACCGCCGTCGATGAACAGCACGCGATCGGCGACGTCGCGAGCAAAGCCCATCTCATGGGTGACAACGACCATGGTCATGCCGTCGTCGGCGAGCTTGCGCATCACACCGAGCACGTCGCCGACCAGCTCGGGATCGAGCGCGGAGGTCGGCTCGTCGAACAGGATCGCCTTCGGCTGCATGGCGAGGGCCCGCGCGATCGCGACACGCTGCTGCTGACCGCCGGAGAGCTGCGGCGGATGCGCATCGGCCTTCTCGGCGAGGCCAACCTGGGTGAGCAGCGCACGGCCGCGCTCGAGCACCTGCGCACGCGGCTCCCTCTTCACGAACAGCGGCCCCTCGACGACGTTTTCCAGTACGGTCCTGTGCGGGAACAGGTTGAAGCGTTGGAATACCATCGAGACTTGGGTACGGACCTTCACGATCGAGGGCGCATCGCGATCGACCTTGAGGCCCTCGACGCTGATCTCGCCGCGGTCGTAGCTTTCGAGCCCATTGATACAGCGCAGGATGGTGGACTTGCCTGAGCCCGATGGCCCGATGATGCAGACCACCTCGCCCTTCTGCACGGAGGCAGATATGCCCTTGAGCACCTCGACCTTGCCAAAGCTCTTGTGGACGTCGCTCAGCTCGATCATTTCTTGCCGACCCGCTTCTCGAAGTGACGAACCAGCAGGATCAGCGGGATGCTCATGGTGAGATACATCAGCGCCACCAGCGTGAACACGTTGGTGTTCTTGAAGGTCGAGGAGGCAATCAACTTGCCTTGAAGGGCGAGCTCAGCGACCGTGATGGTCGAAGCCTGCGAGGAGTCCTTCAGCATCATGATCATGACGTTGCCGTAGGGCGGCAGCACGATGCGCACGGCCTGCGGCAGCACCACGCGGCGCATGGTCAACCACCAGCCCATGCCGATCGACTGCGCCGCCTCGATCTGGCCCCTGTCGATGGCCTCGATGCCGGCGCGGAAGTTCTCCGCCTGGTAGGCCGAGTACGCAATGCCGAGGCCAAGGATGGCAGCCTGCAAGGCTGACAGCGTGACGCCGAGATCGGGCATCACAAAGTAGAGGTAGAACAACAGCACGATGATCGGGATGCCGCGGATCACGTTGATTAGGCTGGCGCTGAGCATCGACAGCGCCTTGATGCCGGAGACCCGCATCATCGCCCAGATCAGGCCAAGCACCGTCGAGAGCAGCAGCGAGCCGATGGTGACGATGATCGTCAGCGCGACGCCGTTCATCAGGATCGGGAAGAACTCGGCGGTGTCGTGCCAGAAGCCTTTCATCGGGTAACCTTCGATGAGTCGTTATCAGCCTCTATCAACCTTGCGCCTTCTGGCCCCATTTCTCGAGGATCTTGTCGATCGTGCCGTTGGCCTTGAGCTTCGCCAGCGACGCGTTGATCTTCGCAAGCAGCGCGGTCTCGCCCTTGCGCACGCCGATGCCGACCGAGCCGATGGTGACGGGCTTGTAGCCGTCGACGAGCCGCACCTCGGGAAAGCCGCCCTGCTTTAGATTGTAGGCGAGGATCGGATAGTCGGCGTAGCCGGCCTTGAGGCGGCCAGTGTTCACGTCGCGCAGGATGTCGGGGATAGTGTCGTACGCCTTCACGTCGGCAAACAGGCCGGTCTTCTTCAACGCATCGACGAAGGCCGTGCCGACTTGCGCGCCCACAGTCTCCCCCTTCAGATCGTCCTGTGTCGTATAGGCCTTGGTGTCGGTCTTCGGCACGACCAGGCCTTCGCCATAGGTGTAGATCGGGTCGGAGAAATCGACGACCTCCTTGCGCGGTGCGGTGATGAACATCGCGGCGGCGATGATGTCGATCTTGCTCGAGGTCAGCGAGGGGATCAGCGCCGAGAACTGCATCGGCTCGATCTGCACGTTGAGGCCGGCATCCTTGCCGATCTCGGTGATGAGATCGACCATGATGCCCTGGATGGTGTTGGTCTTGGTGTCGAGGAAGGTGAAGGGAATGCCCGTCGGCGTCGACCCGACCTTCAGCACCTGCTGTGCCTGAGCCGGCATCATCGCTGCTATTGCGAGCGCCGCGACCGCGGCCAGACCAAAACGCTTCATCGCATCCCCCTTTGGGTCCGGCCGTTGTCGGCGCTCGCACGTCCTGATCGCAGACGTTGCGGACCGACCCGTTTCGGCCTATTTTCACCAATATGAAAATTTGGCCACACTTTCATCGACGACGCAAGTGGTTTTCATGCACATGAAGGAAGCGGTTTGACGTGAGCGGTGGCAAAAGAATGCGCAAACCGGCCGCGGCGAAGCCGGCCAGGAATGGCAATACGCGCGGGAAGAAGGCTACCGCGAAGCCAGCGGAGCCGGCAATGGACGTCACGGTCGGCCGCCGCATCCGGGATCTCCGGCGCGTCAGGCAGTTCTCGCTCGAAACGGTTGCAACGCGCACCGAGCTTTCGATCGGCTTCCTCAGCCAGATCGAGCGCGGCCTGTCGTCGCCCTCCTTGCGCGTGCTGGCGACGCTCGCCGACGTGCTCGGCGTCGGCATCGCCGCGTTGTTTGGCGCCAGCCCGAGTGCCGACGGCACATCCGATCAGGTCGTCACGCGCGGACTGCAACGGCCCGAGTTGAAGCTTTGGCGCACCGGCGTCTCGAAACAGCTGCTGAGTCCGGCGAGCGCCGACAACAAGCTCAACCTGTTCCTGGTGCATCTGGAGCCCGGCGGCTCCGCCGGCGACGAGCTCTACACCCATGACGGCGAAGAGGCCGGCCTCGTGCTCGAAGGCGAGATGATGCTGACGGTGGACAGCGAGACGTGGTCGCTGAAGACCGGCGACAGCTTTCGTTTTGCCAGCCGCAGGCCACATCGGTTTTCCAATCCGGCGCAGGATGCGAAGGCCGTGGTGCTGTGGGTGAATTGCGTGACGGGGGCGTAGGCTCTCTCCCACGTCATTGCGAGCGAAGCGAAGCAATCCAGAGTCTCACCGCCGAGGCAGTCTGGATTGCTTCGTCGCAAGAGCTCCTCGCAATGACGAGGGGATAAAGTCTTACCCAAACCGGTGCTGATACCGGTCCACGGTCAGCTCGCTCACATCGACCTCAGGCTTCCTGCCCGAGAGCATATCCGCAAGCACGCGCCCCGAACCGCAGGACATGGTCCAGCCGAGCGTGCCGTGGCCGGTGTTGAGGTGGAGATTGGCATACTTCGTCGGGCCAATCACGGGCGGGCCATCCGGCGTCATCGGACGAAGACCGCTCCAGAACGTTGCCTTCGACAGATCGCCACCGCGCGGGAATAGATCGGTCAGCGAATGGTCGAGCGTGGCGCGGCGCGCCTCATAGAGCTTGGTCGAGAAACCGGAGATTTCAGCGGTGCCGCCGACACGGATGCGATTGCCGAGGCGCGTGATCGCGACCTTGTAGCTTTCGTCCATGACGGTCGATTCCGGCGCGCCGGAGGCCTCCTTGATCGGCACCGTGATCGAATAGCCCTTCACCGGATAGACCGGCAGCGAGATCCCGAGCGGCGCGACCATCCGGGACGAATGGCTTCCGAGCGCAAGCACGTAACTGTCGGCCTGCAACAGGCCTGCGCCGGTCGCGACACCGCTGACGCGCCCGCCGTCGGTCTCGATGCGGTCGATGCCTGTGTTGAACAGGAAGCGCACGCCAAGCGCCTGCGCATGCTTGGCCAGCGCCTGGGTGAACATGTGGCAGTCACCGGTCTCGTCCTGCGGCAGGCGAAGGCCGCCGACGAACTTTTCCTTCACGCCCGCAAGCGCCGGCTCGACCGCGATGCAGCCTTCGCGGCTCAGCGTCTCGTAAGGCACGCCGTACTGCTTGAGCACGGCGACGTCTTCGCCGGTGCCGTCGAGCTGCGCCTGGTAGCGGAACAGCTGCAGCGTTCCTTTCGAACGTTCGTCATATTGAATGCCGATGTCGCGGCGCAGATCGCGCAAGGAATCGCGGCTGTATTCCGCGATCGGAATCATCCGGCTCTTGTTGACCGCATAGCGCGCGCTGGTGCAATTGCGCAGCATCTTGAGCAGCCAGACCCACATCACAGGGTCGATCTTCGGCCGGATCACCAGCGGGCCGTGCTTCATCAACAGCCACTTGACCGCCTTGACCGGCACGCCGGGGCCGGCCCATGGCGAAGAATAGCCGGGCGACACCTCGCCGGCATTGGCAAAGGAGGTCTCCAGTGCTGGCTCCGCCTGACGGTCGACGACCGTCACCTCATGGCCGGCACGGGCGAGGTAGTAGGCAGAGGTGACACCGATGACACCGCTGCCGAGGATCAGAACTTTCACGCTTGGTCAAACTCCCGCGGCATCACGCTCGCCGCTGCAAGGTAAAACTCCGCAACGGCGAGAGCAATTATCAGGCCACCTTCTTGATGGCGTCGCCGAGGATCGAGACCATCTGGTCGATGTGGCTCTTCTCGACGATGAGCGGGGGCGACATCGCGAAGCTGTCGCCGCTCATGCGCAGGTAAAGGCCGGTGTTGAAGCAGTCGACCATCACGTCGTAGCCGCGCGCGCCGACGACGCCATCACGCGGCGCCAGCTCGACCGCACCCATCAGGCCACAATTTCTGATATCGACGACGTTGGGCAGGCCTTTGAGCGAATGCAGCGCATCGCGCCAGTATTCGGCCATGGTCGCACCACGCGTGAGCAGGCCCTCGTCCTTGTAGATGTCGAGCGTGGCGATACCAGCAGCGCAGGCGGTCGGGTGCGCCGAATAGGTGTAACCGTGGAACAGCTCCATCTGGTTCTCGGGGCCGACCATCATGCCGTCATGCACCTTGCGGCTGGCGAACACCGCGCCGCAGGGAATGGTGCCGTTGGTGATGCCCTTGGCCGTCGTCATCAGGTCCGGCGTAACACCGAAGAAATTGGCGGCGAAAGGCGTGCCGAGACGGCCGAAGCCGGTGATGACCTCGTCGAAAATCAGGAGAATGCCGTGCTTGTCGCAGATCTCGCGCAGACGCTGCAGATAGCCCTTCGGCGGCGGCAACACCGCGGTCGAACCGGGCACCGGCTCGACGATGACGGCGGCAATGGTCTCGGCACCGTGCAAGGCCACCAGACGCTCGAGATCATCGGCGAGCTCGGCGCCATGCTCGGGCTGGTCCTTGGCGAAGGCGTTGCGGGACAGATCGTGGGTGTGGCGGATATGGTCGACACCAGGCAGCAGGGTGGTGAAGGCGCGACGGTTGGCGACCATGCCGCCGACCGAGGTGCCGCCGAAGCCGACGCCGTGATAGCCGCGCTCGCGTCCGATCAGGCGGGTGCGGCTCGCCTGGCCGGTGGCGCGATGATAGGCGAGCGCGATCTTCAGCGCGGTGTCGACCGATTCAGAGCCGGAGTTGGTGAAGAAGACGCGGTCGAGACCCTTCGGCGCGATCTCGGCGAGACGCTCGGCGAAGTCGAACGCCAGAGGGTGCCCCATCTGGAAGGTCGGCGCGAAATCCAGCGTCATCAGCTGCCGCTCGACCGCAGCGGCAATCTGCTTGCGGCCGTGGCCGGCATTGACGCACCAGAGGCCCGCGGAGCCGTCGATCACCTTGCGGCCGTCGACGGTGGTGTAGTGCATGCCCTCGGCCGAGGAGAACAGGCGCGGCGCCTTCTTGAACTGGCGGTTGGCCGTGAACGGCATCCAGAACGAGTCGGTCTTGATAGTGTTCGGAATCTGATGAAGGGTCACGGGCCACGCTCCTTTGCTGACGGCATAGCAGAGCCACGGCTTCGATAGCGCAACAAGTCCTTTTCTGGCAACCTGCAAGCCATTGATTTTACTGGGCCAGCGGGTCCATATTTGCGCGATCCGCAACATCTGCAACAGGGATTCTGCATGAGCGTCGACATCGGTGGACGGTTGCGATTCATCCGGGCGCGCCAGAAGCTGTCGCAGCGCGAGCTGGCAAAGCGCGCCGGGGTCACCAATTCGACGATCTCGCTGATTGAATCCAACCAGATGAACCCCAGCGTCGGCGCGCTCAAGCGCATCCTCGATGGCATCCCGATGGGGCTCGCCGAGTTCTTCGCGCTCGAGCCGGAGTCGCGGCGCAAGATCTTCTATCGCGCAGAGGAGCTGACCGAGGTCGGCAAGAAGCCGATCTCCTATCGGCAAGTCGGCGACAATCTGTTCGGCCGCAGCCTGCAAATTCTGAAAGAGCGTTACGAGCCCGGCAGCGACACCGGGCGCGTGCACCTCGTTCATGAGGGCGAGGAGGGCGGCATCGTGATCTCAGGCAAGCTCGAGGTCACCGTCGAGGACGAACGCCGCATCCTCAATCCCGGCGATGCCTATTATTTCGAGAGCCGACGCCCGCATCGCTTTCGCTGCGTCGGCGGCAAGCCGTGCGAGGTGATCTCGGCCTGCACGCCGCCGACGTTTTGAGGCGCCTTCACGTTCGCTCCAACCTCTTTGCGATGGCTCAAGGAATTCGGTCCGGACGAATACGGAAAGAAAACGAAATGAAATCGGCCGCGCTTGAGCCACCTCAATTTCCGCACGCCGAATCCCGCCTATCGTCAATCTTGTAGCCGAGCAGCCTCGCGCAAAGGTGCTGAGGTTATGGCCCCGGACTCCTAGGCACTCCGGGGCCGCTTCGTCGGAGGGCTCCCCCATGAAGACCACTCTCGCCAATGCCGAAGCCGCGCTCGACAAGGTTCAGCAGGATACCGACAAGCTCTACTCGCGCGAGCTGCGCAAGGCTCTCGCGGAGTATATCGAAAAGCAGCGAGAGCAGGTCAAAGCTCTCCGCCGGATGATGAACTGACCCGGCCATTAGGGCGGACGCAACGCCCCCGCTTCCTGAACCAGAGCGACGGAACGGGCGACCAAGGAGCAGATCCTGACCTGCTTCGACCAAGGACCGTCCATGTCCGTGCCAGTGCGCCTTACGCTGCTTGCAGCCGCGCTGCTCTGTCCCGCCGCCGCCAACGCGATGGACGATACCTTGCGCGCCAGCAGCAGAGGGCCGATGGCGATGACGCTCTGCGCGCAAAACTCCGACGGCAGCAAGATCGAAGGCACCAGCGAATTCTGCAAGGCAAACGGCTACGACAAGCTGGTCGCCGCGGTCGACGCATCCTTTGCGGCTGCGGTCACCAAGGCCCCGGCCAACATCCGGCCCCTGCTCAAGCGCGACCAGGCCTGGTTCAACGAGATGATCCAGGAGGCTGCCTATACCGTCGAGCAAGCCGACGAGGCCGAGCTCCGCCAGAACCTGGCCGACGCGCTGCGCCGGCGCGCGACTGCGCTCGATGATCTCGCACGCGGTTTCGGCCGCGACGGCCTGGGGGGCGCCTGGGCCAACGCACTCGGCGGTGTCACTGTCACCGCAACCGAGTCGGGCAGCTATCGTCTCGACGCCGAATTGAACTCCGACTATGGCAGCGACAAGCATTGGGAATGCAAGCTCAACGCCACTCTCAAGCCGGGCGCAGATGGCTGGCTCGCCGGCGTTACGGTCCCGACGCAACCCTCCGAGCCCGGCGCGAAGCCTGCCGATCCGGTCTCGATCAAGTTGCGACGCCAGGGCGATACGCTCCGCGTCGTTCTCCAGGCCACCGAGGAGCAATGGTTCTCGTCGAATGATCCTGATTGCGATCACCCCGGTCAGATCACCGGCACCTATTTCGCGAGCGCCAAGCAGGATGGGACCGACAAGGTCGATACAAGCTTCGTGACGCCGACCTTCGACTGCGTGCGACCGGAAACGGCCACTGACGAGGAGATCTGCGCGGACCCGGATCTGGCCGCGAACGACCAGCGGCTCAACCGCGCATGGAAAGCACTGCTGCCGCGCCTGGACGACGCAACGCGGCGCGCGCTGACGGACGACCAGCGCCACTGGGTGAGCAGCCAGACCCTGCAATATCCCGAATTCCTGCATCCGGCCTGGGAGAAGCAGACCTCGGCGATGCACTATACGGTGTCCGGACGCGATCATCTCAACAGCCTGCAACGCGAACGCATCGCGTTGCTCGAGGGTTTCGACGACAAGCGCGTCGGCCTCGCCGGCACTTGCTCGCCTACAATGCCATCATCAGGATCACCGTGGACAAGGACGGTGCGGTCGACGCCCAGGGCTGGAAATGGTGGCAGGCCGACTGGAAGGGTGGCTGCGACTACGAGATCAGCGGTGACTTCAAGGGCGCCGTATTCCGTTCAAGCGAGCAGGGCAAGAATCCGGACACGCTGGAGCGCGATCACGCCATGCTCGTCGTCAATCGACTCGACGACGTCTTTGCCGCCAAGCGCGAGAGCAAGAGCGACAGCGACGAGTCGAAATGCAAGCGCAACATCACGATTTCTTCGACCGCGCGGCTGTTTCCGGTAAAGCCGTCCGCAGACATCGACAAGCCGTCGGACGCGATACGCTAAAGCGCGATGAGATTCCGATGAATCATCATCGCGCTTGCGGCAGCATCGATTCGTCGGACCTCAGCGCTGCGTCAGCAGCTCCTCGATCCGGATCGGGAAACGGCGCACCCGCACGCCGGTCGCGTGCCAGACCGCATTGGCGACCGCGCCGGCGCTGCCGGTGATGCCGATCTCACCGACGCCCTTGATGCCGAGCGCATTCACATGCGGGTCGTGCTCCTCGACCGTGATCACGTCGAGCGGTGGCACGTCGGCATTCACCGGGATGTGGTACTCGCCGAGATTGGCATTCATGATCCGGCCGCTGCGGCGGTCGGTGATCGCTTCCTCGTGCAGCGCGAAGGACATGCCCCAGATCATGCCGCCGAACAGCTGGCTCCTCACCAGATGCGGATTGACGATGCGTCCCGCCGCGAAGGCGCCGACCATGCGGGTGACACGGATCTGGCCGAGCTCGGGATCGACCTTCACTTCCGCAAACACCGCGCCATGGGCGTGCATCGCGTATTCCTCCATCGCCGCCGGATTCGGCGCGCCGGTGCCGCGCGCCTCGACTTCGGCGACGCCTGCGCGAGCGAGGATGTCGCCATAGCTCTCGCTGCGGCTCTCATCGTCACGCCGGATCAACTTGCCGTCGCGCGCGATCACGCCGGCATTGCCGGCGCCGAACAACGGCGATCGCTCGTCTTTGGTGGCAAGATCGGCGAGCTTTGCGATCACCGCGGCGCCGGCACTGTGGATCGCAGCCCCCGCGGTCGCCGTATGGGCCGAGCCGCCGGCGATGCCAGCATCAGGCAGATCGGACGTACCGGCCTTGAACGTGACGCGGTCGATATCGAGACCGACGGCATCGGCGGCGATCTGGGCCAGCGCCGTCCAGGCGCCCTGCCCCATGTCATGCGCGCCGATCTCCATTGCGCCGGTGCCGTCACGACGGATCACGGCACGCGCTTCAGCCTGGAACATCAGCGCGGGGAACGTCGCGGTGCCCATCCCCCAGCCGACCAGCAGTCCGGCATCGTCGCGCATCTGTCGCGGCTGAAGCGAGCGCTTCGCCCAGCCGAAACGCGCCGCGCCCTGATCGTAACAGGCACGCAGCGCTTTCGAGGAAAAGGGTCTTCCCGTGATCGGCTCGACCTCGGCATAGTTCTTCAGGCGGAAGGCGAGCGGATCCATGCCGCAGGCCCAGGCCATCTCGTCGATCGCACTTTCCAGTGCAATCGAGCCCGTCGCCTCGCCCGGCGCACGCATGAACAATGGCGTGCCGGTGTTGACGCGCACCGCGTCATGCGAGGTGCGGATTGCGGGCGCCGCATAGAGCGTGTGCGAGGCATCCGCCGCCGGCTCGTAGAAATCATCGAACGTGCTCGACACCGTGCGCGCGTGGTGATCGAGCGCGGTCAGGTGCCCTTCGGCGTCGGCCCCGATGCGCAAGCGCTGGCGTGTCGGCGCACGGTGGCCGACCGGGCCATACATCTGCTCACGGCGTAGCACCAGCTTGACCGGCCTGCCGACCAGCTTCGCGGCCATGATGCCAAGGACCGGAGGACCGGCCATCAGCCCCTTCGAGCCAAAACCACCGCCGAGGAACGGACTGCGGATGTGGATCTTGTCATGCGCAATACCGAACAGCTCGGCAACGCGCGCCAACGACAGCATCAATCCCTGGGTCGGCATGTCGATCTGAAGATGGTCGCCGTTCCAGTGAGCCACGATCGCATGCGGCTCCATGGCATTGTGATATTGCGCCGGCGTCTCGTAAGTCGCGTCGATCTGCTTGTCGGCTGACGCGAGCCCTGCCGCGACATCGCCACGATGATTTTCCGCGGGATTGCCGACGCCAACGACGGGGGGCACGTAGCTCTTGCCCGCATCAAGCCCGATCAGCGCGGGCAGCATCTCATATCGAGGCGCCAGCAGCACCGCGCCTTCCGTCGCCGCCTCCAGCGTCTCGGCGATCACGACCGCGATAGGCTGATTGGCGTAGCGGACTTCATTGCTTTGCAGCACCTCCATCCGGAACACGAATGGATTGGTCTTGATTTCAGGGTCGATCGCGAGCTGCGGCTTGTGATCCGGCGTCATGACGTCGACGACGCCGGGATGACGCTTCGCGGCAGCGACATCGAGCGAGGTCACGCGGCCATGCGCGATGCTGGACACGGCCATCACCGCGAACAACATGCCGGGCAGATGGTTGTCAGCAGCGTAGGTCGCCTGGCCCCTGACCTTGAGCACGCCATCGCGACGGGTCAGCGGCTGGCCGATGCTCGAGCCGTGACGGAGGTGGGCGGGAGCACTGGTGAGATTGAGCTCAGGCATGAATGGCTCCAGAGGTCGAAGGAAAGGGAGATGCCGGCAGCGCGGGGATGCGCGCAGGTGTCCCGGCAGCGGCAAGGGTCAGTGCGCGCACGACGATGCGGCGCGCCAGCTCGATCTTATAGGCATTGTCACCGGACGGCTGTGCGTCGGTGAGCGCGCGCCAGGCGGCTTCCTGGAAGGCATCTGCGGTGGGCGCGACGCCCCTGAGGACATCCTCGGCGGCGCGAGCACGCCAGGGCTTTGCGGCAACACCGCCAAGCGCGAGCCGGGCTTCCGCGACCTTGCCGTTCTCGATCCGCAGCGCCGCCGCGGCCGAGACAATGGCGAACGCGTAAGACGTTCGCTCGCGGACCTTGAGATAGCGCGTATGTGCGGCAAACCCACGTGCCGCGGGCGGCAGACGCACGGCGACGATGAGGTCACCGGGTTCGAGCGCTGACTCACGTTCGGGCGTATTGCCCGGCAGACGATGCAGTTCCTCGAGCGCGATCTCGCGGCGACCATTCTTGCCTTCGATCTCGACAATGGCATCGAGCGCAACCAGCGGCACATAGAAGTCCGAGGGGTGGGTCGCGATACAGCTCTCGCTCCAGCCGAGCACGGCATGGGTGCGGCTCTCGCCATCGCGGGCGTCGCAGCCGCTGCCGGACT
Organism: Bradyrhizobium sp. CCBAU 53340; assembly: GCF_015291645.1. Taxonomy (NCBI): domain Bacteria; kingdom Pseudomonadati; phylum Pseudomonadota; class Alphaproteobacteria; order Hyphomicrobiales; family Nitrobacteraceae; genus Bradyrhizobium; species Bradyrhizobium sp. CCBAU 53340. The sequence continues at coordinate 6,560,217 of NZ_CP030055.1, forward strand.
CGCGCTTGTTGCAACGGCTGGCCGTGTCGTAGAAATACGCGCAACGTGTCCGCTGCAACAGATTGCCGCCCACGGTCGCGGCGTTGCGCAATTGCGCGGAGGCCCCGGAGAGAAGCGCTTCGGCGATCGCCGGATAGGCCTTCGCGAACTCCGCATCATGCGCAAGGTCGGCATTGCTCACGAGTGCACCGATCCGCAACGAGCCGTCCGCGAGGCGCTCGATCCGATCAAGCCCTTCGAGATGCGTGACATCGACCAGACGATCCGGACGACTGACGTTACCCTTCATCAGATCGAGCAAATTTGTGCCGGCGGCAAGATAAGCGGCGCCCGGCTGGGCAGCGGCGGCAACGGCTTCGGTGACCGTGGCCGGCTTGACATAATCGAACTGTTTCATGCGGAGCGCCTCTGGTTGGTTGCGTCGGCACCGGCCTGGGCCTCAAGCACGGCATCGACGATGCCGTCATAGGCGCCGCAGCGGCAGAGATTGCCGCTCATGCATTCGCGGATGCGTTCGGGATCGTTGCCGGCCTGCGCCTCCTGCATCATGCCGATCGCGCTCATGATCTGGCCGGGCGTGCAGAAGCCGCACTGGAATCCGTCATGGGCGATGAAGGCGGCCTGCACGGGGTGAAGCTGGTCGCCGCGCGCAATGCCTTCGATGGTAAGGATGTCGGCGCCGTCATGGCTGATGGCGAGCGCGAGGCAGGAATTGATCCGCTTGCCGTCGACGAGAATGGTGCAGGCGCCGCACTGGCCGCGGTCGCATCCCTTCTTGGTTCCTGTGAGATGGAGGCGCTCACGCAGGAGATCGAGCAACGTGACGCGAGGATCGTCGAGGACGAAGTCGCGCCGCGCACCGTTCACGGTGAGGCTGATGGAGTGGTTCATACAAGGCTCCGATCAGATTTGGACATGGCTCATCGTTCGGCGCGCCACCGCCGTGGCCACCGTCGATATCGCGCCGGCGTGGACATGTTCCGGGCCGACACCCGCGAAGATACGGAGGCACCCTCCGTTTAACAAGAGCCGCCGAAAAATATTTGGAATTCGTCAAAAGCCCGTGCGCTGACAACGCGATGCAGCCCTGCAAGGGTTCAATCTAACCAATTCGTGATCTACATTGCCTGATATGGACGACCACACCGACCAGACCCGCAAGCCCCGCGCCGATGCCATGCGCAATCGCGAGCGCGTGCTCGAAGCGGCCAAGGCCGTGTTCAGCGCGGGTGGCCCGGAAGCAAGCCTCGAGGCCGTGGCCAAGCGCGCGGGCGTTGGCATCGGCACGCTCTACCGGCATTTCCCGACGCGCGAGGACCTGTTTGAGGCGGTGTACCGGCGTGAGGTCGAGCAGCTCAGCGAGCTCGCCGAGCAGCTGAAGCACGTCAATGATCCGGTCGAGGCGCTCAGGCGCTGGCTGCGGTCGGGTGTGGAATTCGTCGCCACCAAGAAGGGCATGGTGGCAGCCTTGGCGCTCGCGGTGCAGAGCGGGTCCGAGTTGCATGCTTTCTCCTTCGAGCGCCTGACCAAGGCGGTCGGCTCGCTGCTCGATCGCGCGGTCGCAACCGGCGTGATGCGCGCCGACATCAGTCCCGAGGACTTGCTGCGCGCGTTCTTCGGCATGTGCTACATGCACGACCAGCCCGGCTGGCAATCCTCGGTGCTGCGGATGCTCGACGTGTTTGTGGACGGACTGCGCGTGCAGCCCGACGCGAAGGCCACGACGCGCACGGTCAAGCCTGCGAAGGCGGCGGTGAAACGGAAGCGATAGCCCGTCCGTACTTTCCAAGATCGTGTTAGGGTCAGTATCGCCGGGATATCAACGCGGAGCCTGCCATGCGCATTGCCGCCTTGCTCGTCGCCCTCGCTCTTGCCTTCAGCCCCCTCGCCGCGCGCGCCGACGACGTCACGGCGGCGCAGGGCGTGATCCGCGCCCAGGAGCAAGCCTTCGTCCGTGACGATGCAAGCGCGGCCTATTCCTATGCCGCGCCGTCGATCCAGCAGATCTTCCCGGCGCCCGACATCTTCATGTCGATGGTGCAGAACGGCTACGCTCCGGTCTATCGCCACAAGAGTTTTGAGTTCGGCGACAGCAAGACCGAGGGTAGCTCAATTGCCCAGCGCGTTCACATCATCGACGCCAATGGCGAAGCCTGAGAAGCGCTCTACACGCTGGAGCAGCAAGCGGACGGAAGCTACAAGATCACTGGCTGCTCGCTGCTGAAGGCGGGACAGGCGGTTTAAGCCGCCTCGAGCATTAGGGACACCACGGTCGTGATGGCGCCCAGGGTGATGGCCGTGTCGGCGACATTGAAGATGGCGAACGACCAGTCCTTGTAGGAGAAATGGACGAAATCGATCACCGAGCCGAGCCGGGCACGGTCCAGCAGATTGCCGAACGCGCCGCCGATGATCAGCGCAAGTCCGGTTGCCAGGATCGGCTGGCGCGGCGGCACGCGGCGGAGCCACCAGCCCAGCAGTCCGCAGGCCAGAAGGGACAGAGCGACCAGCGGCCAACGCTGGGCATTGTCCGCGAACCGCAGAAGGCTGAACGAGACGCCTTTGTTATAGGACCGTAGAAAATCGATCGACGGCAGTGCCGTGGACGACAGAATGAGCACCGGACGCTCCGGCTCCAGCAGATTGACGACGAGCTGTTTCGTGCCCTGATCCAGCAGCACGACAGCGAGGCTCAACCAGATCCAGCGGAGGCTCGCACGTGGCGCCGTCCTAGGTTGCAAAACCAGGTCCCGTCTTGGCCGCGTTCATCCGCGAGCGGATCAGCAGCGTCAAGACGATGCCGACATTGAGGGCGTTCCACGCAACGCCGTTTGCGAACGCCGCGGCGTAGGAGCCGGTGGCATCGAAGATGATGCCGGACACCCAGCCGCCAAAGGACATGCCGAACACGGAGGCAAAGATCACGATGCCGACGCGGGTTGCGGCTTCGCTCGCCGGCATCGCCTCGCGCACGATGATGGCGTAGCTCGGCACGATACCGCCCTGGAACAGGCCGAACATCGCTGAGATCAGATAAAGCGAGGAGAGGCTGTCAAAGAACAGGTAGAACACCAGGGCAAAACCCTGCGCCACCGACCCGATCAGCAGCGTGCGGATGCCGCCGATCTTGTCGGCGAGATAGCCCGAGCCGATCCGGCTGACGATGCCGCAACCCATCATCAACGACAGCATCTCGGCGCCGCGCGCCACGCCGTAACCGAGATCGCCGCAATAGGCCACGATATGCACTTGCGGCATCGCCATGGCGACGCAGCAGGAAATACTGGCGATCGAGAGCAGCACGGTCAGCGTGTTGGTCGAAAGCCCGAGATCGATGCGCGGCGGCGGCGCATTGGCGTGATTACGAACCTTGTCGTCGCCCATCTGCGCACGCAGGACCAGTACCAGCGCCGTCATCGCGCTCGCACAGGCGATGCCGATGCCGATATGAGTGGTGCGCCAGCCGACAGTCTGCGTGCCCCAGCTGACGAGCGGCGGCCACATCGTGCCGGCGACGTAATTGCCGCTCGCGACGATGGTCACCGCGAGCCCGCGATAGCGCTCGAACCAGTGCGAGGCCTCCGCCATCAGCGGCGCGAAGGTCGCCGATGTGCCGAGCCCGATCAGGAAATAGGCCGCTACGAACTGCCAGAGATGACCAGACAAGCCCGCGAGCACGTTGGCGACGCCGAGAAAGGCGATACTGATCGCCATCGCCGGCACGATGCCGAATCGGTCGGTGATCTTGCCGGCGATGACGCCGCCAAGTCCGAAGCCGAACATCATCAGCGTAAAGGCGAGCGACACCGCGCCGCGCGTCGCCGCGAACTCGGCCTGCACGATGGGAATCACCACCACGACCGCCCACATGCCGACGGCCCCGATCGAGCCGATCACGAGCGCAATCGCGAGCCGCACCCAGGCCTGACGGGAGTCAGGGCTGAAGGAGGCCGGTTTCTGTCCTGGGTGATTTGGTGCGTGCACGGCGGGAACCATGTTCGCTACGCGTCTCATGGTCAAGCATCCTGCCGCGATATTGGGCATGCGCGGTGCGCTGCGGTAAGAAGGAGCTTGGCGAACATGTGTTTTGCCATTAGTTTGCAATCTGCGTGTGCAACATTGCCGCGCGGAGCATGACAGCGGAATGTTGCTGCAATTGACGCGATCGATGCGGATCAGGGTGGGGCGCCTCGTCGCGCTCGCCTACCTGTTCTGCGTGCTCGCGCCGGCGGCAAGCCTTGCCTGGGGCAACGGCCCGGCGCCATGCCTCGATGACGCACTGCTCGCCGAGCTCGCGCCGGCGCGCCAGCAGCTGGCAACCGGCCACATGCATGGCGGCACGTCGCATGATCACGCCGGGATGCACGCGCACCAGCATGTCGCCGCTCAGGACGTCCCTTCACCGCATCATCATGACGGCAAGGGCTCACCCGGCCCGTGCTGCGCGATGATGTGCGTCGTCGCGCTGCCAGCCGACCTGCCCAGCGTCGCGACGCCGCTCCAGCCGATCTCCGCCTGCGCGCCCGAGATCGTGACCAGCCTGCGCAGCGAGGCGCCGCCCCTGCTCTACCGCCCCCCCATCGCCTGAGCTGATACGACGATTTGAGGCCGCGCGCGCCTGTGCGTGCACGGCTTTGGTCATCTGCCAGATCAGGGATAACTCATGCTGACGCTTTCCGGGGCGCAGTCCGCTGCATCTTTGGTGCGCGGACGACACGTCCGATTCCATTGGCCGTTGCTCGCCATGATCACGCTGGCGCTGTCCGGCTGCATGCCGGCGGCCGCGCCGCTTGTCATCGCCGACCCCGCCGATCCCGCGGCAAAGGTCACACGGACCGGCTATCGCTCCACGACTGCGCCCTACACGGGCTTGCGGCCTGCGACGCCGGCCCCATGGCGGGACCGCAACGACGCCGTCGCGCCACAACACAAGCAAGACCGGTAGGAGCGCGCCATGATACGCCATCTCGCTCGAGGTCTGCTCGTTCTTGCCACGTTCGCTCTGTCCGGCTGCGCGGCATTCTCGCCCGACGGCGGCATGACGACGGTTTCGGAGCTGACGAGCCGGACCGTCAAGAAGGATGTCGCCTTCGTCCGCTCGGCCGAGGGCGCGGAAGCCGTCGACGCAACCGTCCGCCGGCTGCTGTCGCGGATGCTGAGCATCGAGGCGGCCGTGCAGATCGCGCTGCTCAATAACAAGGGGCTGCAGGCCGCCTATAACGAGCTGGCGCTGGCCGAGACCGATCTGGTCGAGCAGAGCCTGCCGTCCAATCCGGTGTTCTCGGTCTCACGAATCTCGGGCAATGGCGCCAGCGAAATCGAACGCCAGGTGGTCGGCGACATCCTGGCTTTGGCCACGCTGCCGTTCCGCTCCGAGATCGCACGCGATCGCTTTCGCCAGGCGCAGTTGCGCGCAGCACTGGCGACGCTGCGGCTCGCGGCCGAGGTGCGGCGCGCCTATGTCCGCACGGTCGCCGACAACGAAATGGTGGCGCTGCTGACGGACGCAAAGGCGACGGCGGAATCGACCGCCCAGCTCGCCGTCAAGCTCGGCGAGACCGGCTCGGTCAACAAGCTCGACCAGGCCCGAGAGCAGGTGTTTTATGCCGAGACCACCGCCGATCTCGCCACTGCGCGCCAGGCAGCGACCAGCGCGCGCGAAAAGCTGGCCCGGCTGATGGGGCTGTGGGACGACGGCCTTGATTTCCGCCTGCCCAACGCATTGCCGTCGCTGCCGCGCCGGCCGCAGGCCCTGCCCTCGATCGAAGCCGATGCGGTCGCCCACCGCATCGACTTGCAGATCGCGCGGCTGGAGCTGGCGGCCCTGGCGAAATCGCTTGATCTCACCGAGGCGACGCGTTTCGTCACGTTGCTCGATCTCGCCGGCATCTCCCGCCGGACGCAGGATCCGGAGGGCGCGCCGTTCCGCGAACGCGGTTTCGACGTGCAGTTCCAGATCCCGATCTTCGACGGCGGCGAGGTGCGCGTGCGTCAGGCCGCGGAGACCTACAACCTCGCCTTCAATCGCCTGACCGAGCGCGCCGTCAACGTCCGCTCGGAAGCGCGCGATGCCTATCGGGTCTATCGCTCGACTTACGACATCGCCAGCCATTATCAGCGCGAGATCCTGCCGCTGCGCAAGATTATCACCGAGGAGATGCAGCTTCGCTTCTCCAGTATGCAGGTCGACATCTTCGCGCTCCTAACCGAAGCCCGGCAGCGCCTCGCCTCGCTGCGCGGCGCCATTGACGCCAAGCAAAACTTCTTCCTTGCCCAGTCCGAGTTGCAGACAGCCGTCAACGGTGGCGGCGCGGCTGGTTCTGGCGAGGATGGTCCAACCACAATTGCCGCGGCAGCACCTGCCGATGGCGGTCACTGACATGGAGACCAGCATGTTTTCCCGCCGAGGATTTTTGGGCACCGCCGCGCTTGTCAGCGCGTCGGCCGTCAGCGGCCGCGTCCAGGCAGCATCAATTCCGGAAGCAGCCCACATGGACAAGGCTGTGATGCAGCCGCCGCTGCACCCCAGCAGCGGTCCTGACTACCGGCCCGTCGTCACCTTGAACGGCTGGACGCTGCCGTTCCGCATGAACGGCGACTGGAAGGAATTCCATCTCGTCGCCGAACCGGTGGTGCGCGAATTCGCCGAAGGCATGAAGGTGAATTTGTGGGGCTACAACGGCCAGTCGCCGGGACCGACCATCGAGGCGGTCGAAGGCGACAAGGTCCGCATCTTCGTCACCAATCACCTGCCCGAATACACCACCGTGCACTGGCACGGCATGATCGTGCCGAGCGGCATGGACGGCGTCGGCGGACTGAATCAGCCGCATATCGAGCCAGGCAAGACCTTCGTCTACGAGTTCGAGATGAAGAAAAGCGGGACCTTCATGTATCACCCGCATTCGGACGAGATGGTGCAGATGGCGATGGGCATGATGGGCATGGTCGTCGTGCATCCGCGCGATCCGAATTTCCGGCCCGTCGATCGCGACTTCGTCTTCGTGATGAGCACCTATCGGATCGATCCCGGCACCTATCTGCCGAAGGTCAACGAGATGACCGATTTCAACATGTGGGCCTGGAATTCACGGGTGTTTCCCGGCATCGATCCCTTGGCCGTGCGGCTCGGCGACAAGGTGCGCGTGCGCATCGGCAATCTCAGCATGACCAACCACCCGATCCATCTTCACGGCCACAGTTTTGCGGTGACCTGCACCGACGGCGGCTGGATTCCGGAGAGCGCGCAAATTCCCGAAACGACCACCGACGTTCCCGTCGGCGCAGTGCGCGTGTTCGACGTCCTCGCCGACAATCCCGGCGACTGGGCGTTCCACTGCCACAAATCGCACCACACCATGAATGCGATGGGCCACGACATGCGCAACATGATCGGCGTGTCGCGCAAGGACCTTGCCAAGGCGGTCGGCAAGCTCGCGCCCGACAGCATGGCGATGGGCTCGACCGGCATGGCGATGGGCAACATGGAGATGCCTGCGCCCGATAACACGCTGCCGATGATGACGGGCGCCGGCCAGTTCGGCCCGATCGAGATGGGCGGCATGTTCACGGTGATGAAGATCCGCGAGGACCTCGCACGCGACGACTACCGCGATCCCGGCCCTTATCAATTCCCGCAAGGCACCGTCGCCTACGAGGTCGCCGCGCCCACGGCGGAGCCGGCGCGGCAGCCGGCCACGCCGGCGCACAAGATGAAGATGTAACCACGCGTTTCGATCAACCACCAACCGGAGACGACAATGACAAGAACAATCGGCACCGTGCTGGCGCTGGCCGCGCTTTCAATCGGGCCCGCCCTCGCGCACGAGGGGCACGACCATCACGGCTTCTCGGCCGGCGAACCCGGCGATCCCAACAAGCCCGCGCGCACCATCGAGATCGCGATGAGCGAAATGTCCTACGAGCCGTCCAAGATCGATGTCAAACGCGGCGAGCAGATCCGCTTCGTGCTGCGCAATGTCGGCAAGGAGGACCACGAATTTCTGCTCGCCACCACCAAGGAGAATCTCGCGCATGCCGAGGTGATGAAGAAGCACCCGCATATGGAGCATGACGACCCCAACGGGGTGCGCCTTGCCCCGAACAAGACGGCCGAGATCGTCTGGAAATTCACCAAGCCCGGTACTTTCGAATTTTCCTGCCTGATCCCCGACCATCGCGATTACGGCATGGTCGGCCACGTCACCGTGAAATGAAGACAATGGAGACATCAATGAAACCGATCATCCGCATCGCCACAGCGCTCGCGCTGACGCTGGGTCTGACCGTCGGCGCGGTGGCGCAGGCCGCTTCCATCAGCGGCGAGGTCAAGAAGATCGACGAGGGCGCCGGCAAGATCACGCTCAAGCACGGCCCTGCCAAGAGCCTCGGCATGGACGAGCCCATGACCATGGTCTACCGCGTCAAGGACCCCGCCATGCTCAAGCAGGTGAAGGTCGGCGACAAGGTGACTTTCGAGGCCGAGGAGGCGGCCTCGGGGTATACGGTGACCAGCATGCAGAAAGCAAAGTAGGGGCATCCCCCCTCAACTGTCATTCCGGGGCGCGCGTCTTGGCGCGAGCCCGGAATCCATTTCCCTCGACCCCTGCGGCACGATGGATTCCGGGCTCGCCCTCTGGGCGCCCCGGAATGACGACCGGATGCCCCCCGAAACACCCCGGTCTGACCTCCTCCCACCCCCTCCGTTAACCCTTTGCTAACCATACACCCGGCAAGAATTGCCGGGTGAAGTCGAGTGTCGTCAGCCGCGTAGAACGGGAGCTCCCGTGGACGCCAGTGCGGTGCCTCACTTTCGGAACGGCGGCCCATCGGCCGCCGCGCAGACGTTTGGGGCGCGCGGACGGCGGTCGCGCGGGGAGGCAGCTACCATGGTCGACGTCACCGCGGGACAGGGCGTAGGCGGCGGAAAGCCCGGGATCCCCTCCCTTTCCGAAATCGTCACCATCCTCAAGCGCGGCGACATTGCGCTGGCGCTCGGCATCCTCACCATCCTGGTGGTGCTGATCCTGCCGCTGCCCGCGATCGTGCTGGACCTGTTCCTGGCGATCTCGATCACGCTGTCGATCCTGATCCTGATGACCTCGCTGTTCATCCAGGCGCCGCTGGAATTCTCCGCCTTCCCGACCATCCTGCTGATCTCGACCATGCTGCGGCTGTCGCTCAACATGGCCTCGACGCGCCTGATCCTGTCGCACGGGCACGAGGGCACGGATGCGGCCGGTCACGTCATCGAAGCCTTCGGCAGCTTCGTGATGGGCGGCAATTTCGTCATCGGCATCATCGTCTTCGCCATCCTGATCATCGTCAATTTCGTCGTCATCACCAAGGGTTCGGGCCGCATCGCCGAAGTCGCCGCGCGCTTCCACCTCGACGCCATGCCCGGCAAGCAGATGGCGATCGACGCCGATCTCTCCGCCGGCCTGATCGACGAAAAGATCGCCAAGGAGCGCCGCAAGGCGCTGGAGGACGAGAGCGGCTTCTTCGGCGCCATGGACGGTGCCTCGAAATTCGTCCGCGGCGATGCCATCGCCGGCCTTCTGATCGTCTTCATCAACGTCGTCGGTGGCATGATCATCGGCGTTGCGCAGCAGGGCCTCTCCTTCGCCGACGCCGGCCGCAGCTACACGCTGCTGACCGTCGGTGACGGCCTCGTCACCCAGGTGCCGGCGCTGATCGTCTCGACCGCGGCCGGCCTGCTCGTCTCCAAGGCCGGCGTCTCCGGTGCCGCCGACAAGGCGCTGATGAAGCAGTTCTCCGGCTATCCGCAGGCCCTCGCGATGTCCTCGGCGGTCATGCTGGTGCTGGCGGCGCTGCCGGGCATTCCGACCATCCCTTTCCTGGCGCTCGGCGCCGGCGCCGGCGCGCTGGCCTGGACCGCGCGCAACCACAAGCGCACCACCGTCAAGGCCGAGGAAGCCGCCAAGGCCGCGCCCGCTTCCGGTCAGCCCGGAGCGCCGGGCGCTGCGGCTGCGGAGGAGCCGATCTCGGCGGCGCTGAAGATCGACGACCTGAAGATCGAGCTCGGCTATGCGCTCTTGCCGCTCGTCAACGGCCCCGACGGCACCGACCGCCTCACCGAGCAGATCAAGGCGCTGCGCCGCTCGCTGGCGATCGAGATGGGCTTCGTGATGCCGGCGGTGCGCATCCTGGACAACGTCCAGCTCGAGGCCAACACCTACATCATCAAGATCAAGGAGGTCGACGCCGGCACCGGCAAGATCTGGCCGAACCACTTCATGGTCATGGACCCCGGCGGCAGCCAGGTGCAGGTGCCCGGCATCCATACCACCGAGCCGACCTTTGGCCTGCCCGCGACCTGGGTCGATGCCAGCCTCAAGGAGGAGGCCTCGCTCAAGGGCTACACCGTCGTCGACGCCGCGACCGTGCTCTCGACCCACCTCACGGAGCTGCTCAAGGCCAACATGTCGGACCTGCTCTCCTATGGCGAGGTGCAGAAACTGCTCAAGGAGCTGCCGAAGGAGCAGAGCGAGCTGGTCAAGGACATCGTGCCGGCGCAGGTCACGGTCTCCGGCATCCAGCGCGTGCTGCAGCTGCTGCTCGCCGAGCGCATCTCGATCCGCGACCTCTCGACCATCCTCGAAGGCATCGCCGATTCGCTCGCCTTCTCACGCAACCCGGCGACCATGGTCGAGCATGTCCGCGCTCGCCTCGCCCGGCAGATCTGCGCGCAAAACACCTCCTTCGCCGGCTATCTGCCGCTGATCGCGCTGTCGGCGAAATGGGAGCAGGCCTTCGCCGAATCCATCATCGGCCAGGGCGAGGAGCGCAGCCTCGCCATGCAGCCCTCGAAACTGTCGGAGTTCATGACCGCCGTGCGCGAGGCCTTCGAGCGCGCCGCGCGCGAAGGCGAGGCGCCGGTGCTGGTGACCTCTGCGGCAATTCGTCCCTTCGTCCGCTCTCTGGTTGAGCGGTTCCGCGCCCAGACGACCGTGCTGTCGCAGGCCGAAATCCACCCCAGGGCGAGGCTGAAAACGGTCGGAAGCATCTGATTTGTCTTAAGAAGCCGTGTGTTTTTCGGCCACAGGCAAATGGTTTTTGAGTTCCTGGCGCCTTATCGACCAAATGCTGACAAGGCGCCTTACATGCACATTACAGCGTTGAAATCATTAGTAAATCTAGCGACAAACCGCTGCTTTTGATCGCGATCTTTCACGTCCTATCACGCTCTTGTGATGGCCTCTTGGGAACGAATCCTCCCAATACTAGGTTGTTGGGCACCGGAAGCATGAACCTGCCTGAACAGGCCGGCGACTACTTCGGGTAGGTGGCGGCAGGAGGCTTCCATGAACCACTCGATCTACAGCGCGGATCGCTCGACCCATTTGAAGATCGTGGTCGTAGCCCTCGTCGCAGGGATCGCGGTTGCTGGCTTCGGTATCACGGCCCGCACTGGTTCGGACGACGGCCTCACTCAGACCGCCCGCGTCATCAAGGCCGGCAAGCCGGTTGTGATCACCAGTTCTGACGTATCGCTGGTTCGCTAGGGAGATTTTGAGTTTTAAGGAATTCACGCGGCTCTTTACCAGCCCCCCAAAGTCGCCACGTGGATATGTAGACGACCCCAACCCCAAGTCGACTACAGAAAGCGCCCGCCCCCCACGGGCGCTTTCTCATGTCTGGGTATGTCGGGTCGTTGCGGCGCACTCGTTTCAAACTCGCCAATCTCTCCTCTCGTGTCCCGGACGCGCTGCAACGCCCTTGCGTTGCTGCGCAGAGCCGGGACCCAGAAGGCCATCGCATTCGCTGATGCATGGGCCCCGGACGCAGCGCTCCGTCGAAGAGACGCTGCGCTGCGTTCGGGGCACGAGACCTGAGTTTCCGCGGACAACTGCCTCCACATCGTCATTGCGAGCGCGGTGACTTGTCCGCCGAAGCCTTGGCGAAGGCGGAAGCAATCCAGAGTCTTTCCGCGGAGGGACTCTGGATTGCTTCGTCGCAAGGGCTCCTCGCAATGACGAGTTCGAGGTGGCGACGTCGCTCTTTCAATCCGCATCTTCATCGCTGACACACCATCGCATCCTCGCGGCTCATCTCGCCCGAGTTTTGTCCGTTGCCTCACCCTCATCTGAAAGAGGGCGCAGGGAAGGCCGGGTGCCCGGCTGGCACCCGCGGTCCACTGTGCGATGGTTGCGCTACAAGAGGCTGCACAGCGGCATACAGGTGAAGCCGAAACATCCGGCCTTCCCTGCGCAGTGGTTTGACGGCTTATGTCGCGATCTCCCCGGGGAGCGATGCACTATTGCCCCCGTCGCCTCGCAGATGACTGATGTGCGCATCCGGTTGGACATCGCACATCACCACGAGCCTTGGCGCACAGGCTCCGGGCGCCAGGACCACACGATTTTGCCGTACGCCGATCACACCGGTCGTTTGCGCGGCGGCCTCGCTCACGGTTGCCCGCCCTGCAAAGCCCGTCGCGCCGATGTGACTAGCGTCCACCGCCGTCCGGCCCGCGTCGTGACGATCGCGATACGCCCCTCTTCCTTGGGCCGGGTTGCCGCGATACATACGCCATTTCCGAATTTCGGTAAAGCGGAATATCTTTGGCGTGAGGAATTGACCAATCTTTGGCGTGTTTTGCCCGTCGAGGCTGGGCAAGAATTGGTCGTTGGCGCCCTCAGGCCGGAGCGAACCGGCCGATTGCTAGCCGTGGCTGTATATTGGCCCAGAAGGCCCCTAGAGCAACCTGGATGCCCTTCAGCAGGGCTGCGAGGGTGGATCGGCAAGGAGCGAGCGTCTTTGCCAGCGCAGCCAGAAACGCGTCGAACCCAAGGATGTTGAGCACGCGTGTGAAGTTGTAGCAGAGCGCCATCAGGCTCCACTCGCCGCGGACCTTGTCGAAACCGCGGACCAGGAAATGACGGTAGCCGGCACGGCATTTGAGCGTGCCAAACGGATGCTCGACAATCCCCGAACGACGGCGCATCAGCTCGCCTGCGCCCTGCATCCGCGCGCGGTGACGTTCAAGAACGTCTTCATGCTCCCAGCGACCGATCGTCCGGTTGGTCGCGTTCGACGCGAGGCAACAGACCTTGAGTGGGCAGGTCTTGCAGGTCGCTCCGCGCGCCGCGTAGCGGATCTCGATGCGGCCACTGGTGTTCTTCTGCCTGCTCTTCATCGGATGTAGCTGATGGCCGGCGGGACAACGGTAGGTGTCGGATGCGCCATCATAGTTGAAGTCCTTGAGGGCGAAGCGGCCTTGCTTCTCGAGCCGGGCGTTGCCCTCCGGCACCGGAACATAGGCCGTGATGCCATCGTCCTCACAGGCCTTCAGTTCGCGACTGCTGTAATAGCCCTCATCTGCCAGCGCCTGCAGGGCCTTGACCTCAAGGGACTCCTTTGCCGCTACGGCCAGTGCATGTAGCTGGCCGACATCGCTGCTGTCGTTCACCACCTCGCTGGCGACAATGAGCTTGTGCTTGTCGTCGACTGCGGTCTGCACATTGTAGCCTGCAACCCCTTGGCCGCTCTTGACCAGAAGCCGGGCATCCGGATCTGTCAGGGACAGCTGCGTCTGGTCATTCTCTTCCAACCGAACAAGATCGGCTTGGGCGCGCGAGCGCTTTGTCATCAGCGCCGCAACCTTCTCGCCGATGTCGCCACCATCTCCGTCGTCGCCATCGGCCCCATCCTTGCCCGGCTTCTTGGCTTCCGCGGCATCATTGTCCTCAAGAGACTTGCCGTAAGCCTCGATCTCCTGGTCCAGCTTTGCGATCTGATCGGCAAGCCTCTTGCGCGTAAAGATGCTGGCCTTGCTGGCGTTGCCATGGAAGAACGAGCCGTCAATCGCAACAACGCTGCCGCCGACAAGACCGAGCTCGCGCATCAGCAGCACGAAGCTGCGGTTGGCCGCCTTCAGAGCCGCCCAGTTCTCTTTGCGGAAGTTGCCGATCGTCCGATAACCCGGCTTCAGATTCTTCAGAAGCCAGATTAGTTCCAGATTGCGGCAGGCCTCCCGCTCTAACCGACGCGACGACCTGATTTGGTTGATGTAGCCGTAAAGGTAGAGCTTCAGCAGATCGGCCGGATCGTACGGCGGCTGGCCGGCCCCTTCAGCCTTGCGGCCCGCATGGCGAAAGCCGAGTTTGGCAAGGTCGAGGACATGAACGAAGCTCTCGATCGCCCGGACCGGATTGTCCGGCCCGACATAGTCCTCAATCCGAGCGGGAAGCAGACTGGGTTGCTCCCGGCTCTCTCCGGTCTTGAATGTGCGATTCGCCATAAGACGAATCCTACATCAACTCCTGAGATCCAACGTTCTTGCCCAGCCTCGTCGGGCAACGCAAGGGCTTGTAGATAAGGCGTGACTTTGCTCGGCCAGGCCAGAACGAAAGAGGCCGCCAGTTGAGGCGGCCCCCATCGTGCGCATGATTGCGCGTTCTAGTGCTTGATCTTGCCGGGCGCGTAGCCCGATGCGCCGGGATGTGCCGTCACCGATCCGGTGGTCTGCATCTGATGGCCGGGAGAATAGCCGGAAGCGCCATGCGTGCCTGACACCGGGCCGCTGGTCTGAAACGAATGTCCCGGCGAAAAGCCCGATGCGCCACCACCACGCGCATGAGCCGCGGACGTCACGACGGCCAACGCAGCTGCGATTACCAACATCTTTTTCATTTGAGCCATCCTTGGTTCTTCTTAGATCCCCTGTCAGTCCATCGATTCGATGGGCTTTCCATATCGGGAAAAAGTAGAAATAGGCCGGTGTGTTCCAAATATGTCGCCGCAATGTTCATTAAATGAACGGAACTCGACGGCTGCGGCTTACTGCTCGATATTTTGGGGAAAAATCGCTGGCGTCCGCGCTGTCGCCAACGCCTCGGAGGACCATTGCAGCCTCGAGACGGGCCTGATCGGTATTTGGGACCAGGCAAACGATTTAATCAGGAAAATCTAGCAATCAGCTGGTTCGCATCTTGCGTCACGCCATCGAAGTCCTGTCCTCAGGAGGTGACAAAGCGGACATTGTTTTCGCCGCATTTATCGTTTCGTTTGATGGATGGGTAAACGGCCGAGCTCATCGACGCGGTGCCCCATAGGTCGGCGGCGGCGCCTGCACCGTTGGCGCTGCCGCAGCGAACAGCTCATCCTTGCTGCCTGAGAGCGGCGGGTAGATGCGCTTGCGGTTGATGGTCTGCTTGGTCGCCTTCGCAGCCTCGCCCGTCGTCCGCACCTCGCGATTCCATCCTTCCGTGTAGAGCGCACCCCAATCGCCGAGATCGAGCACGGTGACGTACCAGTCGATCCTGAGCGGCAGCATCGGCCGGCCGGCGAGATCGGCCACCACATTGTGGCCGGCGAAGCGGCCCATGGGGCGGGCGAACTGGCAGGACATCACGGTCGGATGCAGGCCGTCGATCACGCTAGAGGCGACGTCGCCGGCGGCGAAGATTCCGGGCAGATCGGCGACCCGCATGAACGGATCGACCAGGAGGCGCCCGAGACGATCGCGCGCGCCCGGAAAACTTTCAGCGAGCCGGCTTGCGCGCATGCCGGCGCACCAGATCACCGTTCGCGCCGGGATGAACTCGCCCGAGCTCAGGCGAACACCTGAAGCCTCGACCGACGCGACGCGCACGCCAAGCCGCGTCTCGATCCCAAGCGACGATAGCGCCGTCTCGATGACGGGGCGTGCTTGGTCACCGATCGTCGCACCGACAGCGGGATTGGGATCGACCAGGACGATGCGACGATCGCCGGTGATGCCGACGCGCACCAGTCGGTCGGGCATTTCGGCCGCAACCTCAATGCCGGTGAAGCCGGCACCGACCACTGCGATCGTCGACCGTCCCGGCAACGGCGCACTGCGTCCGAGCGAAGTGAGATGCTCCTCGAGGCGAAGCGCTGCAGCATAGGTGTCGACGTCGAACGCATGCTCGGCGAGGCCCGGAATATCGGGACGCATCACCTCGCTGCCAAGCGCAAGCACGAGGCGATCGTAGTTCAGCGTCTCCTTGCCGCCGCCCGTGACCAGCGAGATTTCACAGCGCGCCGGATCGACCGCCTTGACCTCGCCGATCCCGTGCGTGACACCGATGGGATCGAGCAGCTGCGACAGCGGCAGCGCGACCCCGCTGAGGTCGACCTCGTAGTTGCGCACGCGGATGTTGTGGTAGGGATTGCGGTCAATGAGATGGATCTCGATGTCGCGGCCGGCATCACCGATCGCCTCGCGCAGACGCGCGGCACCGATTGCCGCCCACAGGCCTGCAAACCCGGCGCCGAGCACGACGATACGCGCCATGTCCGTTGACTTCGCTGCTTCCAAGGATCCGGTGATCCGACCCGCGTGGGCAGATATAGCTCATTCAGCCGGATCGACCAAATGCGGGCAGCCGAGCGCCGCTGCAGACCTCACCCCTCGCGCAGTTCCGACGGCGTCGCGCCAAAGCGCTTGCGGAAGGCGCGGTTGAAATAGGACAGATCGGAGAAGCCCGAGGAGTGCGCGATGTCGCTGATCTTGCGCGCCCGCGCACGGGGATCGCCGAGCAGTTTGCGCGCCAGCAAGAGACGCTGCTCCAGCACGAATTCGGTGAAGGTGGTGCCGGCCTGTTCGAACAGCCGCTGCGCCTGGCGCGGGCTGAGGCCAGAGCGGGTTGCGACCTCGGACAGGCAGAGATCGTTGCGGCTGAGTGCGGCCATCACGTCGGCGCGCATGAGATCGAGGCGGGCCGCCGCATGGCCGCGGCCGCGCGCGAGCGCAGCGTGCTCGGCGTCGGTGCCGAGCAGGAGGCCGACGAGATCGACCATGTGCTGCGCGGTCAGGCGCTGGCCGACGGCGTCGAGATGCGGTGCGTGATGAGCGGCAAGGGCGTGATAGCGGAAGATGGTCTCGGCGACCGCGCCGTCGGACAACACTTGCGAGAGCTTCTCCTCGGCGCGCGGATTGATGTCGAGCAGCGCGCGGCGCGGCATGCGGATGGTGGTGAAGCGGTTCTCGTCGGTATGGCCGACGCTGCCGGTGATGCTCATGTCGGCCAGCACCATCTGCTCCGGCGCGAGCTCGACGGTATGGCCGTTCTGCCGGACGCTGACGAGGCCGGCATGCGCGGCGATCAGCACGAGATCGTCGCTGCCATCGGCGAGGCCGCTCTGCGTGCGGGAGTATTGCGCGGAGGCCCCTTCGGGAATCGCGAGCGTGATGTTGTCGACCACGCTGACCTGCAACCGGCAATCAATGCTGTCGCCATGGCTCGGCCCGATCTCGAGGCCACAGGCCCCCAGGGCCCGATCGCGCCAATGTTCGAAGGCCGGACCCTGCGGCAGGCCCGCATATTGGTGAACAAAGATGCCCGGCGACTTGGCTGCATCCATCTGATTTCTAGCCCCTCTCCGGCACCATGATCAGCCGTGCCGACTGCAAATTCCGGGCATTTGACGCCGCGAAATGGATGGAGGTTCAAATCAGCGGCGGATTTGGCGGGACTTGTCGGATTGCGACGGCGAAATGGACCGTGGCGACAGGTTTGTGCGCGGTTCGCAGGCCTCAAGGTCGTACTCGCGAAAGCCAGGACGACGATGGAGAGCTACTTCTTTGCGGGCGCCTGCGGCTGGGAGGGCGGCACGGTCTCGATCAGCTTGCCAGAAAACACTGGCGCCGAGGTTGGCTGCCCGTTGGGCGAGCCGCCCGATTGCTCGACGGTGACGGCATAGGTCGCGCCGTTGACGACATCGGCATCGTAGCCGGCGAGCACCGGGCGCGCGGTGAAGTCGCCGGCGCCGATTACACCCAGCGAACGCGGCCGCGGCAGCCTGTCGGAGATCAGCCAGAGCTCGAAGCTCTTGCCCGGCTCCGGCGGCGCGCCGACCTTGCGCACCGTGAAATTCTTGGTGGCGCCATCGATGGTGAGGATGAAGGCGGGACCGCCGCTCTGGCCCTGCAACAGCGCGACATATTGCGCGGGCGAAGACAATGGCGTGGCCGGTGTCTTCACCTCGACCGTCTGGATGCGCGGTGCGGGCCGTAGCGCGCCCGGCAGCGCATCGGGCAGGAAGATCTGAAGCGACAGGGTCACCAGCAGCGCGGCCGCAAGCGCGCCCATGGCGGAGGCGATCGTGCGCCAGCGCTTCACGTGGCCCTGCAGCCGGATCACCTTGGTGTTGTCGACGACCGGGATCTGCGTCACGGGCACGATGCGCGGATCGGGCGCATGAGTCTGCGGAATGAATTGCGGCGCCATCTCCGGAATGACGTCGGCGTCGGATTGCGCTGAGGTCGGCGGCTGCACGATCGGCGACGGAGGCTGTTGTGCTGGAGTCTCCGGCGAGACAGGCTGCGATGAAGCAATCTCCGGCGGCGGCGGTGGCGCATCCGACAGCACCGGCGGCGCCTCGGGCGAGCCTTGCTGAGACTCCTGCGTCGATACAGTCTGCGCGATCTCGCGCCTGATATTCTCCCACACGATCGGCCGCGGCTCGATCGTGCCGACCATCTGGTTGAGGGCGCCGAGCCGGTATTCCCAGGCCCGCACGATTGCGGCGAACCCCTCGTCCACCGCCATCATGGTCTCGACCTGCGCGCGCTCGCCGGCATCGAGTGTGCCGAGCGCATATTCCGCGGCGAGCGCGATATGGTCCTCGCTATAGGCCATCAATAGCAGTCCAACACCACCCTCATAATCCGAGGCACTCCCGGATATCCAGCATGCTGCGCCGAAGCCACGTCTTCACCGTGTTGACGGGCGCTGCGAACTTCTCCGCCAATTGTTCGCGGCTCCAGCCGTTGTAATAAGCGAGAAGCACGAGCTTCTGCCGGTCCGGCTCGAGCCGGCCAATACATTCCAAGAGCCGCTTCAACTCCTCGGACATCTCCCGGCGCGCCAGGGGATCCGGACTGTCGGAGGCGACTTCCATCGCCTGCGGCTCCTCCTCGAGCGAGGCTTCCGTCTTCTTGCGCACGATATCGATGGCGCGGTTGCGCGCGATCGAGGCCATCCACGTGATCGGCGAGGACAGCGTCGGATTGAACTGGCCGGCACTGTTCCAGATCTTGACGTAGGTCTCCTGAATGACCTCCTCTGCGAGATCCTGTCGGCGCAAGATACGGAGCACGACGCCGTAGAGTTTCGCGCGCGTGGCGGCGTAGAGGCGCTCGAACGCGGCCTGATCGCGCCCCGCGACCGCCTCAATCAGCCCGACCAGCTCTGCTGGCGTCAGCATTCAGCCCCCCAACGCGCAGCCCCGTCGCATCCCGCACGGACCCCGTCGCTCCACCACCATAGCGCGCGGCCAAGCCCGTCACCAAGAGGCGGCGCGCCACACTGTGGACAGGACACGCAAAAACCCGGACCTTGCGGGTCCGGGCTCGCAAATTCTCTGATGTCTTGATCGCGGGCTGCCGCTTACGCGACGGCGCCGATGCGGGAGCGCATCAAGCCGATGCTGTCGAGATCGGCCTGCTCGCGGGCATTTTCCTCGGCGCGCTCGCGGGCCTGGTCGCGCTCGTCCAGCAGCTCGACCTTCTTCAGCTCCTCGAAGGCCTCACCGAGCGCAGCCTTGGCTTCCTCGAGCTGGCCCTTCAGCTCGTCGGCCGAGCGGGTCAGGTTCTCGCGGCGCTGGATGGCGGCCTTGGCATAGGTCGGATAGGCGAAATGCGCGGGATCGTTGATCCCGGCGCGGTCCTGCTCGGTCTGGATCTCGCGTTCAAGATCGACCGACATCCGCTGGAAATCGGCGATCATGGACTCGATCTGGGCGACCCGGCGGCGCTTCTCGTCGACCTGAAACTTCTTCAGGCGAATGAGGGTATCACGTGACTTCATCGACTCGTACTCCCCAGAAGTCCCTTGGCTGCAGGATATACACACATTGGGACGGCACCGGTCTCCCCACTGGCCCCGTTTGGGCCAAGACCGGCTCTGCTACTCTGTGGGAACGGATGATGACGCGACAAAGTTAGCGTTCCGTTTCCAAATTACCGAGGATTTGCGCCAACTGCCGGTAGCCATCGGCCAGCGAGGCATTTTCGTCCTTGCGTTGGCGCAGGAAAGCTTCCAGCGGCTCGTGCAGGCGGATCGCCTCGTCGACCTCGGGGCTGGAGCCGGCCCGGTAGGCGCCCAGCCGGATCAGTTCCTCCATGTCGGCATAGGTCGCCATCACCGCCCGCGCCTTCTGGATCACCGGCCAGAACTGCGGATCGGCCGATTTCGGCATGGTGCGCGAGACCGATTTGAGGATGTTGATGGCGGGGTAGCGGCCGCGCTCGGCGATCGAGCGCTGCATCACGATATGGCCGTCGAGGATGCCGCGGACGGCGTCGGCGATCGGCTCGTTGTGATCGTCGCCGTCGACCAGCACCGTGAAGATCGCGGTGATGGCGCCCTCGCCCAGCCCCGGGCCGGCGCGCTCCAGCAGCTTCGGCAGCTCGGTGAAGACGGTCGGCGTGTAGCCCTTGGCAGTCGGCGGCTCGCCGGCGGACAGGCCGATCTCGCGCTGCGCCATCGCAAAGCGCGTCACCGAGTCCATCAGGCAGAGCACGTCCTGGCCCTCGTCGCGAAAATATTCGGCGACCGCGAGCGTGAGGTACGCCGCCTGCCGCCGCATCAAGGCCGGCTCGTCGGAGGTCGCGACCACCACGACGGAACGCGCGAGGCCCTCTTCTCCAAGGTCATCCTGCAGGAATTCCTGCACCTCGCGGCCACGTTCGCCGATCAGGCCGATGACGCTGACGGCGGCATCGACGTTGCGCGCCAGCATCGACAGCAGCACGGATTTGCCGACGCCAGAACCAGCAAAGATGCCCATGCGCTGGCCGCGGCAGCAGGTGAGAAAGGTGTTCATCGCGCGCACGCCGAGATCGAGCGGGCTGCCGACGCGCTTGCGCGAATGCGCCGGCGGCGGCGTATTGCGGAACGGCATCGGCGAAGCGCCTTGCGGCAACGGCCCCTTGCCGTCGATCGGCTCGCCCAGCGCATTGACGACACGACCGAGCCAGGCCGACGACGGACGCACCAGATTGGCGGCATTGGCGATCACGGCCTTGCAGCCGCGACGCACGCCCTCAAGCCCGGCGAACGGCATCACGACAGCGTTGCTGCCGGAGAAGCCGATCACCTCGCAGGGAATGCAACGGTTGGCGCCGGTCTCGATCACCAGTCGCGCGCCGACCGACATCGCGTGGATCGGGCCGGCCACCTCGACCATCAGACCGCGCACGCCGACGACGCGGCCATAGATGTTGATGCCGTCGATGTCGCCGATCTGTTCGGCAAGAGCCTTCATAGAGCAGCCTTCATTGCTCAGCCTTCATAGGACGGCCATCATAGAACGCGCCTTCATCAGAGGACCTTCATTAAGATGGTCCACCTTCGATATCCGGGCCTTCACGGTGAAACTCTTAAGTTTCGCCATATTTCTGAACGGCGCTTAACTTCGTGTTTACCCGCATCATTAATCATTGCGTCACTGTCTTTGTGACTGAGCGTGGCTCCCCTTCAGAAGAAGGCTGAGTCGCGGGAGTCGGTTAGGCCCGTCTCTTAAAGTGGAACTTGAACGGAATCGGGTAACGAAAGCTGCTTCGCGCGCAAGACCTTAGGGCGATTCGACAAAAATTGCACCGGGGGGACTTGCGTTCCAGAATCAGGATTTGTTAACCATCTGTTGTCAGGATCCGAATCAGTTGTTCAAAGGCGTTTTGTTGAGTGCCGCGAATGCGGCCGACCTGACGCCCAGGAGCGGCGACTATGGGGAACTGGCATGCGCGTTTTGCTGATTGAAGATGACAGCGCCGTCGCGCAGTCGATCGAGCTGATGCTGAAGTCTGAGAGCTTCAATGTCTACACGACCGATTTGGGGGAAGAAGGCGTCGATCTCGGTAAGTTATACGATTACGACATTATCCTTCTCGACCTTAACCTGCCCGACATGTCCGGTTACGACGTGCTCAAGCAGCTTCGGGTCTCCAAGATCAAGACACCGATCCTGATCCTCTCCGGCCTTGCCGGCATCGAGGACAAGGTCAAGGGTCTCGGCGTCGGCGCCGACGACTACATGACCAAACCCTTCCACAAGGACGAGCTGGTTGCCCGCATCCACGCGATCGTGCGCCGCTCCAAGGGTCACGCCCAGTCGGTCATCCAGACCGGCGACCTCGTCGTCAACCTCGACACCAAGACGGTCGAAGTCGGCGGCCAGCGCGTGCACCTGACCGGCAAGGAGTACCAGATGCTGGAGCTGCTCTCGCTCCGCAAGGGTACCACCCTGACCAAGGAAATGTTCCTCAACCACCTCTATGGCGGCATGGACGAGCCCGAGCTGAAGATCATCGACGTCTTCATCTGCAAGCTCCGCAAGAAGCTGGCCAACGCTTCCGAAGGCCGCAACTTCATCGAGACCGTGTGGGGCCGTGGCTACGTGCTGCGCGAGCCGCACGAGGCCGACGAGCGCATCCCCGCCTGATCCGTTCACGTCGCGAGCCCCTGTCGGGCTCGCTCCTCCCAGCCTGGACCCCGCCGCAAATGGCGGGGTTTTGTTTTTTGGGATAGCGTCAGGTGCCGGCGAGGGACGGCGCCATGAAGTCCGGCTTCCAGACCGGGCTGCGCGCGGCTGCCTCGCGCAGCCGGCCGATCATCGCGTAGCCGATGACGAAGCCGAACGCGAAAGTCGGCAGCACGAAGGACAGCAGGAACGCCCCGGCGGAGACGTGGTCGACGATCTCCATCACCGGCATCGAGATCATCCGGTGGATGGCGAGCAGCAGCCACAACATCACCGTCATGCCGGCACCAAAGACCAGACCATCGCGGATCCGCCGCGTCTTGCGCGACCGCCTGCCCCAGGTCGAATCCTGCACCAGCAGCGCGGTCATCGCCCCGACGCCCCAGGGGAAGATCAGAAGCGGCAGCTCGCGCAGGACGACGTCGGGATAGGATCGATCGGGAAACTGGTAGTAATCGAACGTTGCCTGGATCGGGAAGAAGATCAGGGCGCTACAGAGACCGATCGACAGGATGAATCCCACCGGCAGGTGGCCGAAGATGGTCTCGTTCGCAAAGCCGTAATACCTCTTGAAATAGTAGATCAGCCAGAAATTCAGGATGAACTGCAGCGGCGTCGTGACCAGCGTCCGCAGCACGCCGGCGGCCTGGTCTCCGGGAACGTGAATGACCTTGCCGGAGCCAAGCAGCCACAGCAGGCACCAGCCGAAGGTGAAGGCGGCAACGGTTGCCACGAACTTCGCAATTCCGGGCGGCGGCGGCTCCAGCGTGAAGCCGATCGCGCCCAGCCTGCGCTGGCTGCGCGCCAGCGTCCATTCGCCGGCGAGCGCGGCGCGCGCTGCGAACAAAAGCAGATTGTTGAGCAGCGAATCCATGTCCTTGCGCAGATCCTCCAGCATGCATCCCGCGGCGGTCTGTGCGGCGAGCTGAAGCTGGCTGACCGCGCTGCGGCGGGTCGAGAGCTGGTCGAGCGCCTGCCAGTCGTCAGGCTCGACCCGGCTGTCCTCCATGATCCCACCATAGATCTCGGCGCAGCTCTTGAGCACGCGCACGGTGCGGAAGCAGAGCTGGTCGTAGACCGCGAGCAGCTCCGCATAGAGCTCGGAGTTGCGATCCATGAAGGCCTCATGCTCGGAGGTCCAGCGCTCGAGATGGAGCATCAGCGCGGAGATCTTGAGGAAGCGCGACTGGATCGCGGTCGATTGCGTGGCGCGGAAGTCGTCGATCTGGTAGCCGATCCTGGACAGCTTGCGCTGCAGGCTCGGCATGTCATCCGGACCAACCTGGAACGGCGCCGCAGCCAGCACGTCGCGCAGCGCGAGTGCGCGCACAGGTATCCCGGCCAATCCATGACAGAACGTCCGCCACGCTTTCGGCGCGAACGGAACGAGCCAGGCGAGCATCAGCAGCCAGACCGCGGCGAGCGGCGACAGCTTGTCCGGAAGGACGGCGTAGATCACCAGGAACGGCGTGACGAACACCGCGAGGCCGAGCAGAAACAGCGGACGCGTCGTGAACGAGCGGGTCCCCTTCAGCGTGTGAAACCTGAACCAGTAGAACAGCACGACCAGAAGCGGTCCGCCGAACGACTCGAAGATTGCATTCAAGGATTCTACGACATGAGCAAGCGGCACGATGAACTCCTATTGCTAGGGTTCGCTGTTGAAAGGCGCGCCGGACACAGCGGCATCCGGCGACGTGCGTGAGCGTCACGCAGCCTGGGCGACCATCTTGGCCTTCTGGACCAGGAGATCGATATTGTCGGGGGCCAGCGCAATCGCGCTGTCCATATCGTTCTGGGCCTTCGCCACGTCCTTGATCTGGGCATAGGCATTGGCCCGCGACACCAGATATTTCGGCTCGTTCACGTCGGTCGCGATCGCCGTGCCGAAGGCCTTGATCGCCTCCTCGACATAGCCGCGCTTGTCGTCGGTGCCGGCCGCCGTCATGCTGACGATGCCCTTGATCCAGTAGAACTCGGCGCTCGTCGGCTTGAGCTTGATCGCTTCGGTGATGTCGCTCAGCGCGTTCTCGTAGAGACCGACCGTGACGTTGAAATTGGCGCGGCGCACGAAATATTCCGGCTTCGCCGGATCGAGCTTGAGCATGTAGGCGAAGCTCGCGGCGGCCTTCGGAATCTGCTTCTGCTTGTGCTGGAGCGTGCCGAGATCGAAATAGACTTTCGCGAGCCGGACCGAGAGCTCGGAATCGTCGGCGAGGAGGCCATGCAGCTCCTGCCCGCGCCGGGTCAGGTCCTCAAGCGCCTCGATCGTCATCGGGGTAGTCGGCAGCGCCTCCATGAACTCGTCGCGGCGTCGTTGCAGCATTTCCTTCGAGGGGCGCGCCGCCTCGGGCGGCAGTGCCAGCGGCTGCGGCGCCTCGACGTCGAAGATCCTTCCGTCCGGCGAGCGCATGTAGAGGACGGGAATTCCCCACTCCACCCGCGACTTCTCCTGGATGAACTTGCGCGCGAGCGTCACCGCATCGTCGATCGGACGGTTGCCGGCGAGCGCGGCGTAAAAGCCTTCCGACATCGAGATCGCGGCGTTGTCGGTGATCGGAAACTGCATCGCCACCACGGCCGGCAGCCATCCGGTCTTCATCAAGCCGATCGCCGGATTGCCGAAGCGGTCGCCGACGTTGATCCTCGCGCTCTCGCAGCAATTGAGCACGATCAGGCGCAGGCTGCGCCGCGCCCCCGTCAGCATCATCGCAAGGTCGGAGGCGAACTTCTTCACCGGCCTGCCGTCCTCGTCGACCATGACGACGAAGCCGCTGGCACCGGCGCCGGGCGAGGCTTCCTCGACGCCGCCATGCCCGATGAAGTGGAAGATATGCCATTCGCCTTCGAGCAGCTTCTTCATCAGGTCCTTGCCGGTGCCGCCGGGGACCCACTGGAAATCAACCTTGCCTTCGTGCTGGAGCGCATCGATGCCCTTGTTGATGCGGTCGCGCTCCTTGACCACGTTGAGCTTCGGCCATTCGCTGGTGGAGGGATCGGCGATCATGCCGAGGATGCGCAGGGGTCCCTTGACACCCATCCGGCTGACGCCGCCTGCCGTCTCGAGATAGCGCACGATCGGGCGCGTCAGGCTGACGAAGCCGGGCATGTCGTCTTCGTCGTAGAGATATTCCCACGGCAGTCCGGCAAGGTCGGCCGCCTCGATGCGCAGCTTGATCCTCAGATCCTGCGCCGCGCCCTTGCTGCGCTCGTAGATCCGCTGGATCGACGGCACGTCGGTGAAGACGCTGCGGAACACGCCGCGGCCGAAATCGCGCAGCACCTGCTCGCCGCGCGTGGTCGGGCCCTGGCGATTTTTCTCGTCAATCTCGAGGACGGCGTTTTCCAGTTCGCCCCGCAACTTGGCCAGTTCGCCCGGCGCGGAGAACCAGAACTTGACCTGGCTCTTCGGCGCCTCGCCCGCCGGCGACCTGACGACCCGGCCGTAATATTGCTGAGGGCCGCCGCCCACCGGCAGATCGGAGCCGATCTCGAGCTCGAAATCTTCGTATTCGGCAACGGGCATTTTGAGCCTCACTCAACAAGATCTTGATCTGAACGAAGCATCCCTCGAATGAGCGCGGCCGGTCGAAATCACGTCGGCCGCAATACAATGCCTCGGACTATCGCACACAACCAGGAGAGGCATTTGTGAAGCATGTCTCATACAGCCCGAAAATTTGTGCGGCGCCCCGCGCGCGCCGCGGAGCCCGCTTGTTTCTGGGGATCGAACCTGCCGGCCCCGTGCAGCGACCAAGCGATCGTGCCAGAATTCGCGCGCGCCAAATTCGGACCTCCCCATGATCCTGCAATCGCTCGCCGGCCTGCCCGCCTTCCTGGTCTATTTCTGCACCGGGTTGGTCGCGATAGTGGCATATCTGTTCGTCTACACGCGGATCACGCCGCACAACGAGTTCCAGCTGATCCGGGACAACGATCCTGCCGCAGCGATTGCGCTCGGCCTTAGCCTGCTCGGCTTCGTCGCACCGCTGTTCAGCGCGATCGCGCATTCGGCCAACGTGCTGGACTGCCTGATCTGGGCTATCATCGCGCTGATCGTGCAAATCGCCGTCTTCTACATCGTGAAAATTCCGGTGCCGAACCTGTCGGGGCGGATCGCCGCCGGCGAGCTCGCGCCCGCCATCTGGCTCGGCCTGTCCTCGCTTGCCGCGGGCCTCCTCAACGCCGCCTGCATGATCTACTGACATGGTCGCGAAGTGACATGGTAGCGAAGTAACATGGCCAACAAGCCGCCCAGCCAGGAGTTCGGCAAGCGCCGGCCGCGCCTGCCGGCGGACCTGCCGCTGCCGCCACGCGAGCCGGTGAAGCGCTCAGGGCATGTGGCGCTGCTGGTGATGGGGACGATTGCGGTCGGTACCACGGCCTTCGCGTTGATGCCGCGGCGAACCTGCGAACCGACGCCTCCCGGAGCGACAGTCTCCGGGGCGACAGTCGCCGGGACAACGGCGCCTGCGCAGGCCAGCACCAATTGTAGCAGCAGCTCATCCGGCGGCAGCGGCTCGCGCTGGTCGTCGCGATCAGGCTTCTACAGCAGCGACTCGTCAAGTCATTCCTCGTCGGGTGGCTCGTCCGATGGAGGCTCCGGCGGCGTCACGCGCGGCGGCTTCGGCTCGTTCGCGCATGCTTTCTCGGGCGGCAGCTGACGCGCGAGGTTTTGAATTCAACGCCGCGCACCGGTCTGTTTTAAAGCGCGCGGGAGGACACACCATGAAACGCTCGCGAAGGGTCATGCTCACGCTGATGGGAAGCGCCGCGGTCAGCACCGTCTCGATGGGATTCACGAAACGCGAGCGTCCCTGCGGCTCCGGGCTCGAAGCCGTGCCCGGCATCGACGGCGAGCCGTATTGCCGGCCAAGCTATGGCGGCTTCGGCGGCACGCTGCATCGCATGCACGGCCATGGCGATCATGGGCACGCCGGTCACGGGCATGGCGGCCACGGCGGCGGCTGACACATGCAACGCATCCCTTGTCCCGAGCGCGACGACTGGCAACAGACCGCCGAGCAATGCGGCTTCGCCTTCCACACCATCGACGGCGAGCGCTATTGGGACGAGCGCGCCTATTACGCCTTCTCGCTCGACGAGATCGAACGCGGCATCGAGACGCCAACCGGCGAAATCGACGCGATGTGCGTTGAACTCGCCGGCCGTGTGATCGGCGACGAGCAGCACCTGCGGCGCTTGAAGATTCCGGAGGCATTCTGGGATCTCATCACGGAAAGCTGGGAGCGCGATGACCGCAGCCTCTACGGCCGGCTCGATCTGAAGTTCGACGGCGAAGGTCCGGCAAAACTGCTCGAATACAATGCGGACACACCGACCTCGATCTTCGAGGCCGCGGTGTTTCAATGGACCTGGCTGGAGCAGGCGATCGAACGGCGCATCATCCCTGCGCGCGCCGACCAGTTCAATTCGATCCACGAGCGGCTGATCGAGGCCTGGAAGCGGATCGGCGCGGGTCACCATCTGCACCTCACCGGCACCACCGGCAACGAGGAAGACGCCGGCACGCT
Organism: Bradyrhizobium sp. CCBAU 53340; assembly: GCF_015291645.1. Classification (NCBI taxonomy): domain Bacteria; kingdom Pseudomonadati; phylum Pseudomonadota; class Alphaproteobacteria; order Hyphomicrobiales; family Nitrobacteraceae; genus Bradyrhizobium; species Bradyrhizobium sp. CCBAU 53340. Next base: position 6,588,224 of record NZ_CP030055.1, read on the forward strand.
TGCCTATCTGGAAGACACCGCGCGTCAGGCAGGCCTGTCGACGACGCTGCTCGACATCGAGCAGATCGGCTGGCGCGACGTCGGCGGCTTCGTCGATCTGGACGATCGCGACATGGAGCTCGTCTTCAAGCTCTATCCCTGGGAATGGATGTTCCACGATGCCTTCGGCGCCAAGCTCAAGGAGGCACCGACGCGCTGGATCGAGCCGCCCTGGAAGGCGGTGCTCTCCAACAAGGGCATCCTGCCGCTATTGTGGGAGATGTTTCCGAACCATCCCAATTTGCTGCCGGCCTTTTTCGAGGATGACCCGCGCGCCGCCGAGCTCGGCAGCTCCTATGTCCGCAAGCCGCTGCTGTCGCGCGAAGGCGCCAATGTCACGCTGGTCTCTGGCGGAATGTCGCTCGACGAGCACGAAGGCCCCTATGGCGCCGAAGGTTTCGTGCGCCAAGCGCTGTCACCGCTGCCGAACTTTTCCGGTGTCTATCCGGTGGTGGGAAGCTGGCTGGTGAACCACGAGCCCTGCGGGCTTTCGATCCGCGAGGACGAAAGCCCGATCACGGGCAACAGCTCGCGATTTCTGCCGCATGCGATCCTGTGAAACGCCGCTCGCGCACCCACCGGTGAAGGCGCGCGAGCGCGAAGATCATCGCGTCGGATCAGGGTGTCTTGACGATGAATCGTCCATCATACAGGAAGGCGCCCTTGAACCCGCTTTGCACACTCTCAAAGCCGCCGGTGCCGGTCGCGTTCGCGTACATTCCGGTGCCCGACAGGATCGTGTATTCGCCCTTCGCCTTGCCGTCCTTGATCGCACCGGTGTAGCGCGCCGTGATCGAGGAGCCATCGTCGAAGGTGTAGGTGCTGTAGCCGAACATCGGCCCCGAGCCCTTGAGCAGATCACTGGAGTTGACGAAATCCTTCACGGCAATTCGGCCATCCTTGAAGACGGCGACGCCGAACATCTTGCCGGACATGACAGTCTGGCCTTCGACATTCGCGACCTCGGTGACCTTGACGTCCACCGGCCTGGTGACGAGCTTGAATTCGAGCACTTGCTCGCCGGCGCGAGCAGTCGTCGGCAACGAAACGGCAATCAGTAAGAGGTACGAGGCACAAGACATTCGCATGGTATGTCCTCCTCAAATTCGTTCATGATGGAATGGAATCCCGCCTCGGTTGAGTGGGACCATCGGCAGCATAGCACAACCTTCAGATGCTCATGGAGTCGCGATCATGCCGCATCGCAGCGCAATCTCCGTTGCGCGGTAGTGGAGTAATTCGCGAGCGCTCAAACGCTGTGCAGCGTCGCGCACGATGGCGAAAGATATCTCGTCAGATGTTGCCGATCGGCGACAACGACCGCGCTCTCGCGGAGCGCCCGTCGTTCGGCCATCTCACCTTGCCGCGGCGACTTTCAGCGGCTGCGGCATCAAGCCGCCCATCGGGCGGCCGGAGCGCGCGGGGTTGAGCTGATAGAGACCACGCCGATCGGAGATGGGGCGGAACACATCGGTGATGCCGACGACGGATTCCGCAGCACCCAGGAGCAGCGTGCCATCGGCTTCCAGGCCCTTCGCCATCCGCTCGAAGGTCACCGCCTTGGTGTCCTGATCGAAATAGATCAGCACGTTGCGGCAGAAGATCACGTCGAACGTGCCGAGATGGGAGAAGTCCTGCAACAGATTGAGCTGACGGAATTGCACCATCGCGCGGACATCGGCGTTGAGCTGCCAGACATCGCTGCATTGGGTGAAATATTTCATCAGCAGCTGGATCGGCAGGCCGCGCTGCACCTCGAACTGGCTGTAGACGCCGGCTTTGGATTTCTCCAGCACCTCCTGCGACAGATCGGTGGCAACAATCTCGATGCGCCAGCCGGCGAGCGCCGGGCCCATCTCCTTCAGGCACATCGCGATCGAATAGGGCTCCTGCCCCGTCGACGAAGCCGCTGACCAGATCCGTAAGCTCTTGCGCGCGGCGCGGGCCTGGATCAGGCCGGGCACGATGCTGTCGCGCAGATGATCGAACGGGATTTTGTCGCGGAAGAAGAAGGTCTCGTTGGTGGTCATGGCCTCGACCACGTCGGTCGCGAGCCGGCCATCGCCGTTCCTGATCTTGAGAACGAGATCGGGAATGCCAGGCAGACTCGCCTTGCGGGCCAGCGGCAGCAACCGGCTCTCGACCAGATATTGCTTGTCGGGCGAGAGATCGAGACCGGAGCGTTCTTTCAGGAACTTGCGGAGGTAGTCGTAGTCCGCGGGCGTCACGAGCGGTCTCCCGCGAACAGGCGGGTGACCTTGGCGCCGATCTGGTTGAGCGGCAGGATCGCCGCGCAGATGCCGGCATTGGCGGCCGCCCCCGGCATGCCCCACACCACGCTGGAGGCTTCGTCCTGCGCGATCACGCTGCCGCCGGCGGCAACGATGTCCTTGCCGCCGCGCATGCCGTCCGAGCCCATGCCGGTCAGGATCACGGAGAGAATGTTGCCGTGCCAAACGTCGATGGCAGAGGTGAAGAGCGGATCGACCGCGGGCTTGCAGAAATTGACCGCGGGACCGTCGTCGAGCGCGATCGCGGCCTCCATGCCGTTGCGTACGACGCGCATGTGCTTGCCGCCGGGCGCGAGATAGATCCGCCCCGGCTTGACCGGCTCGCCATCAACAGCCTCGGCTGCCGGCTTGCGGCTCGAACGCGCCAGATGCTCGGCGAGAATGGTGGTGAAGGTCGGCGGCATGTGCTGGGTGATTAGCACCGGGAAGCGATCAATCACCGGGCCCAGCTCGGTGACCAGCGCCATCAGCGCCTGTGGGCCACCGGTCGAGGAGCCGATCAGCAGCACCTTCGGCGCCTGGGTCGAGAACGGACGCGTGGAGAGCGAACCGGACGATGGAGCATGCGCGGCCGGAGCGGGCGCGGCAGGCCGAGCGACAACGGGCGCACGCGCAGCCGGTGCGGCAGGGCTCGCGGGCGCCAGCGGCGGGCTCGCCACGGCCGGTTTCCGGCGCAGCCGCGCACCGAGGTGGCGGATCTTCTGGATCAGGTCGTGATGGAAGATATCGGCGGCCGACGTCTCGCGCGTCGATTCCGGTTTGGGAATGTAGTCGGCCGCGCCGAGCGACAGCGCCTTGAAGCTGATCTCCGCATTGCGGCGGGTCAGCGTCGAAGCCATGATGATGACGAGATCGCGCTTCTTCGCCAGCAGTTGCGGCAACGCCGAGATGCCGTCGAGCTGGGGCATTTCGATATCAAGCACGGCGACGTCAGGGTTGATGCGTTCGAGCTGGTTGACCGCCTCGAGTCCGGTGCGCAGCGACGCCGCGACCTCCATGTCGTGCTCGGCGCCGATCCAGCGCGAGATCAGACCGCGTATGACGACGGAGTCGTCGACGATCATCACTCGCAGCGGCCCGGCTTCGCGCGACGGGCTCATGATCGAATTACCTGCGAACGCCACACTCATTACTCACCAACTCAGACTGACACGGCTCAGTTGACAACAAACGCCGAAGGAGCCGTCCAGCCTCCGGGGGTTCGCTCAGATCAAGCCGACTTCCTGGAACTTCGCCGTCACGATGTCCTTGTCGAACGGCTTCATGATGTACTCGTTGGCACCGGCATGCAGCGCCCGCGCGATATGCGCGACGTCGTTCTCGGTGGTGCAGAACACCACCTTGGGCTGGTCGCCACCCGGCATGCGGCGGAGGTGGCCGAGAAATTCGTAACCGTCCATGACCGGCATGTTCCAGTCGAGCAGCACGGCGTCGGGCAGGCCGCGCTTGCAGGCCTCCAGGGCCTTCTCACCGTCCTCGGCTTCGAGAATCTGGAAGTCGAGGCCTTCCAGGATCCGGCGCGCAACCTTGCGGATGACGCTGGAATCATCAACGACGAGACAAGTCCGCATGTGAACCTCTACTTCCTATCCCCTGTGCGGGGGCACTTCCAATTACAGGTACGTCGGCGGGTGCGCCGGCGTATCAAGCCGCCATCATCTCGGGCGCGAGCTCGAGGACGCGATCGACGTCGAGGACGACCATGAGCTGGCCGTCGAGACGGTGGACGCCGCCGGCGAGCTTGGCCATGCGGGGGTCGAGGTTGACGGGGTTCTCTTCCTTGCCGTCCTCGGGCAGGCGCAGCACCTCGCCGATCTGGTCGATCAGCAGGCCATAGGATTCACCACGAAGGTCGACGCCGACAGCCATGGGGGTCTTGCCGTCCTCGTCCCTGGGCAGGCCGAGACGGGCGCGCATGTCGACCACGGTGACGATGCGGCCGCGCAGGTTCAGAACGCCCGAGATCTCGCGCGAGGACAAGGGAACGCGGGTGACGCGCTCGGGCATGAACACGTCCTGGACGCGGGAGATCGGCAGGCCGAACAGCTGGCCGCCGATCATCGCGGTGACGTATTCGACCATGGCGCCTTCGGTGGACTGGGTCTTCTTATTGCTCATTGCGATCTCTCCTCAGGTCCCGCTCAGGCTGCCGCGCGGCTCAGCTCGGAGGCGCCGGCGGCGCCCGCGGTCTGCTCCTTCAGCGCCGCGATCAGGCCGGGACGGTCGAACTTGGCGACATAGTCGTGGAAGCCGGCCTGACGGCCGCGCTCGATCGCCGCCGGCGACACCAGCGCGGAGAGGCCGATGATCGGCATCGAGCCCAGATTGCTGTCGGACCGGATAACTTCCGCAAACTCGAACCCGTTCATGTCGGGCATCTCGATGTCGGTCAGCACCACGTCGAAGCTCTGCGCACGCAGCGCCGCAAGTCCCTCCTGCGCGGTCGGCGCGGTGCGGACGCGGTAGCCGGCGGCCTTGAGCACCGGGGCCAGCATGTTGCGGAAGAAGGCGCTGTCGTCGACCAGCAGCACCGACTGCGAATGCATCGACGGCTTCATCTCCTTGCGGGTGAACCAGTCGGCGAACGCCATCGGGAGGAAGTGGCCGACGTCGATCACCTCGGTGGCCTGGCCCTTGATCACGGCCGAGCCGAGGATGCCGCTGGCCGAGCCGCCGACCTCGATGTTGAGGCGTTCCTCGACGATGTCGATGATCTCGTCGACGACGAGGCCCATGGAGCGGCCGTCATCGGCGAACACCAGGATCGGCTGGGCGCCCTGGCTCGCAACGGTGACGCCCTCCATGGAGACGAGCGGCATCAGCTGCTCGCGATACTGCACCATGTGGCGGCCGTTGGAGAACTCGATCTTGTCGGCGGGGAGCTCTTCGAGGCGGGTGACGAGGCCGAGCGGGACCGCCTTGGGCTGCGCCGAGCCGGCGCGGAACACCAGGAGCGAGGTGGTCTGCTCGCCAGAGCCGATGTGGAGCGCGCCATTGTCGTCGCCCATGTCATGGGCCGAGGAGCCGGCGGCGCCGAGCGCCTTGGCAATGCCGTTGGGGTCGATGATCATGATCACGGCACCATCGCCCAGGATGGTGTTGCCGGAGAACATGTCGATGTGACGCAGTTTCGTCGACATCGGCTTGACCACGATTTCTTCGGTGTGGAAGACGCCGTCGACCACGATGCCGAAGGTCTGGCTGCCCACTTGCGTGACCACGATGAAGCCGTTCTCGGGATCGCTCGCCGCGCCGTCGTCGATCTTGAGCAGCTTCTTCAGGTGGATCAGCGGCAATAGCTTGTTGCGCAGGCGGAGCACAGCCGTGTCCTTGATGCGCTCGATGCGGTGCTCGCTGTTGGCGCGGGCGCGCACCAGCTCGACCACCGAGAGCTGCGGGATGGCGAAGCGATCGCCGGCGGCTTCCACGATCAGCGCCGAGACGATCGCGAGCGTCAGCGGGATCTTGATGGTGACGGAGGAGCCTTCGCCGGCGACGCTCTTGATGTCGATGGTGCCGCCAATCTGGTCGATATTGGTACGCACCACGTCCATGCCGACGCCGCGGCCCGAGACCGAGGTGATGGCGGCCGCGGTCGAGAAGCCCGGCGCGAAGATGAACTTGTGGATCTGGGCTTCGCTCATCTTCTCCAGCTCAGCCTCGGTGACGAGACCTGAGGAGAGCGCCTTGGCCTTGATCTTCTCGGTGTTGAGGCCTCTTCCGTTGTCGGCGATGCAGATGATGATGTGACCGCCTTCGTGATAGGCGGAGAGGCGAATGGTGCCCTGCTCGCCCTTGCCGGAAGCCAGCCGCTCGGCCGGCGTCTCCAGGCCATGATCGGCGGAGTTGCGCACCATGTGGGTGAGCGGGTCCTTGATCAGGTCGAGCACCTGGCGATCGAGCTCGGTGTCGGCACCGTGCATCTCCAGCTCGATCTGCTTGCCGAGTTCGCTCGAGAGGTCGCGGACGATGCGGGGCAGCTTCTGCCAGGCATTGCCAATCGGCTGCATGCGCGTCTTCATGACGCCTTCCTGCAGCTCGGCGGTGACGTTGGAGAGGCGCTGCAACGGCACCTTGAACTCGGTGTCCTCGTTGCGGCGGGAGATCTCCAGGAGCTGATTGCGGGTCAAGACCAGCTCGGAGACCATGGTCATCAGATGCTCCAGCGTATCCACGTTGACGCGGATCGACTGGTTGGCAATGCGGTCGCCTTCGACCGCACTCTCGTCGGCCATCGACTTCTTCGGCGCGGCCTTCTCCTTGGCCGGCTTGGCAGCGGCCGGGGCTTCCGCGACCGGCGCGGGCTCGGCCTTCACTTCGGCCTTGGCAACGGGCGCAGGCGCCGGGGCTTCGATCGCGGTCTCGCGGAAGGCGCGCTCGAGCTCGTCGAGCGAGACTTCGCCCGGACGCAAGGGGCGCTCCAGGGTCTGGTCGACCAGCGAGCCCGTGGTCATCTCCTTGGCGGGAGCGGCAGCAGGTTCTTCCGGCACCAGCGGCGGAGCGTCAGCGACAGGAGCAGCACCGGCCGCCATAGCGGCCATGCCCTGCTCGACCATCGCTTCCAGCTTGTCGATGAGATCGCGGTCGTTGCCCTCGGGCTCGGCTTCGGTCGCTTCCAGCCCTGCGAGGATCTCCTTGATGCGGTCGATCGAGGACAGGATCACCGTCACGGCCTGGCCGGTCACCGGCATGCCGTCGCGAAATTTGCCCATCAACGTCTCGCCGGCATGCGCCAGCGCTTCGAGCCGCGGCAACCCTAAGAAGCCGCACGTACCCTTGATGGTGTGGACCAGGCGGAAGATGTTATCCAGGATCTTGGCGTTGTTCGGCTCCTGCTCGAACTTCACCAGCTGATTGTCGACGGTGTCCAGGCTCTCGCTGGTCTCCGTCAGAAACTCCCGCAACAGATCATCCATGAAAACAGGCCTTCATACAGGGAGGGCACGCACGTGTCGTGATACGCCACGTCAGAATGGGGCCAGCTTCACCGCAAAGCGTTTAATATTGGTTGAGTATGTGCAAAAGAACGGAACCAACAAAGACATAAGGCGCTCCGGACAAGCCGAAGCGCCTCGTAAAGGTTCGATTAAGATCTGAGAGCGATCGAGGCGTTTACGAAGCGGTAACGATGATCGCTTCGCCCTCGGGCTTGAGCGTCACGGTGAGACCGCAGGCCTGCGCGAGCAGCCGCGTATAATAAGGCTGGATCGCGTGCGCATCCGCGGCAGGTCCCCGCGCGCCGCTCAGAAGCTCGGAGATGTTCTGCGGCAGACGTGCATTATGTCCGGTTGCGTTGATGCGGAAGCTCATCGTCTCGCCCTCGCCGATCGGATCGACCGTCAGCATGCCGCCACGCGGGATCGTGTGCTGGGACACGACCAGCATGTTGAGCAGCAGCTTGACGCGGTTCTTCGGCAGCAGCAGCCGCGGCAGATTCCACGTGATCGTGCACTTGCCGTCCTCGATATGACCGCGTGCCATGGTCTGGGCGTCGCCGAGGTCGATCTGCGCACCGGAGGAACCGGCCGCGCCAAAGGCGAGGCGGCAGAATTGCAGGCGGGCGGAGGCGGTCTTGGCGCTCTTGCGGATCAGGTCGAGCGCGAATTCGCGGTCCTCGGGCTTGGGATCGTCATCGAGCACTTCGAGCCCGTTGACGATGGCACCGACCGGGCTGATCAGATCGTGACAGACCCGCGAACACAGCAGTGCCGCGAGTTCGAGCATATCGGGAGCGGAAGCGGTACCTGAAGACGGAGCGTCAGACATAAAGGGTTCCTGGAATTGCACGGCGTGGATGCGGCGAATCACGCATGGCTTAAACTGTTGCTGCGGGTTCTATCATTCGCCAGCCCGTGGCAGGAAGCTTGCGATAGGTTCAAAGCGGCCATAAGGGGACACGGACGAATCACGTGAAGCGAGGCAGATTTGCCAATGAATGAGGCATGCAAGTGAGGATCATCGACGGCGCCGCCGCTGACCGGCTGATGGAGCCCCTGACCGCGCTGGTGGTGCAGGCCAGCGAGGCGATTCTTGGCGTCAACCGCGCATCGATGCGGGTCGAAGGCAAGCAGGACGGCTCGCCGGTCACCGAAGCGGACCTCGCCGCCGACCGGATCATTGCCGAGGGGCTGGCCAGACTTGCGGGCGATGTGCCGACGCTCTCGGAAGAGCGGACCCACCTCGCCTCGCCCCCGTTTCGCGGCAGCTTCTTCTTGATCGATCCGCTCGACGGCACCAAGGAGTTCGTCGCCGGCCGCGACGAATTCACCGTCAATCTCGCGCTGGTGACCGAGGGCGTGCCGCTGCTCGGCATCGTAGCGGCGCCCGCGCTCGGATTGCTCTGGCGGGGGATCGTCGGCCGCGGCGCCGAGCGGGTGACATTTGACGGCACCGGCATCGGCGAAGCCGAACCGATCCGGACCCGCAAATTGCCCCGGCAGGGCGAGCCCTGGATCGCCGCGGTAAGCCGCTCGCATGGCGATCCAAAAAGCGAAGCATTCATCGCCAGCAGGCCCAACGCCGTCAGAAAGACGTGCGGCTCAGCGGTCAAATTCGGCCGGATCGCGGAGGGCAGCGCCGACATCTATCCCCGCTTCGGGCCGACATCGGAATGGGACGTCGGGGCGGGTTGCGCCGTGGTGACGGCCGCCGGCGGCAAGGTCACCGACGGCAAGGGCGGCGAAATCAGGTTCGGCGAACGCGGCGACACTGGTTTCATCATCCCGGCTTTCATTGCCTGGGGCGACGCCGGAGCGGTAGCGAGCTACTGACTGAGCTTGTCCTGCAGCGCCGGCCAGCGCTTGCCGACTTCGTAGAGGAAGCGTTCGGCGTCGGCGGCGAAGGCGTCGCGGTTGTGCTCCCGGCTGAACAGATAAAGCCGCTGCGCCGAGATCGCGAAGAAGCGGGGATTGCCGGCGATGGTCACGCCGCGGGCGATGTCGACGGGGTCATAGCCGCCGAATTGCGGTCCATAGATCTCGGGATGGGACAGGAACTCCGCCCGGTTGCCCTCATTCCGGAAGCGCCAGACCGCGCCCCAGAGGTTGGCCTCGAACTCCGCGCTACCCAGCCTGGGCCTGCGATCGACGAAATAGGCCACGGGGTCGAAGCCTTCGATGGCGACGCCCGAGAAGCGATTGACAACGATGCGCTCGGTGGTGGCGGCCTGTGCAGGCAACCAGGACAGGCCGAGCCAAATGCCCGTCAGCAGGCAGATCAGACGGCCGATCAAGGCAATTCCGGGGCGTAAAGGGTTATCTTCCTGCCGTTGTGCCGTCATAGTTGCTGCGGATAACATCCGAGTCGAGGGGACATCCGGCGCAACCTAGAGCCGTGCCTAATAGCATCAGGTTAAGGGAAGCGGACCGGGATCGATACCAGGGGTTCTTTTTATGACTTTCGCATCACGCCTTGCCGCAGTGGCGCTCATCGCGCTGGCTGGCTGGACCGTGCCGGCCTCCGCCCAGACCGCCGCGCCGTCGCCGGACCTGCCGCCGCCGCAGCGGGCCCCGTCCCCGAACACCTACGGGCCGGACGAGCTCGTCACCGCCGGCCATCGATTCTTCGGCAATGTCTCGCGCGGGCTTGCCTCGATCATCGAGAAGGCGGTCAGCCAGTGGGGCCTGCCCAACGGTTACATCCTCGGCGAGGAAGGCTCGGGTGCCTTCGTCGCCGGCCTGCGCTATGGCGAGGGCACGCTCTACACCAAGAACGCCGGCGACCTGCGCGTCTACTGGCAGGGTCCCTCACTCGGCTTCGACTGGGGCGGCGACGGCGCGCGCACCATGACGCTGGTATATAACCTGCCGGCCACCAACGCGATCTACCAGCGCTTCGCCGGCATCGACGGCTCGGCCTACATCATCGGCGGCTTTGGCATGACGGCGCTCACCGCCAACAACATCGTGCTGGTGCCGATTCGGTCCGGCCTCGGCCTGCGGCTCGGTGCCAATATCGGCTACCTCAAATACACCCCGCGGGCGACCTGGAACCCGTTCTAGGATTCTGTCCTCCCATCCGGCCCTCGGATTCACGTTAACGACAGGGCGGGGCTGGCTTTTTGCCGGCCCGCCATGCATTGTCGTTGGTAAATTTTTCCTTAGTTCTGGGAGTTCTGGCCCATGGTCGAACCGATCATGTACCTCGCGATCGGTTTCCTGCTGGCGATGTTGTGCGGTCTCGCCCTCGTGCCGCTGGTGCATAACCGTGCAGTGCGCCTGACCACGCGACGGCTCGAGGCCGCGACGCCGCTGTCGATGGCGGAGATCCAGGCCGACAAGGACCAACTCCGGGCCGAGTTCGCCATGTCGGCGCGACGGCTGGAGATGAGCGTCGACCAGCTCAAGAACAAGACGACGAGCCAGCTCGCCGAGCTCGGCAAGAAGACCGACGCCATCAACCGCATGAAGATCGAGCTCGGGGAGAAGAACGCTACGATCTTCGCGCTCGAGGCCCGCGAGAAGGCGGTGAAGGAGCAGCTCCGCGCCACCGAGGAGGAATTCAACGCCAAGACCGAAGCGCTACGCGAGGCCGAGATCGCGCTGAGCAACAAGCAGGGCGAGCTCGCCAAGATCAACTCTGAACTGTCCGACCGTTCGATGATGGCGGAGACTCGCCAGGTCGAGCTGGTGGCGGTGCGCGCGCAGATCGAGGAATTGAAGAACCGCGTCGGCGATGCCGAGAAGGAGTTCGCCGCGACGCAGGCCCGCCTGACCCAGGAGCGCGCCGAGTCGGAGACCGTCTCGCGCGATCTCGGCGACGCGCGTGGTCGCGTCGAGAGCCTGAGCCAGCGCGTCACCGAGCTCGATCGCCAGCTGATCGTGCAGGTCAAGGAAGCCGAGATGCTGTCGGGCCGTGTCGCCGACCTCGAAGGCCGCCTCGCCACCCAAGGCAAGCTGCTGGCCGAGCGCGACTACGAGAACAACCAGCTCCGCCAGGGCAATGAGAGCTCCGAACGCACCATCAAGGAGCTGCGCGTCGAGCTCGCCGCCTTGAGCGGCGGCAAATCGTCGGCCGCAATGGAGCAGCTCCGCGCAGAGAAGGCCACGCTGGAAGAGCAGCTCCGCACCGCGCGCGACGAGCGCGCCAAACTTCAGCGCGACATCAACGCGATCCAGCAGCAGGCGGAAAGCTCCTGGGCGACCGAGCGGATGGAGAACGCGCTGCTGCGCGAGCGCATCAACGACATCGCCGCCGAGGTGGCCAAGCTCGCGATGCAGCTCGAGGGTCCGAACTCGCCGATCGAGGCGCTGCTGGCGGCCGAGGCGGGCCAGACGCCGAAGCCGGCCCCGCGCCCGGCCAATGGCACCGGCACCAACGGCGCCACAGCCACGCTGCCCGAGGGCGGCGGAACGCTGGCCGAGCGCATCCGCGCGCTGCAGGCCCACGCCTCCCGCGCCCGCCAGCAGGGCGCGTAATCAGCAAAAATCCGGCCGCGCCGCCGAATTGTGACACCGAGATAAGGTTTTCCGGCCCCAAGCCGCCTGAAAACTTGACACTGATAGCCCGCACTTCTAAATCGCGGGCTCCAATGCGCCGGCCGGCCGATGAGGTCCGGCCGTCTGCATGATGGTCCCGGGCGCATAGCTCAGCGGGAGAGCGTTCCCTTCACACGGGAGAGGTCCAAGGTTCGATCCCTTGTGCGCCCACCACGCTTCGCCAAATGGCTTCGCGTGGCGCAGCCACGCCCAATAACGGCGAAGCGTGTCCGGCGTAGCTCGAAGAGCGTAGACGGACTGGGGGCTTGCTTCCGCTCTGCCAAAAATTCGAAAACAACCCCATGCACAGTAGCCGGCGTCCGCCGGACCAGCGAACTACGATTATTCCGAAATTAACTTGCTCCGTCGGGCAAAACACGGGCAAGATGGCATCATCGGAGACGACAAGACGTCATGACCTCGCTGCTCGTAGCCGCCGCCGATCCAAGCGCGACCCAGGGCCGTAAAGCGCTATAGTCTCATCCGCTGAACACCAACATACATAAGATCCAGGGAGAGTGAGCGACCGATGGGCAGCACAGTTTTCGATTCGGCTTTGTTCCGCGACATGTTCGGGACTGCCGAAATGCGGGCGGTCTTTGCCGACGAGGCGCTCATCGGGCGCTATATCGAAGCCGAAGCCGCACTTGCCCGCGCCCAGGCCCGATTGGGGGTGGTGCCCAAGGCCGCGGCCGACGCCATCGAGGCGGCTGCGCACTCCATCAAGATCGACTTCGAGAAGCTGCGTCACGAAACCGAGATCGTCGGCTACCCCATCCTGCCGCTTGTGCATCAGCTCTCGGAAGCTGCGGGTGAGGCCGGTCGTTACGTTCATTGGGGGGCGACAACCCAGGACATCATGGACACTGCCAACGTCCTGCAGATCCGCGCAGCGCTCCAGATCGTTGCACGCGACCTGCGCGAGGTCCGGGACATCCTGGCGACGATGGCTCGGAAATATCGCGACACGCCGATGGCCGGGCGAACCCATCTGCAGCAAGCGCTTCCAGTGACGTTCGGCTACAAGGCCGCGGTCTGGCTGTCCTCCATCGACCGGCATATCGAACGTGTCGATCAGGCGCTTCCGCGAATCCTGCTCGGCGAATTCTCCGGGGCAGCCGGCACGCTCGCCTCTGTCGGTGCCGCCGGCCTCGAAATGCAGAAACTGTTCTGCGAGGAACTGGGACTGCGTCAGCCGCCGATCACGTGGCATGTCGCCCGGGATGGCATCGCTGAATCGGTGACGTTGCTGGGTCTCATCACCGGCACATTGGGGAAGATCGCGACCGACGTGATGCTGATGTCGGCGTCGGAATTCGGCGAAGTCTCCGAGCCATTCGTGCCCGGACGCGGTGCCTCCTCGACCATGCCGCAGAAGCGTAATCCAATCTCCAGCGAGCTGATGCTCGCGGCGGCGAAGGCCGTGCGGCAGCACGTCGCTGCGATGCTGGACGGCATGATCCACGACTTCGAGCGGGCTACCGGCCCCTGGCATCTCGAATGGGTGTCCCTGCCGGAAAGCTTCCTGCTGACGGCCTCGTCACTGGCCAACGCCAAGTTCATGCTCGCCGGCCTCGTCGTCCACGAGCGGCGAATGCGGGACAATCTCGATCTCACCCAAGGCCTCATCGTTGCGGAGGCTGTGATGATGGCCGCCGCACCAAAGCTCGGGCGGCAAAAAGCGCACGACGTCGTCTATGACGCCTGCCGCAAGGCCATCGAAGGCGGCGGACAACTCGCCGACATTCTGGCGGACCAGCCGGAGATTGCCGAGGCCCTCGGTGGCAAGGCCGCGATCCGGGACAAGTGCGATCCGGCAAACTATTTGGGCCTGTGCGGCCCGATGGTCGATCGCGTTCTGGACATTTCAGGCGCGAATGCCGCCCGCAAGGGCTGACATCGCCCGCGCATTGCGAAACTGCGTATCGAGCCTCGAACGCCCTTCTGCTCGCGACCGCCCTCACTCCGATCCTTGGTTACGACAAGGTCGCGAAGATCACCGCCAAGGCGTTAAGCGATTCCACGACACCGCGCGACTCCGCGGTGGCCCTCGGTCTTCTTGAGTGCTGAGGACAATGATCGTCACGTCGATCCCTACCTTATGGCAGGGATCAGAAACAGAAGTCGCCAGTAGCGCCTCTGATTGCGGCAAGGCTCGCCTGGCGCCTACCCGATCGCCAGAATCTCGATCTCCTGCGCGCCCGCGCCCACGACGTCCGCGACGCCCTTCCCCATCAGCGACCTCGCAACAGGCGATACGAACGAGATCGAGCCGGCCTTCGGATCGGCTTCGTCCTCGCCGACGATGCGGTAGGTCTGCACGCGGCCGTCCGTGCGGCTGAAGGTCACGGTGCTGCCGAAAGCAACCGTGTCGTTCGACGCTGGGCTGGCAACCAGTTGCGCCGTGCGCAGCCTTTCACCGAAATACCTGACATCGCGCAAGGGCACCGCCGACTGCCGGCGCTTCTCGTTGACGTCGTCGATGGCCTGCGCGGCCTCATAGGCTTCGCGCGCTTGATGAAGCTGCGCCTGCAAGGTCTGCAAGCCCGTCTCCGTCACGAGGTTCGGATGCGGCGAGATCGGACGATCCGGCAGCAGCGTTTCGGAGGCGGTCTCGGCGCTCTCTTCTTTGGTAAAGGCGACGCTCAATTCAAAAATCCCGTCGAACGTTCTTGGAGCGACCACCGCGGCATCAGGACGTGATTCACCGAGGGTGAATGGCAGCCCGTCGCCGGCGATCGTCCTCGACTATATCTCAAGTTCGACGAATCGGCGCAGCTTGAAGATGAGGTCGGGCAGCGCCTGACGGAACCGCGTCGCGTTCTGGAACGTGGTCGAGAACGGAGCGAAAGTGAGCATCGCGTTCCAGTTCCGGTAGCCATAGACCGTCACCGAGACGCCGGCCGGGGGGAAATCCTCGAGCTTGCGCAGCTCGCCGAGCACGAGCTCGGCAATCGCCTCCGCCGGCAGCAGTCGCTTGCCATCGGGCGTCATGGATTGACTTGCAGGCGGCGCGACCGGCTTCGGAGCCGCCGCCGCTTGATCGGATGCCTCCTGGAGCTTCGGCGACTCCGCTTCCGGGATCTCGGGCACCACGGGGACCGGCTCGCCCGCCGGCGCGGCCGGCATGACCTCAGCGAGCGGCGGCGGGCTGGCAGCCTCTGTGCGCTTGTTGCCTCCCAGGATGCTGCTGATCATGGCCACAAGGCCAGCATCCTTCGCGTCGTCGCTCATCACGGCCTCCCCCCCGGGCTCGGGCCACTCTAGCATCGGCACGCGCGACTGCCACAGGGTCAGCTGATCAGATCGAGCCCTCGCTGCTGCATGGCTCCCAACCAGATCCGCCACGGCGCAACACGGGGGCAGCTTGCGCCGCGGTGTGACCGGTCACTGTTTCTCGAACGGAATATATTGCTGGTACTGCTTCGGCACCGAGCTGCGATAGCGGGCCGGGACGGTGCCGGTGTCGATCGAATGATCAATCTCCTGCTGCCGCGTCATCTTCTTCTTCGGTTTTTTCTCGGCGCTCTTCTTGGTGGCGGCCGGCGGGGTCGACGTGTCGGTGGCGGCAGCCGGAGCTGTGGTCGCAGCCGGCGCTGTGTTCGCAGCAGGTGCCGTGGTGGTTGCTGCGGCCGGCGGCGTGCCTGATGCCGCCGGCGCGCTCTGCGCCAGCGCGAGCGGTGTCTGCATGATGAGCGCCAGTGCCGCGGTCGCAGCCAGCAAATATGATTTTTGCATCAGAACCTCCAAAATGCCCGATCCCCAATGACGGGTGCCTGATCCCGCGGGATCGACGCGTGCAAGTTCACCGAAGATAAGCGGGGCCACGGCTGCAAACTGTGGCCGAGATCACATGCCCATGACGGCTTGCCGCATCATAGGCGCATGCCGAACCCAGCGCACGCGACGAGACCAGGACGCGTGCGACAATGTGTCGGGCGAGTCCCGGAGCACGCGGGGCAATCGTGTGGCGCCTTCGCGCCAGCCAGCGGTCGACGAGGCGGTGTGCGCATGCCATTGCAATTTTTGCGCGAACACGATGCTCGCCACGCCGATCGCGTCGCCGCTTAGGTCGGTGACGCTGACATTGCTTTGAATCGCCGATGTCGATGACGAGAATGTTATTCGGCATCGCTGCGGGAAAAATTTGCAAAGCACATCCACAGCTTGATCGCAGCGCGGCCCCATGGAACCCGATCGACGTCTCACAATGTGTGAAGCAATGCATTGCGACGCTCAATTCCGCGATCTAGCCTCACATGCATATCTTATCACGAACAACTTTAGCTTTAGTTGCTTACCGCCGTAACTTTTCATGGAGGATTCTTTATGAGCAGTCGTCACGCCATTACGCCCCGCGGTCTCAACGCAACCCGCTCACCGCTGTCACAAGGCCGCTTCGGCCGCATGTTTCGCACTCTGACACCGGCGACATTCGGCCCGAATGAGGCCGACAACATCGCCAACCTCTCTGCGCTGGCCGACAACATGGTCGGCGATTTCGACGCTCCCAAGGACAATCCCGATGCCGAGGAGAGCGGAATTCCCGCGCTCTACACTTATTTCGGCCAATTCGTCGATCACGACATCACCTTCGATCCGGTGAGTTCGCTGACCAAGCAGCAGGATCCGGACGGGCTCATCGATTTCCGCACGCCCTCGTTCGATCTGGACAATGTCTACGGGCGCGGTCCGAACGACCAGCCCTACATGTACGACAGCAACGGCAAGTTCCTGCTGGGCGAGACGCTCACCGGCACCGGAGTCTCCAGCGCCTTCGACCTGCCGCGCTTCAAAGGCCGCGCACTGATCGGCGATCCCCGCAACGACGAGAACAGCATCGTATCCCAGCTGCAGGGACTGATGCTGCGCTTCCACAACCGCATGGTCGACGACAATGAAGGGCTCTCCTTCCAAGACGTGCAGCAGCGCGTGCGCTTCCACTACCAATACGTCGTGCTGAACGACTTCCTGCCGCGCATCGTCAACGCCAGCGTGTTGAACGAGCTCAAGACCGGCGGCCATTACGATCGCAGCAAGCTCGCCTACTATCACTGGCACACGTTCCCGTACATGCCGGTTGAGTTTTCGGTCGCGGCCTACCGGCTGGGGCATTCCATGATCCGGCCCGGCTATCGGCTGAACGACGCCGATAACATGCTGCTGCAGATCTTCCCCGATCCCAACAACCCCGACAACAACGCGCTGACCGGCTTCCGTTCCATGGGTCCCGGCCGCGCCATCGACTGGGGCCGCTTCATCGACGTCGACACCCGTGCCTATGGCGTCGACGGCGACAGCACCAACCCTGATAACAAGCGGCGGCTCCAGTTCGCCTATCGCATCGACACCTCGCTGGTCGACCCGCTGCGCAAGCTGCCGCCGGAGGTCGCCTCCAATCCGTCATCGCTGGCGCTTCGCAATCTCGAACGCGGCTGGCGGCTTGGCCTGCCGTCGGGCCAGGCGGTCGCCAAGGCGATGCACCAGACGCCGCTGACCGACGAGCAGATCATCATCGGCCGGGCCGTCGACGTCCCCGGGACAGGCGATCCACAAGTTCCGATCGCCTCGATCGCCAATGGGGCATTCAAGGGCAATTGCCCGCTCTGGACTTACATCCTGGCGGAAGCGCGCCAATTCTCGACCATGGTTGCGGTCCCGGCCACCGGTGCGCCGGCGGGCGGCATCAACACGCCGCAGCTCGGTCCGGTCGGCGGCCGCATCGTCGCCGAAGTCTTCCTCGGCATGATGTTCGGCGATGCCTCCTCCATGCTGTCGCTCGACCCGAACTGGGCGCCGGTGAGCGGTCCCGATTTCAAGCTGAAGGATCTCGTGACTTACGCGCTCGGGAACGGCGCTCCGCTGCATTGAAGTCGCGACGGTTGAGAATGCAGGGGCCGCCCGTGTGATCCGGGCGGCCTCGTGGTTCACGTCTCCTCAACGGGATGGGATGAACAGCGTCCCGAGCGCAAACCGAACGTGCTTGAAGTCACAGTCGGGCGTCGTCGCACGGTCCATGCTGCGAGGGGTCGATAATGACATCGACCAGCCATCAGAGAGGAACGATCCATGTTGCGCAAATTCTCACTTCTTGCAGTTGCCGCGGCCTTATTGGGCACGGCCGCTTTGGCCCCAACCTCCGCCTCCGCATTTGAGTTCGGCGGCTCACATCATCGGGGTGGTGTAACCATCGTGCTCGGCTCCCCCGGCTACTATGGTCATGGTTACGGTTACGACGACTGCGATCACGACTACGATTATTACCGGCACCATCCGCGTCGCTGGCGGCCGCTCTGAACGGTTGTTCAGCCGAAGCCCGTGAATGTGTCTTGAGGCGCGCGAGTTGTGCAAATTCGCGCGCCTCTGACGCGGTAAGTGGACGCTCTATTTCATCGCCCCAAGACCGCTCTCCTCGAGCCGCGCCGCGAACCATCGCGACTGCTGCTCATCGACGATGCCGCTGACATAGACTTCCGACGACGTCACGCTGTGCCTGTCCAACACCAGCAGCACGCCGATCCAATAGGCGAACCAGACATGCGGATCGGTCATCGCCTTCAGCTTGTGCTGGTCGTGCTCGAGCGGCGTGTGATTGCTCGCCTTGCGGATCTCGACGGTGAGCAGATTGTTCGGGATCTCGCGCTGGTGCACGACGACGTCAGGATAGATCGACTTGCCGAGATGATCGTCGGTGGAGATGATCGTGCCATGCGGCAGGTGCAGCGTGCGCTCGCCGAGCCGGTCGTAATTGCAATCGACCGCCCAGCCCTGGAACTGGCGCTCGAGATAGACGGCGAAGCGGTGCGTGATCGCGCGCTCGCCGATGTCCTTCTCGAACAGGAATTCTTCGTGGGCGTAGAACTCCCTGAGCGCCGCGATCACCTTGTTCAGCTCGGTCTGCATCGTGCCTCCCGACCCCGGCGCTCCGGATGATGCCTACATCTGCACTTCGATCAGCCGCGGGCCCGGCTCGGCGACGGCTTCAGCCAGTGCCTTGTTGAACTCGTCGGCATTGGTGACGGCCCGGCCCGGCACGCCCATGCCCTTGGCCAGCGCGACGAAATCGAGCGTCGGGCGGTCGAGGCGGAGCATGTCGTTGGCACGCTGGCCGGGCTCGCCGGCGCCGACATTGTCGAACTCGCCGCGCAGGATCTGATAGATGCGGTTGGCGAACACGATGGTGACGATGTTGAGGTTCTCTCTCGCCTGCGTCCACAGCGACTGGATCGTGTACATCGCGCTGCCGTCGCCGACCATGGTGATCACCTTGCGGTCCGGGCAGGCGATCGCGGCGCCGATCGACAGCGGGGTCGAGAAGCCGATCGAGCCGCCCATGTTCTGCAGCCAGTCGTGCGGGGCGGCGGCCGCCGTCGGCGGGAAGAAGCCGCGGCCGGTGGTCAGCGACTCGTCGACCATGATCGCGTTCTCGGGGATCGCACAGGCGATCGCCTGCGCGATCGAGGCGAAGGTGAGCGCGCCGGTCGGCTTGACCAGTTCCTGCAAAGCCTGCGGCTTGACGTCCCTGGCGCTGGCCTTCACGGCACCGGCAAGCGCTTCCAGCGCTGCCACCGAATTCTCGCCCCAGGAGGTCATGCGATGCACCTCGCAGCCCTCAGGCTTGAGCATGCTCGGCTTGTTCGGATAGGCAAAGAACGCGACGGGATCGTCGGACTCGACCAGCACGATGTGACGGAACTTGGCCAGCATCGGCAGCGCGTTCTCGATGACGTAGTGGATGCGGTCGATCGAATAGCGGCCGCGGCCGCGCGCCATTTTCGGGCGGAAGGTCGGGCCCATCACGGTGCAGCCGGTCTTGCCTGCGATGCGCTCTGCCAGCGCCAGGCCCTTTTCGCTCAGTGCGCTGCCGGTCATCAGCAGCAGCGTGCCCTCGCCGTCGCCGTGCAGGATTTTTGCGGCCTGCTCGACTGCCTGCGGCGAGTAGCTGGCGCGCTGCTGCTCGGCCGGGACCTCGGCGATGCCGTCGGCCTCGTTCCAGGCGGTGTCGGCGGGCAGGATCAGGGTCGCGATCTGCGGCGGGGCGCTTTTGGCGGCGGCAATCGCCGCGGCGCCGTCTGCGGCAACCGATTTGGAATCCGGGGAGGTGCGGACCCAGGACGACATCGGCCGGGCGAGGCCCTCGATGTCGGAGGTCAGCGGTGCGTTGTAGCCGATATGGTAGACGGCATGCTGGCCGACGATGTTGACGATGCCGGAATTGGCCTTCTTGGCATTGTGCAGATTGGCAAGGCCGTTGGCGAGGCCCGGGCCGAGGTGCAGCAGGGTGGAGGCCGGCGTGCCCTTCATGCGAAAATAGCCGTCGGCCGCGCCCGTCACCACGCCCTCGAACAGGCCGAGCACGCAGCGCATGCCCGGCACGCGGTCGAGCGCGGCGACAAAATGCATCTCGGAGGTGCCGGGGTTTGTGAAGCAGACGTCCACCCCACCCTTGACCATCGTCCGCACCAGGCTTTCCGCACCATTCATTCTGTCTGCTCCCGCAACCGGCGATTTCCAGTGATCACAGCGGTCAATCATTGTTCGCTCGCTCCGTCAAAGCAAGAGCCGGCGTTGCGACCCTGCCCCGCATCATGACCCGCCGGCTTGGCTAACGCTTTTCGGCAAATTGGCGTGGTTGCCGATTTGGTAACGTCATTCGTTAAGGATGATCCCTCACGGGGCCGTGGCTTGCGGAAAGCCCGCAAATATGGCCTCTGGCCTTCGTTGAGAAGATCATTTGCCGGGGGATACAATGATTCGGTTTTTTGCCGCGCCGATCACCGCCATCGCACTCTTGACCGCCACCGCCGGCGGCGCCTTCGCCGAGGAGTTCGACTCCCGCGACATCATGGGTGGCGGCCCGAACTTCTTCCGCGGCGGCGTGAACCCGGTCCCCCGCACCACCGTCATGTACAACGGCAATTACGCTCCCGGCACGATCGTGGTGAACACCGCCGAGCGGCGGCTCTACCTGGTGCTCCCGAACGGCCAGGCGCTGCGCTACGGCATCGGCGTCGGCCGCGACGGCTTCCGCTGGGGCGGGGTGCACAAGATCACCGCCAAGAAGGAATGGCCGGACTGGACACCGCCGTCGCAAATGATCGCCCGCCGGCCCGACCTGCCGCGCCACATGAAAGGCGGCATCGAGAACCCGCTCGGCGCGCGCGCGATGTATCTGGGCTCGACGCTCTACCGCATCCACGGCTCCAACGAGCCGGAGACGATCGGCCAGGCGGTCTCCTCGGGCTGCTTCCGCATGACCAATGACGACGTCACCGACCTCTACGGCCGCGTCTCGGTCGGCACGACGGTGGTGGTGCTGAACAACTGACCACGCACGAGCCGCCGCTTCCGCTTTCGCTCTTCGAGCTACGGCGGACAAGTCGCTCTGCCCACCCTACGGCACCGTGCTTGAAGCGACCGGAACCGCCCGGCCGCCTAAATTTGCGGACTTGTGCACGGGCATCGAATACGGCAGCGTTGCGCAACGATGAGCGCATTGGTCTCGCCCTCGACTGCCCTTCGCTTCGCCCTGCTGGCGTTTGCTGCGCTCACCTGTGTGCCTGACACCGCTACCATGGCCGTCGCCGGCGAACTGCCCGCGATCGTCTCGCGCCAGCGCACTGAAAAGAAGAGCTTCACCGACGCCGAGATCGTCGACGGCTTTTTCAAGACCGCCTTCGGCGCCGAATACCACCTCGCCGGCCGCGTCGATCGCATCCGCAAGTTCGACACTCCGGTGCGGGTGTTCGCCGAAACCGACCGCGCCGACCGCAAGGCGCAGCTCGCCAAGGTCGTCGCCGACATCGCCGCGCGTGTGCAGCATCTCGACATCGCCATGACCGATGCCGCCGAGGCGGCGAATGTGCGGGTCAAGCTGGTGCGCGACCGCGACCTCTACCGCACCATTGCGAGCTTCTATGGCGCGGAGAAGGCGCGCGAGATCCGCACCTCGCTCGATCCCCAGTGCCTGTCCGGCTTCCGCAAGAACGATCAATTCGAGATCGAGCATTCCGACGTCATCCTCACCGTCGACACCAGCGAGTTCACCTTCCTCGACTGCGCCTATGAGGAGGTGCTGCAATCGCTCGGGCCGATCAACGACACATCAAGCGTGCCGTGGACGATGTTCAACGACAACGTCTCGATGGGCTATTTCGACGTCTACGACCAGTACATCCTCAATTTGCTCTACGATCCCCGCATCAAGGCAGGCATGACCGTGCTGGAGGTGAGAGCGGTGCTGCCCGAAGTGCTCGCGGATGTCAGGGCATGGGTGAAGCGGGTGAATGAGTTGAAGGACTGAGGTGCTCTTACCTTCCGCTGGAGGGTAAGAACCATCGCCCCGCCCTACTGCACCAGATCGGCGACCGTGGTCGCGGCCTTCAGCCCGGTGCCGGTGAGAACCGCGACCGTGGTCTCATTCGCCTTGATGGCGCCGCTGGCGGAGAGTTTGTCGAGCGCAGCCGCCGCGCTGGCGCTGGTCGGCTCGGCGAACAGACCTTGCCGCGCAAGGCGGCGCAGCGCGGCGACGATCTCGTCCTCGGTGAGCGCAATGGTGCTGCCGCCGCTTTCGCGCAACGCGCCGATGATCTCGCGCAACCGCAAGGGGTGCTTGATCGCGGTGCCCTCGGCGATGGTCTTGCTCACCTCGCGCGCGACAGGCGTGTCGACACCGGCCTTGAAGCTGGCGTCGATCGGCGAGCAGTTGAGCGGCTGGGCCGCGAACAGGCGCGGCAGTCTTGCGATCTGCCCCGCCTTCAACAGTTCACGAAAACCGAACGCGCAGCCGAGCAGACTGCTGCCGGCGCCGACGGGAACGATGACGTTGTCGGGCGCGCGAAAGCCGAGGTCTTCCCAGATCTCGTAGGCGAGCGATTTTGTCCCTTCGAGAAAGAACGGCTGCCAATTGTGGCTGGCATAGAAGGTCTGGCTCGACTGCCTGATCGCTTCCGCTTCCGATTCCTCGCGCGGGCCTTCGACGAGTTGCACCTCGGCGCCGTAGGCGCGCACCTGCGCGATCTTGGCCGGCGAGGTCGAGGCAGGCGCGAGGATCTTCACGCGCATGCCACCGGCGGCGCCAAGCCCCGCCATCGACGAGCCGCCATTGCCGGAGGAATCCTCCAGAATGGCATTGACGCCGATTTGCCGCAGGAAGGACAGCATCACCGCAGAGCCGCGGTCCTTGAAGCTGCCGGTCGGGTTGAACCATTCGAGCTTGAAGAACGGCCGCAGGTCGCCCCAGCCCTGTTGTACGAGCGGCGTGCAGCCCGTGCCGAGCGAAATCGGATCCTTGATCTCCACCGGCAGCGCCGCCCGGTAGCGCCAGAGCGATCGCGTCCGGCTGTCAACGTCAGCGCGTGAGATCCCCGTCCCCGGCGTCACCAGCAGCGGCGTGCGCTCGTCCGAGCACCAGCGCGGGTCATGGAGGGAATAGAGCTTTCCATTGCGGGGATCGATATAACTGGCAGCAGACATGGCGTGCTCCGGGACGTGACCGAGGCCGTACCCTATGTCTGATTATGCCGGCATTATCTAGAGGCCGATGCGGCGCATGAGCTCCGTGAACCGTGCATCGCTGCGCAGCGGATCGAAGGCGGGCCGCAGCAGGATCGAGGGGTTGAACCTGATGGCATAGGCCTTGTCGAGCCAGTCGAGGGCGGCGTCACGGTCGCCGAGGCCGACATAGATGAGCGCGATGTTGGCCTGCGCCGACGGATAGGTCTCGCTGTGCGCAGCCATCTCAGTCGCAATCATGATCGCATCGTCCTTGCGGCCGGACACCGCATAGGCGTAAGCGAGATTGGAATCGAACACGCTGCTGTGGCCGGAGATCGCGATGGCCTTGCGGAACTCGGCAATGGCCTCGTCGAAGCGGCCAAGCTGGACCAGGGCCTGGCCAAGCTCATAATGGCCGACGGCAAATTGCGGATCGAGCTCGAGCGTCTTGCGGCTCTGCGCGACCGCCGCGTCGAAATCCCTGACGATGCACAGCGCATCGGCGATGTCCGCGCCGATGATCAGGGACAGCGGATCGAGGCTTTGCGCCTGGCTGAACTCCTTGAGCGCCTCCGCCGTCTTGCCCATCAGCATCAGATGCCAGGCGTACCAATGGTGCGCCGTGGCGTAGTTGGGGTTGAGGCGGATGGCGGCCTCGTATTCGGAAGCAGCGACATCCCAATCCCAGCCGTAGAGGTCGAGCGCGAAGGCGAGCGAGGTGTGGGCTTCGCCGAGCGTGCCATCGAGCTCGAGCGCCTTGCCGGCCGCCGCAGTCGCCTTGGCGAAGGCCTCCTCGGTCGAGAGCACGCCATATTCCCAATCACCGGCTAGAGCATAGGCATCGGCAAGGCCGGAATGGGCCTCGGCATAATTGCGGTCGGTCTCGATGGCCTGGCGGAAATATTTGATGGCGGCCTTCAGGCCCTCGCCGGTGCGCTTGTTCAGGAAGTAGCGTCCTTTCAAATAATCTTCGTAAGCCAGCGGATCCACGCTGCGCGTCTTGTCCAAGGCGGCGCGCTCGCCGTGATTCAGCGTGGCGCGCACCTGGCCTGCCACGGCGCGGGCGACGCGAACCCGAAGCGTCAGCGCATCGCGCACCTCGCCTTCGTAACTGTCGGCCCAGATGCGGCTGTCGTCGGGGGCACGGATTAGCTGGGCGGTGATCCGCACCCGCCCACCCGCGCGCATCACGCTGCCCTCGATCACGGCATCGACGTTGAGCTCGCGGGCGATGGTCGCGAGCGATTTATGCGCACCCTTGTAAGTCATCGCCGAGGTGCGCGAGATCACCCGGAGCGAATCGACCTTGCCGAGCTCCGTGATCAGCTCGCCGGTCATGCCGTCGGCGAAGAAGTCCTGCGACGGATCTTGCGAGGTATCGACCAGCGGCAGCACCGCCAGCGAATGGATCACTTTGGCTCCCGGACGCAAGGCAGACAGCCAGGCTGCAAGCGCCACGGCCAGCAGGAGAGCAAGGCCGATCAAAGCGAAAAGGCCGTGCTGGCGACCGATGACGGGACGTGCCGGGGGCGCCGCCTCGGCCGCAGGCGACGGCGGAGGCGGATCGGGCTCGCGCGGCGTGCTGCCATCGACGACGACGGTGACGTCGGCAAGAAAGCGATAGCCGCGGCGCGCCACCGTTTCGACGAAGCGCGGGCTCTCCGCGGAATCCCCGAGCGCCTCCCTGATCTTGCTCACGGCCTTGTTGAGCCCGTGATCGTAGTCAACCACCGTCTGCGGCCAGAGCAGCGTGCGCAACTCCTCGCGCGTCACCACCTCGCCCGGTCGCTCCAGCAGCGCCGCGAGCAATTGAAACGGCTGCTCCTGCAACCGCACCCGCCTGCCGTTCTTGACCAGCTCGCCGCTGCGCGGGTCGGCCTCGAATGCGCCGAACCTGGCGCGCTTTGCCGGATGTGTCGCGGCGGGTCTTTCGATCAATTCCGGTTCGTGCAGCATGGCCGTCTCGAAGCGTTGGGGAGGTGTGGCCGGAAGCCGATGATTTCACGGGGCTTCCCGGGGGATTGCGATTCCAGCGAAAGACCACGCACGGTCCATTGAGACCGGCTGCCGTGCGGGCGAAGAAAGCCGCGCACGACAACACGGGACCGCACGGGACACGCGATGAAGAACGGAGTCGATCCGGGACGAAACGGCATGCCTATGCTCGACTCGGCATATAATTTCGCGCGCTTCCTGAGCGGCGACGCCGATGCCGCCGAGCACATCGTGCAGGCGGCCTTCCTTCGCGGCGATGTCGGCACGGAACGACGAAGCCGGACCCGGCTGCTGAAGGGCGTGCGGAATTGCTATCGGACATGGCTGACCACCCGGCGGCGACGCGATCGGCAAAGTGATGTGTTCGCACACAAGCCGTTACCTGATGCGGTCGCCGGTTCCGTCCTCCGAACGGACGACCGTACCGACAAAATTTCGGTGGGCGCTGAGGCCGATGCCAGCGCGGTGCGCTGCGCCATCGAGACCCTGCCGCGGCGCCTCCGCGAAATCCTGGTTCTGCGCGAGCTCGATTCGCTGTCCTACCGGGAGATATCAGAGGTGACGTCGCTGCCGACGGGCGAGATCATGTCGCGATTGGCCCACGCGCGGCGCCGGCTGGCGAGATCGGTCGATCGACAATTCAAAAATCGAAATTATTTCAATATCTTAAGCGAATAAAATGACCCGCAGGCGGCGCGGGCGGCGCCGCCCCGCCATTTCCCTCGGGACCTCCGATCCCCATATCTAGGTGAGATCAACGGCCCTGCCCGCTCCGCACGATTAACTTGTCTGTCGTCGCTGGCCGCTACAATATGTTGGATTGCGTCGCCGGGGCTCTGGTCCGGCAACGCTGATGAGCCAGGCCCGTCCGAGCGGCGGGCCGTTGGCTTTTTAGGAGTTTGGCCATGAGCCGCGCGAACCGTACTGAGCATATCCGCCTCACCTCTCATCCGGAGCCGGGCAAGAAAGCCGCCTATCCGATTCACTGGGGCGCACCCGATGCGCGCGCCCGCGGGCCGATCATCGGCACGGTGTCGCGCGCCGGGGATCGCAACGTGATCGGCAGCCATGGCGGCTCCTATGCGATGTACCGCGCACTCGCGGTCTCCGCCGGCGCGCTGGATCCGATCAAGCGCCCCGATCTCACCAACACGTTCCCCGCAGCGACCATCGGGCCGTTCGAGCAATGGCGCGATCCCGCAAAGATCGTCGCGCTCGATCCCTGGGGGCACCTGGTCGCCGAGAACTTTGGCAAGGATATCGCCGAGGGCGTCGATATCCGCCCGAGCATCGCGGTGACGCGGGCACGGCTCGACCTGCCGGAGATCCGCGAGGCGCTCGCCGCCAAGCGCCTGCGCGCCGACGGCGAAGTCGTGCACGCCAATGGCAGCGTCTCGGTGGTGAAGATCGCGATCGATCCGGTCTGGTACCTGCCCGGCCTTGCCGAACGCTTCAAGACCAACGAGACCGAACTGCGGCGCACGCTGTTCGAGCAGACCGCCGGCATGTTCCCCGAGCTGGTAACCCGCCCGGACATGAAGGTGTTCCTGCCGCCGATCGGCGGCACCACCGTCTACATGTTCGGCGATGTGACAAAACTGCCGGATCATCGCACCAGGATCACCTGCCGCGTCCATGATGAGTGCAACGGCTCGGACGTGTTCGGCTCCGACATCTGCACCTGCCGGCCCTATCTGATTCACGGCATCGAGGAATCCGCGCGCGGTGCGCAGGAGGGCGGGCTGGGACTCGTCGTCTACAATCGCAAGGAAGGCCGCGCGCTCGGCGAGGTCACCAAATTCCTGGTCTACAACGCGCGCAAGCGCCAGGAGGACGGCGATGCCGCCGCAGCCTATTTCGAGCGCACCGAATGCGTCGCCGGCGTCCAGGACGCGCGCTTCCAGCAGCTGATGCCGGATACGATCCACTGGCTCGGCCTCAAGCGCATCGACCGCTTCCTGTCGATGAGCGACATGAAGTACGACGCGCTGACCTCGCAGGGCATCGACATCGTCGAGCGCGTCCCGATCCCGCCGGAGCTGATCCCCGCCGACGCCTATGTCGAGATCGCCGCGAAGAAGGCCGCCGGCTATTACTCGACCGACATCGCGCCCGAGAAGGACGTGGGCGGCGTGGTCGGACGTTCGCTGGAAAAATACTGACCTGGCGATGGCGAACGCTTCAGAACTGCAGGCACGCGCGCTGCTCACCGCAAAGGCGGTTCGCGCGCGGGCTGGCCAAATGTTCGCAATCGGCCTCGACGGCGGGCTCACGCATTTCACCATCGATCTCGATCGCATGGACGGCGTCGCCGACGCGGTGCTCGCCGTGACGCGAAAGGCCTATCCGACGCTCGACATTCCCTTCCACGCGCGGTGGCGGCACTTTGTGTTCGGCGGCGTCGACCGCTGGGCGCGGCTCGCCGATGCGGCATCGTGGCCCGATCGTGCGGCGCGAGCACGCGCGGAGTTCGACCTCGCCATCGTCAGCGTGCTGCTCGACGCCGGCGCGGGCGCGACCTGGCGATATCGCGACGCCGTCACGGGACAAGGCATCGGCCGATCCGAGGGGCTGGCACTCGCGAGCCTCGACATGTTTGCCGGCGGGCTGTTTTCGCGCGATGCGCGCGCACTATACAGGGTCGATGCCGATGTGCTTGCAAAGCTGCCGCTCCCGGCCCTGACGTCGGCCTTCCAGGCCGGCGATGCCAATCCGCTGCTTGGCCTCGAGGGACGCACCGATCTGCTGCAGCGTCTGGGCCGACTGGTGGCCGCGCGCGCCGACATTTTCGGCATGCAGGACACGCCGCGGCCGGGCGGGCTGTTCGACCACATCGCCGCGCAGGCAACAAACGGCGCCATCCCAGCGCCCGCGATCCTGTCCGCGGTGCTGAACCAGCTTGGACCGATCTGGCCGTCCCGGCTCGAACTTGCGGGCGTCCCGCTGGGCGATTGCTGGCGGCATCCGGCGATCAGAGCTGACGATGCGACCGCCGGCCTCGTGCCCTTGCACAAGCTGTCGCAATGGCTGAGCTATTCGCTGATCGAGCCGCTGCAGCGCGCAGGCTTCGACGTCACCGACATCGACGGCCTGACCGGGCTTGCCGAATACCGCAATGGCGGACTGTTCGTCGATCACGAGGTGCTGCGCCTGCGCGATACAGCGGATGCGGATCGCGCGCACGCGGTGGACTCGCTGCTCGTCGTGGAATGGCGTGCGTTGACGGTCGCGCTGCTGGATCGTGTTGCCGAGCTGGTTCGCGCCAAGCTTGGCCGCAGGCCGGAGTCATTGCCGCTCGCCAGCATCCTGGAAGGCGGCACCTGGGCCGCGGGCCGCGCCATTGCATTTGCGCGCCGTCCCGATGGCTCCCCGCCCCTCAAGGTGATCAGCGACGGCACCGTGTTTTAACCCACCATTGTTGCCCTGCCGAACTGACTTGATGAATTTCAGGAGCATCCGATCATGGAAGGCGTCACGATCGTCGATCATCCGCTGGTGCAGCACAAGCTGACCCTGGTGCGGGACAAATCGATCTCGACAAAATCGTTCCGGGAGCTGATCAAGGAGATCGGCATGCTGCTCTGCTACGAGGTGACGCGCGATTTGCCGCTTACCGACACCGTGATCGAGACGCCGCTGGCGACG
This sequence comes from Bradyrhizobium sp. CCBAU 53340, assembly GCF_015291645.1. Taxonomy (NCBI): domain Bacteria; kingdom Pseudomonadati; phylum Pseudomonadota; class Alphaproteobacteria; order Hyphomicrobiales; family Nitrobacteraceae; genus Bradyrhizobium; species Bradyrhizobium sp. CCBAU 53340. The sequence continues at coordinate 6,617,166 of NZ_CP030055.1, forward strand.
ATGCACTCGGCCAAGATCGCCGGCAAGAAGCTGGTGTTCGTGCCGATGCTGCGCGCCGGCACCACCTTCGTCGACGGCATGATGGACCTGGTGCCGACCGCGCGCGTCGCCCATATCGGCCTCTACCGCGAACCCGAGAGTTTTGCCGCGGTCGAGTACTTCTTCAAATCGCCGTCGGATCTCAGCGAGCGCCTCGCCATCGTGGTGACGCCTGTCGTCGCCACCGCCAACACGGCCGTCGCCGCCGTCGACCGCCTGAAGGAGCGCGGCGCCAAGGACATTCGCCTGGCCTGCCTGATCGCAGCACCGGAGGGATTAGAGCGCCTGCGCGGCCTGCATCCGGACGTGCACATCTGGACTGCCGCAGTGGACGAAGGCCTCGACGAGAACGGCTTTATCCTGCCCGGCCTCGGCGATGCCGGCGATCGCGCTTACGGGACGCGGTAGTCGCGAGGCTATATCCTTGTTTGGCGCGTCTTCTTCACGCGAACCGGGTCTCCACTTCGCTTGAAAACGCCTTAAATCTTCCCGCTGCCGCAGATGTTCTTCAGCGCCTGCCACTCCGTGTCCGTCAGCAGCGGCGGGCCACTGGCGGGGCGGTCTTCTTTCGTCATGCGTGCAAGTCGGTCCTCGGTGAGCGGATGGCTCGCCAGGATCGTCGCGAAGCTCGAACCGCCTTCCTTGCCGGTGATGCGGAACATCAGCTCGGCCGCGGGCTTGGGCGAGCGACCGAGCTTGTGCATGATCTCGATCGCGAACGTGTCGGCAGCGGTCTCGGCCTCGCGCGAATAGGAGGCCTCGACCACGCTGCGCGAGGCGAAGATCACGGCCGAGGAGCCGGTGACGTCGCCGAACAACAGGCCGATCAGGAACGAGGTGCCGCCGTTGTAGATCAGGCCGCGCATGTTGTCGTGATGCTTGAGATGGCCGAGCTCGTGGGCGAGGATACCGGCAAGCTCGTCGGGACTTTCGGCCTTGTCGAGCAAGGCGCTCAGCACGTAGACCTTGCCGCCCGGCAGCGCGAACGCATTCGGCACCGAGGTTCGCAGCACGCCTGCCGTCATGGAATCGTCGTCGAGGCCGGCGGCGTCGCGCAGGCGGTTGACGAGCTTGCGGAACGCCGCCTGGCCGGCCGCGTCGTTGCAAGCCTCGCCGCGGAAGATCGTCTTCACCTGCACCTCGGACGCATCGCCAATGCGCCGCTCGATCGGCTTCGGCACCAGCGGCGCGAGACGATCCGCGGCCAGCGGTACCCCGAACAGCACGACGCAGACGATGGAAACGGCGGCGGCCACCGACCAGCCGACGATTTTTGCAATGCCGCGGCCGGTGGTCTGGTGCTCGTCGATGCGAGTACAGCGCGCGACGAGATCGCCTCCGAAAGCAGCGTCGCGAATCTCCAGCCGCGCCAGCGGCGGGGCGGACGTCGAGGTCAAACGCAGGATGCCGGCCGGACTGTCCGCGCGGCGGATTTCGTCATAGGCCCAGCGTGTGACGGTCCCGCCCGCCTGCGCCTCGCCCGGTTCGGCAATTTCGAGCGCGTCGCCGAGCGTCAGCGTGACTTGCCGCCGGCGGCTCGACAGGCCGTCGAAGAAGATCGCCTCCTGTCCGGGGTTCATCTCGGCGTTGGGCTCGGCGCTCACATCACTCACGTCTAGAATCCCGCGACATCGAGGCCATCGGCAAAGCCTTCGCCGAGCGCGTTGGCAAGCTCACCGCTGGCGCGGACATCGGCTGCCGCTCCGATATCATGCACCTCGACGGTTTCCAGAACCTTGGCCCAGAGATCGCGCTGGAGATAGACACGCATGATGATGTTGGCGCCGAGCGCAAGAGCGAAATAGCCGATCACCATCACCACCAGCATCGGGATGTTCGCCCCGGGACCGCCGCCCTGTGCGGGCGGCGCGAGTTCAAGCTTGACGGTGATCGCGACGGCAGCAGCGAGATAGGCGCCGTAGACGGTCGTCAGCAGCACCCACCAGCCGATGACCTTCCAATAGAGGCCGTAGAACGCGTTGTGAGGCAGATCCGAGGACAGGCGGACATCACCGATGCGGATGCCGTTGAGCCACCAACGCCATTCGCGCGCCTTGAACTCGGCATAGAGGAACGGCGCTGCCGGGAAGAACAGCAGCGCGAGCGGCGTGAGGAGCCACAGCCCCCAGGCGCGCTTGAAGAACTCCCAGCCATTGCCATCGAAATCGCCCTGCAGATCGCCGAAATGCGTGTGCTGCATCTTGTAGCGCTCCAGCGACGCCTCGCGCCACGGCAGCGCCAGGCCGAGCGTCAGGAACATCAGCAGGCCCCACAGCATCGCGCGAAACGAATAGGCCCAGCCGGAGCCGTCCATCCAGAACCGCACGCCGCGCCAGACCGTGCGGGTCAAACGATAGCGCCGCGCGCGATAGATCGCGAACTGACCGAAGGCATAAAAGGAGATGAACAGCGGCGTCGAGGCAAAGCCCTTCCAGCGCTCGAACTCGATACCGACGAGGAAATAAGCGACGTAGATCGGCCCCAGGATCGCGAGCGCGACAAGGAAGCCGATCAGAAGTTCCCTGGCCCGTCCGGTGTATTCGGCAGCATCGCCGTCGATCGATGTATTCGACCACAGATGACGGCGGATGTCGGTGACGAGCCAGAACCGGTAGAAACCGAACGTGACGAGCTCGAGCATGGCCCCCTTGGTGACCATTTTTCGGAACTCGGAGCGATCGCCGGTGAAGTCGACTCGCGTGGGCGGCAGCGGCGGCGGGACCGGTTCGGAGGGGCCGATAGGGGTCCATTGCATGTCGTTCACAGCGGCAACCTCGGGATGCGGATATGATCCGTCCAAACTATAGATCAAAGATTAGTCGATCCCCAAGACGCGCGGGTTCGATTTACCTCTGTTTCGAGCGATTTCTGACAGGATTTCATGACGAACGGCGTGCGGCTGCTCACGCTTCGTAGCCCGGATGGCACGGAGCGCAACCCGGACAGTGTCAATCGCGGACTGGAATCCCGGATTACGCTTGCACTCCATCAGGGCTACGCATCTCGCTTGCGGCAAAACTGCCGCTTGCTCCGAAGCACGTAACGCGTTGTAATTGTAGTCCAAATACCGCAGCGCAGAATTCAGAAAAGATCGCGCGGTCCACGCCAGGGAGAGCGGTCATGCACGGGACCATCGAGAACACGGCGAAACTCGACGCATTGCGCGAGCGCGCGATGTCGCTGCCGCTGGAGCAGTTCGATCCAGGCGATCCTGAACTGTTCAGGACCGATACGTTCTGGCCCTATTTCGACCGGCTGCGCCGCGAAGATCCCGTGCACTATTGCAAGGATTCGATGTTCGGGCCGTACTGGTCGGTGACGCGCTACAACGACATCATGGAGATCGAGACCAACCATGCGGTGTTCTCCTCCGCCTCCGCGCTCGGCGGCATCACCATCAGAGACATCGATCCCGACCTGCGCCGCGAAAGCTTCATCTCGATGGATCCGCCGCGCCACGCCGCGCAGCGCAAGACCGTGGCACCGATGTTCACGCCGACGCATCTGGACAATCTCGCCATCAACATCCGCAAGCGCTCGGCCGAGTGCCTGGACAATCTGCCGCGCGGTGAGGTGTTCGACTGGGTCGACCAGGTCTCGATCGAGCTCACCACGCAGATGCTCGCCGTCCTGTTCGACTTCCCCTGGGAGGACCGCCGCAAGCTGACGCGCTGGTCCGATATTGCCACGACCATTCCCGGCCCTGATGGACTCGTCGCCACCGAGGACGAGCGGCAGGCCGAACTGACCGAATGCGCGGGCTATTTCGCGCGGCTGTGGAAGGAACGCATCGAGCAGCCGCCGAAGAGCGATCTGCTCTCGATGATGGCGCATGGCGCTGCGACGCGCGACATGGATGCCAGGAACTTCCTCGGCAATCTCGTTCTTTTGATCGTCGGCGGCAATGACACCACACGCAACACCATGTCGGGCTCGCTGCTCGCGCTGAGCCAGCATCCCGATCAGTATCGCAAGCTGCGCGAGAACCCCGCGCTGCTCGACAGCTTCGTGCCTGAAGTGATCCGCTGGCAGACGCCGCTGGCGCATATGCGCCGCACCGCGCTCGCCGACTTCGAGTTCCGCGGCAAGCAGATCAAGAAAGGTGACAAGGTCGTGATGTGGTACGTCTCGGGCAACCGTGACGAGGAGGCGATCGAGAAGCCCTACGATTTCATCATCGACCGCGCCCGGCCGCGCACGCATTTGTCCTTCGGCTTCGGCATCCACCGCTGCGTCGGATTGCGCCTTGCCGAACTCCAGCTCAAGATTATCTGGGAGGAGATCCTGAAGCGGTTCGACCATATCGACGTGGTCGGCGAGCCGAAGCGGGTGTATTCGAGTTTCGTGAAAGGCTTGGAAACATTGCCGGTCAAGATTGCGGCGTGAGCTTGAGCTATTTCCACGACGGTACTGCGCCCCCTCTCCCGCTTGCGGGAGAGGGTTGGGGAGAGGGTATCTCCGCAAAGGGACAATCCCCCAGAGGAGAAAACCCTCACCCGGCGCTGCGCGCCGACCTCTCCCGCAAGCGAGAGAGGTTTAAGAACAACTGGAGCGACTGCCCATGAACATTCAGACCCCGGTCAAGGCCGACAAGGCCGAACGCATGCGGCGCGCGCGCGAGGAAGCCTATGCGACGCCGCTGAAGAACTTTCATCCGGGCGCGCCCAGACTGTTCCAAGACGACACCCTGTGGCCGTGGTTCGAGCGGCTGCGCAAGGAAGAGCCGGTGCATTACTGCACCAATGCGCCGATCGATCCCTACTGGTCGGTGGTGAAATACAACGACATCATGCATGTCGACACCAACCACGGCATCTTCTCGTCGGACTCGACGCTCGGCGGCATCTCGATCCGCGACGTGCCTGAGGGCTACGACTGGCCGAGCTTCATTGCGATGGACCAGCCGAAACACTCATCGCAGCGCAAGACCGTGTCGCCGATGTTCACGCCGACGCATCTGGACGAGCTGGCAAAACTGATCAGGCAGCGCTCGCAGACCGTGCTGGACAATCTGCCGCGCAACGAGACCTTCAATTTCGTCGAGCGCGTCTCGATCGAGCTGACGACGCAGATGCTGGCGACACTGTTCGACTTCCCCTGGGAGGAACGGCGCAAGCTGACGCGCTGGTCCGACGTCTCGACCGCGCTGCCCAAGAGCGGCATCGTCGCCTCGGCCGAAGAGCGCCGCCGCGAGATGGACGAGTGCTACGCCTACATGTCGAAGCTGTGGAACGAGCGCGTCAACTCCGCGCCACGCAACGATCTGTTGTCGCTGATGGCCCACAACGACGCGACGCGCTTCATGGACCCCGACAACCTCATGGGCAACATCATCCTGCTCATCGTCGGCGGCAACGATACCACCCGCAACACCATGACCGGCTCGGTGCTCGCGCTGAACGAGAACCCGGACCAGTACGACAAGCTTCGCGCCAACCCCGCGCTGATCGATTCCATGGTGCCGGAGGTGATCCGCTGGCAGACGCCGCTGGCGCATATGCGCCGCACCGCGCTGCAGGACACCGAAATCGGCGGCAAGCAGATCAAGAAGGGCGACCGCGTCGTGATGTGGTACGTCTCGGGCAACCGCGACGAGGAGATGTTTGAGAATCCTGACGAGTTCATCATCGACCGCCCGCGCCCGCGCACTCACCTCTCCTTCGGCTTCGGCATCCACCGCTGCGTCGGCATGCGGCTCGCGGAGCTGCAGCTGCGGATCGTCTGGGAGGAGATGCTCAAGCGCTTCGACCGCATCGAAGTGGTCGGCGAGCCCAAGCGGATCTATTCCAGCTTCATCAAGGGATACGAGACGCTGCCGGTGCGGATTCCGGGGTAGCGGATAGGAAGCCATCACTCCCGACGAAAGGGAGGGCGCACAACTCCATCACCGTCATCCTGAGGTGCTCATCCTGCGCAGCAGGATGAGCCTCGAAGGGCGACGGCCCCGGCTGCATCGAGGCCGTACATCCTTCGAGGCTCGCTGCGCGAAGCTGCGCATCGCGCAACTCGCACCTCAGGATGACGGAATCCTCAGCATCGGACCAGTCGATATAGAAATCCGGCATATCAGCTCGCGCCAGATGAGATGAGAGTGGCGGACTCCATTGCCCTAGGACATTAGCATCAGCTGGCTCAGGTCAGCTTGATGTCCCACACGCCTTCCTTGCGGCAGGCGGCGACCTCCTCGCGCAGGAGTGCGGTGACGGCGAGCGAGGCCGTGGAGGCCGGGCGGTCGATCGGAGAAGCGAAAATGAGCTCGCGTGTCATCGGCTTGGAGACGACAGCGGTTTCCAGCCGTCCTTCCGCGACCTCGCCATGGACGGAGGACGGCGGCAGCAGCGCGAAGCCGAGCCCTTCCTCGACCAGGCTCGTCAGCACCCGGAACGAATCCGCCTCTAACTGGACGCTGAGCTTGATCTTGCGCTGCGCGGCGGCGTGCTCGATCAGCGCGCGGAGACCATGGGAATGACTGGGCAGCACCAGCCGCTGCCGCAGCAGCCAGCCGATATCGACGCTCTTCTTGCGCGCCAGCCCGCAGCCGCGCGGGCCGACCGCGACGATGTTGTCGCGTCCAAGGCTCTGCACATTGAGATGCAGATCGGCGGAACGGCCGTAGAGGATGGCGAGATCCATCTCGCCGCGATGCAGCCATTCGACGATGTGGCCGCTGTAGCTCTCGACGATGCGCAGCGAAATGCCGGGAAATTTTTCGACGCAGCGCCGCGCAAAACGCGCCGACAGCACGCAGCTCACCGTCGGCACCAGGCCGAGCACGACCTGCCCCGATGGCGGGCCCTTGGCCGACTGGATATCGTCGCGGATCTGGTCGATCTGCCGCACGATGCCGGAGGTGCGCGCCAGCAGAAGCCGGCCGGCCTCGGTCAGCACCATACCGCGGCCGTTGCGGGTGAACAGTTCCGTGCGCAGCTCGTGCTCCAGCAGCTTGATCTGCCTCGACAGCGCGGGCTGCGCCACGCGCAACGTGTCGGAGGCCTTGGAGAGGCTGCCGAGCTCCGCAACGCAACTAAAGGTCCTGAGCTGCCGGAAATCCATACTTGCCAATCCTGGAAGGCTACTCCATACGCTATAGCAAATGAGCATAGGGGGCTGGCGATGTTTTCACAACGCCGGAGGATCGGCCGGCGTTATCTTGACTGCCGCGACAACCGGGAAACGCCATGAGTGAAGAACACCACACCGAAGACCACGCCGACATCCGCGAAGCCGTCGCCAAGCTCTGCGCGCAGTTTCCCGGCGAATATTGGCGCAAGCTCGATCGCGAGATGGCTTATCCCAAGGCCTTCGTCGATGCGCTGACAGAGGCCGGCTATCTCTCGGTGCTGATCCCCGAGGAATATGGCGGGGCAGGTCTGAAGCTCTCCGCGGCCGCGGCGATCCTCGAAGAGATCCAGCGCGCCGGCTGCAACGGCGGCGGCTGCCATGCCCAGATGTACACGATGGGCACCGTGCTGCGGCACGGCAATGCCGAGCAGAAGGCCAAATATCTGCCGAAGATCGCGAGCGGCGAATTGCGCCTGCAGGCGTTCGGCGTCACCGAGCCGACCAGCGGCACCGACACCTCCTCGCTGAAGACCTTCGCGCGCAAGGAAGGCAACGACAGCTATATCGTCAACGGCCAGAAGATCTGGACCAGCCGCGCCGAGCATTCCGATTTGATGGTGCTGCTGGCGCGCACCACGCCGAAGGAGCAGACCAAGAAGCGCACCGATGGGCTTTCCGTGTTCATCGTCGACATGCGCGAGGCCAAGAACAATGGCCTCGAGATCCGTCCGATCCGCACCATGATGAACCACGCCACGACAGAAGTGTTCTTTACCGACATGAAGGTGCCGGCGGGGAATCTGATCGGCGAGGAAGGCAAGGGCTTTCGCTACATCCTCTCCGGCATGAATGCCGAGCGCATTTTGATCGCCGCCGAATGCATCGGCGACGCCAAATGGTTCATCGCCAAGGCCACGAACTACGCCAAGGAGCGCAGCGTTTTCGGCCGCCCTATCGGCCAAAATCAAGGCATCCAGTTCCCGATCGCCAAAGCCTATGCCTCAATGCGTGCGGCCGAATTGATGGTGAAGGAGGCGACGCGCAAATACGAGGCCGGGCTCGACTGCGGCGCTGAAGCGAACATGGCCAAGATGCTGGCGGCAGATGCGTCCTGGGAAGCGGCGAATGCCTGCATCCAGACGCATGGCGGCTTTGGATTTGCCGAGGAATATGACGTCGAGCGCAAGTTCCGCGAGACGCGGCTGTATCAAGTCGCGCCGATCTCGACCAACCTCGTGCTGTCCTTCGTTGCCGAGCACGTGCTCGGCATGCCCCGCTCGTATTGAGGTCGCACCATGGGAGCACTTGACGGGATCAGGGTGATTGCGGTCGAGCAGGCGGTGGCGGCGCCGTTCTGCTCGTCACGGCTGGCGGACGCCGGCGCCGAGGTGATCAAGATCGAGCGGCCGGAGGGCGATTTCGCCCGCGGCTATGACGCGGCGGCCAAGGGTCAGAGCAGCTATTTCGTCTGGCTCAACCGTGGCAAGCAATCGGCCGTGGTCGACCTCGCCACCAAGGAAGGCCGCACTGAACTGGAGAAGCTGATCGCGAGCGCCGACGTGCTGGTGCAGAACCTCAAGCCCGGCTCGATGGACAAGCTCGGCTTTTCGCGCGAGCGCCTCTTGAAGGACTATCCGAAGCTGATCTCGTGCACGATTACCGGCTATGGCGACGAGGGCCCATATGCGCATCGCAAGGCGTATGATCTCCTGATCCAGGCCGAGAGCGGCCTGGCCTCGATCACGGGCAACCCTGACGGCGCCTCGCGCGTCGGCATGTCGATCGTGGACGTCGCCACCGGCGCCACCGCCCATGCGGCGATCCTGGAGGCGCTGATCGCGCGCGGGCGCACCGGCAAGGGCGCCGACATCCGCATCTCCATGTTCGACGTGATGGCGGACTGGTGCACCGTGCCGCTGCTCAACGCCGAGGCCGGCAATCCGCCGAAGCGTATGGGGCTGCGGCATCCCTCGATCGCGCCCTATGGCGTGTTCACCTCGAAGGACGGCAAGGACATCCTGATCTCGATCCAGAGCGAGCGCGAGTGGAAGACGCTCTGCGCCGAGGTGCTTGATAAGCCTGACCTGCCCAAAGACCCCCGCGTCGCCAACATGGTTGAGCGCGTGCGCAACCGCGACTTCACCGACAAGACCGTCGCCGACATCTTCGGCAGGATGACGCGCGATGAGCTCCTGAAGCGACTGTCGGATGCCGACATTGCGTTCGCCGAAGTCAACACCATGACCGACCTCGCCAACCATCCGCATCTCCGCCGCATCGAGGTGGATACGCCGAATGGCCGTGTCAGCTACCCCGCGCCGGCGCCGATCATCGTCGGCGAGACGCGCGTTTACGGCGCGGTGCCGGCCATCGGCGAGAAACCAGCCAAGAAGTAACAAGAGCGAGGGCGACATGACCGAAAAGCTCGACATCGATCACTTGAGGCAATGGATCGGCCGCAGCGAAGAGGCGACCGACATCGTCACCGTGCAGCTCGTCAAGGGCCTGCGCGCGACGCTGTTTCAGGAGGTCGGCGAGCCCAAGCCTGGCGACGCTGCGCCGTTCACGGTGCATTGGTGCCTGGCGCCGCCGGTGTTTCCGATGGCGATGCTGGGACCCGACGGCCACCCGACCCGCGGCGGCTTCCTGCCGCCGGTGCCGTTGCCGCGCCGGATGTGGGCCGGCGGCGAGATCGAGTTCCTGCAGCCTTTGCGGGTCGGCGACGAATCGACGCGCAGCTCGCGCATTGCCGACGTGCAGGTGAAGACAGGTTCGACCGGCACGCTATGCTTCGTCTCGGTCGAGCACAGCATCTCCTCGCCCCGTGGCATCGCCATCCGCGAGCGGCAGGACATCGTCTATCGCGAGATGACCAGCAGTGCGCCGGCGACCGCGAAGGCTCCTCCCCCGCCACCGAAGGCACAGCATCGCGAGACCCATGTCAGCGATCCCGTGCTGCTGTTTCGCTATTCCGCGCTGACCTTCAACGGCCACCGCATCCACTACGATCGCGATTACGTCACCAAGGTCGAGGGCTACCCGGGCCTGATCTTCCACGGACCGTTGCAGGCTGCACTCATCATTGAGATGGCGGCAAAGCTCCGCAGCGGCAAGCCGCCGAAGAAGTTCACCTACCGCGGCGTGCAGCCGTTGTTCGAGGGGACCGAGTTCTCCATCAACGCCAATGAGACCGCTGATGGCATGGAGCTTTGGACTGCGAATGCGGAGGGGCAACCGACGATGAAGGGGACGGCGGTGTGGTGAGCCACCGAAGCCTCCCCATCGTCATTGCGAGCGCAGCGAAGCAATCCAGAATCCCTAAACGATGGCAGTCTGGATTGCTTCGTCGCTTCGCTCCTCGCAATGACGGTTGGGGTTGGCAGCGTCAACAATAACAGGGCACGGAAACAATGGCCAAGAACGGCAAGACCGGCAGCAAGTCCGTCACCGTCAAACAGGCGACGCTCGACCTGCTGCGCGCCTTCGGCATCAACAAAGTGTTCGGCAACCCCGGTTCGACCGAGCTACCGTTCCTCTCCGACTGGCCCGACGACATCGACTACGTGCTGGCGCTGCAGGAAGCCTCCGCCGTCGGCATGGCCGATGGCTACGCGCAGGCAACGCGCAATGCCGGTTTCGTCAATCTGCATTCGGCCGCCGGCGTCGGCAATGCGCTCGGCAACATCTACACCGCGCATCGCAACCAGACGCCGCTGGTGATCACCGCCGGCCAACAGGCGCGCTCGATCCTGCCGCTGCAGGCATTCCTCTATGCCGAGCGCGCCTCCGAATTCCCGCGGCCTTATGTGAAATACAGCGTCGAGCCGGCGCGACCCGAGGATGTGCCGGCTGCGATCGCGCGGGCCTATTACACCGCGATGCAGCCGCCCTGCGGGCCGACCTTCGTGTCGATCCCAATCGACGACTGGGCACATGCCTGCGCGCCGGTCGAGGCGCGCAAGGTCAGCCGCGAGATGGGACCAGAGCCTGACGCGATGAAGACGCTGGTTGCCGCGCTCGGCTCCGCAAAGCACCCTGCCCTCGTGGTCGGCCCCGGCGTCGATCGCGCCGGGGCAGTGGACCTGATGATACGCGTCGCCGAGAAGGCAAAGGCCAGCGTCTGGGTCAGCCCGTTCTCGGCACGCTGCTCGTTCCCTGAGCGGCATCCGCAGTTCGCGGGCTTCCTGCATGCTTCGCCAGCGCAACTCTCCGACGCCTTGCGCGAGCACGACGTCGTTGTCGTCATCGGCGCGCCGGTGTTCACCTTCCATGTCGAGGGCCATGCCGCGATCTTCGACGGCGGCGCGACGATCTTCCAGATCACTGACGACGCGGATGCAGCCGCGGTCACGCCATCAGGCACCAGCATCATCGCAACGATGAAGCCGGCGCTGAGCCTGCTGCTCGACATGCTGCCGGAGAGCAAGCGCGCGACGCCAAAGGGCCGCACGCTGCCGCCGGCGCCGCAGGCGGCCGATCCGCTCCCGGTCGAATTCCTGCTGCACTCGCTGTCGCAGGCGATGCCGGATGGCGTGTCACTGGTCGAGGAGGTACCCTCACATCGGCCAGCGATGCAGAAATTCCTGCCGATGCCCGGCCAGGATTCCTTCTACACGATGGCCAGCGGTGGCCTCGGCTATTCGCTCCCCGCCGCCGTCGGCATGGCGCTCGGCAAGCCGAAGCAACGCACCGTCTGCCTGATCGGCGATGGCTCGGCCATGTATTCGATCCAGGCGCTGTGGACTGCCGCGCAGCGAAGGCTGCCGCTGACCATCATCGTCATCAACAATTCCGGCTACGGCGCGATGCGCTCATTCAGCCAGGTGATGCAGGTGCGGAACGTGCCGGGGCTGGAGCTGCCGGGAATCGATTTCGTGCGGCTCGCCGAAGGCATGGGCTGCCATGCCGTGCGGGTGAGCAAGGCCGCCGAGCTCGGCGCAGCGCTGAAGCGCGGCATGGCGTTTGAGGGCACAAGCCTCGTCGAAGTCATCGTGGATTCGGCGGTGCCTGTGCTCTACGGGCAGAAGCACTGACGCTGCTACGCCGCCAGGAATCCCCCATCAGCCGCCAGCACGTGGCCGACCACATACGACGACGCATCGGACGCCAGCCACACCACGGCTTCCGCGACCTCCTCCGGCGTTCCCGTCCGGCGTAGCGGCAGGCCTGCGCCGATGGTCGCGACATCGCCGACGCCGGAACGCAGCATCATGTCAGTAACGACGCGGCCGGGCGCGATCGCGTTGATGCGGATGCCGCGCGGGGCATTTTCCATGGCGGCCGAGCGCGTCAGGGAGATCGCCGCGGCCTTCGAGGCCGAGTAGAGCGCCAAGCCAGCATTGGGGTTGCGCACGCCGCTGACGGACGCGTTGACGACGATGTTGCCGGTGCCTTTCGCCAGCATCGGCGGCAATTGATAGCGCAGACACAGGAACAGCGCGCGGACATTGGTGTCGAACACGCTGTCATAGGCCTCCGGGCCCTGCTCCTCTAGCGGCGCCCGGCGCTCCTGGAAGCCGGCATTGTTGAAGGCGACGTCGAGACGGCCGCAGCGCTCGAGGGTGGTGCGGACCATGCGTTCGACGTCGTCCTCACGCGTGATATCGGTCTTGATCGCGATGGCGTCGGCGCCGTGCTCCCGGCATGCCACCGCGACCGCTTCGATCTCGGCCTCGCGCCGGCCTGCAACGATCACCGCATCAGCGCCTTCGGACGCCATCCGCAGCGCCGTGGCGCGGCCGATACCGCTGCCGCCGCCCGTGATGAGGCAGACCTTGCCTCTCATCCGATCTCCGGTTGGCAAAGTTCCGCTCATGGCTCACTCCAAAACGCTTGCGCGCGCCGCTGCGTTCATATAGTTGTATGATACAACTATATGCCGGGAGTCAAGATGGCCGAGCTTTCGCTGATCGACGATATTCGCGCGGCCTCACGTCTGATGGTGCGCGAGCTCGGCTTCATGGATGCGACGGTGGCGGCCTCGGACTATCCGCCATCGGCGGTGCACACGATCCTGGAGATCGGCATTCGCGGCCCGCTGACGTCTGGCCAGCTCGGCGATTTCCTGCGGCTGGAGAAATCCAGCGTCAGCCGCCTGGTGCGCAAGCTGATCGATTACGGCGAGCTCAGGGAGACGACAGATGAGGCGGACGCGCGCAGCAAGCTGCTGTCGCTGACGGCGAAGGGACGGCGCACGCTGGAGGCGCTGCACGCGTTCGGCCGCCAGCAGGTGAACGGCGCGTTGGCAGTGCTGACCGAAGTCGAGCAGCGCAAGGTGCGCGAGGGGATGATGCTCTATGCGCGGGCGCTGCGACAGAGCCGGGTGGAGGATGAGGCGCAATCGGCCGCTTGACCAAAGATGTCGTCCCGGCGAAGGCCGGGACCCATACCGCGTGATCTATCGATGGACCGTTGGTGTCAGTATCACGAAAGCAACACCAACAGTCTTCGTCAAACTACTCCCTGGGGTTATGGCTCCCGGCCTTCGCCGGGACGACACTGTTTGTTTGGCATGAGCGTGCCATCAGCATCGCCAGCCCTACTTCCCGAACTCCTCCCGCATCTTCGCCTGGATCTTCGCCATTCCCCCGATCCAGCGGTCGTAATTTTCGGTCTTCTTGCGCATGTAGCCGAGCACCTGGGGGTGCGGCAGGATCAGGAAGCTTTCCTGATCGAGGCCGGCGAGAACGTCCTTTGCCACCTGCTCGGGCGTGAGATCGCCATCTCCGGATTGCGGCCCCTTCGGGATCGACCGCAGCATGTTGGTGTCGACGCCCTGCGGGCAGAGGATCGAGACCTTGATGTTGTCGACCTTGTGCGAGATCGCGAGGTTCTCGGCAAAGCCGACTGCGGCGTGCTTGGTGGTGGAATAGGCGGGGCTGCCGACCTGCGAGAGCAGGCCCGCGGCAGAGATGGTGTTGAGGAAATAACCGCCGCCGCGCGTCTTCATCCGCGGAATGAGATGCCGCGCCGCATAGACATGGGCCATGACGTGGATCGCCCAGCTGCGCTGCCACGGCTCGTCGGAGGCGCCGCCGGCATTCACCGACATCGGATCGAAACCGCCGCCGATGCCGGCGTTTGAGCAAAAGAGATCAATGGGCCCGAACTGCCGCTCGGTCTCATCGATAACGTGGGCGACCTCCTTCTCCTGCGCGACGTCGCATTTGAAGGCGGCGCCATCGACCATGGCGGCGACGGCGCGCGCATTGGCGGCATCCATGTCCGCGACCACGACCTTGGCGGCGCCCGCCTTGTGAAAGGCCTCGCACAGCGCCTTGCCGATACCATTAGCGCCGCCCGTGACGACCACGACCTTGCCGGTCACCTGCATGCGACGTCTCCTCTTGTCTTGCGCCGCTTAGCTTATACCGCTTCGCGGAACTGCTCAGCTCAACACGAGGTCGAGCACCGCAGTATAATGGCATGCCGCGCCGGCCAAGACAAAGCCGTGCCAGATTGCATTCTGGAAGCGCAACCGCCGCCAGGCGTGGAAGATGACGCCGAAGCTGTAGAGCAGGCCGCCGGCGAGGATGAAGCCCAGCGCCAGCGCCGGCAGCGCCCTGACCACGGCATCGTAGAGCATCACGCCGCTCCAGCCCATGACGAGATAGATGCCGACCGAGATGCGATCGAACCGACCCGGAAAGAAAAGCTTCAGCACGATGCCTAGGATGGCGACGCACCAGACGCCGGCGAGCAGCACCAGCGCGAACACGCTGTCCTTTACCTCCAGGATGAACGGCGTGTAGGTCGCCGCGATCAACAGATAGATCGCGGAATGATCGAAGCGTCGCAGCAGCCATTTGGCCGGCGAGACCGGCCAGAGATTATAGGTCGCAGACAGTACCAGCATCGACAGCAGCCCGGCGACATAGATCGAGACGCCGACGATATCGGTTGCATCGGCATAGACCGCCGTCAACACCACCAGCACGGTCGCGGCGACGATGCCGGAGAGCACACCGATGGCGTGGATGATGCCGTCGGCGATCAGCTCGGCGCGATCGTAATTCCAGCCGATCACGTCGGCGGCGGCGTGGACCGAGGTGGATGCAAGTTGTTTCAATTGGAAGACGGTCATGGCAATCCGCAAAGCTGAGATAATGCCCTCTTCTATGGGTCTTTCGGGACCGGCGCGTCGTTCAATCGGCTGATTTGCCGACAAAGGCGGTGGAAGTATGAAGCTTGATTTTCCTCACGCAATTGCCACTTTTGTGAACGGCTTCACTGTTCCGCCCGCCCGAGAATATCAGCGTTCATATGGCATTCAGCTTTCAGGATATGGTCGAGGAGGCGCGCCTGTCGGCCCGGGCGCTGATCGACTATGGCGAGCACTTCTTCAATCCGACGGTGCGGCTTGGTGTCACCGGCCTGTCGCGGGCCGGTAAGACGGTATTCATCACCGCACTGATCCATGGGCTGACGCGCGGCGGACGGTTTCCGGTGTTCGAAGCCTATGCCTCGGGCCGGATTGCGCGGGCGCATCTGGCGCCGCAACCCGATGATGCCGTGCCGCGCTTTTCCTATGAAAGCCATCTGCGCGCGCTGATCGAGGAGCGGCGCTGGCCGAGCTCGACCGTCGACATCAGCGAGCTGCGCCTCGTCATCGACTATCAGCGCCCGAACGGCGCCGATCGCACACTCACGCTCGACATTGTCGACTATCCCGGCGAATGGCTGCTCGACCTGCCGTTGCTCCAGAAAAGCTACGAGCAGTGGGCGGCCGAGAGCCTGGCGTTGTCGCGCGAGGCACCGCGCGCGCATCTTGCGGTAGATTGGCACGCGCATCTGGCGATGCTCAAGCCCGAGGCGCGCGAGGACGAGCAGGCAACGCTGTCGGCCGCAAAGCTCTTCACCGAATATTTGCGCGCCTGCCGCGACGAGCGGTTTGCGATGAGCCTGTTGCCGCCCGGCCGCTTCCTGATGCCCGGCAGTCTCGCCGACACGCCGGCCCTCACCTTCGCTCCACTCGATGTGCCCGCAGGCAGGCAGGCGCCCGAGGGCTCGCTGTGGGCGATGATGGTGCGGCGCTTTGAAGCCTACAAGGACGTCGTGGTGCGGCCGTTCTTCAGGGATCATTTTGCCCGGCTCGATCGCCAGATCGTGCTGGCCGACGCGCTTGCTGCATTCAACGCGGGACCCGAGGCGCTGCACGATCTCGAAGCGGCGCTATCAGGCATTCTAGATTGCTTCCGCATCGGCCGCAGCACGTTTCTGTCGAGCCTGTTCAGGCCACGTATCGATCGCATCCTGTTCGCGGCGACCAAAGCGGATCATCTGCATCATTCCAGCCACGACCGCCTCGAGGCCGTGCTGCGCCGCGCCGTCACCCGCGCGGTCGCGCGCGCCGAAGATACCGGCGCCGAGATCGACGTGGTGGCGCTCGCCGCGGTGCGCGCGACGCGCGAGGCACAGGTTGCGCATGGCCGCGACAAGCTGCCCTCGATCCTGGGCACACCGGCCGCAGGCGAAAGTGCCAATGGCGAGTTCTTTGACGGCAACACGGAGGTCGCGACATTTCCGGGCGATCTGCCAGATGATCCCGAGCCGCTGTTCAATGGCATCGATGCGTTCCGCGGATTGTCGACACAAGCCGCCGAGAAGAGCGATTTCCGTTTCCTGCGCTTCCGCCCACCCAAGCTCGAACGCGAGGGCACGGAAGAGCCCGCGCTGCCGCACATCCGCCTCGACCGGGCCTTGCAGTTCCTGATCGGAGACAAGCTCGCATGAACGACCGATCGAAATCACGACGGCCGGCGACGTTTCGACTCGATGATCCCGATGTCGTCGTGTCCGAGGCCGACGAAACCAGCCGGCTCAGCCGCGCTACGATCCAGATCACGCCGGAGCACGATCTAATGGCCTTGCCGGTGCCGATTGAGACGGCGGCCCCCGCGCGGCGCGGCTTTCCCTGGGGCGCGATGTTCTGGTCCGGGCTCGCAGGGCTGACGTTGCTGGGCACCGGGCTTGGTGTTGTCAATCTGATCGAGAATCTGTTTGCGCGCAGCGAAAGCCTCGGCTTCGTCGGGCTTGCGCTTGCCTTCGTCACCACGCTCGCACTCGCAGTGGTGGTCGGGCGCGAGGCCTTTGGCCTCGCACGGCTTGCGACGATCGAAAAACTGCATCGGCGCGCCGCCGAGGTGCTCGCCAGCGACGATCGCAAGGAGAGCCGCGCCATCGTGCAGGATCTCATCAAGATCGCGCACCAGAATCCTCAACTCGCGCGGGCCCGTGCTGCGCTGGAGAGCCACACCGGCGAGATCATCGACGGCGCCGACATGATCCGACTTGCCGAGCGCAATCTGATGTCGCCGCTGGATGCGGAGGCGCGGCGGCTGGTGTCGGCGGCGGCGCAGCGGGTCTCGATCGTCACGGCGGTGTCGCCGCGCGCGCTGTTTGACGTTCTGTTCGTGTTCGTGGCCTCGTTGCGCCTGATCCGCCAGCTCGCCCGCCTCTATGGCGGCCGGCCAGGCGCGCTCGGCATGATCCGCCTGCTCCGCCACGTCATCGCCCATCTCGCCATCACCGGCGGCCTCGCCGCCAGCGACAGCCTGGTGCAGCAGATGCTCGGGCATGGGATTGCAGCAAAGCTGTCGCAGCGTCTCGGCGAAGGCATGCTCAATGGCCTGCTGACGGCGCGGCTTGGCTTGGCGGCGATCCATGTCACGAGGCCCCTCCCGTTTGCGGCGTTGCCGCCGCCGAAACTGTCTGATCTCGCGACGGATCTGTTGCGGCGGAAAGAGGAGGAGGAGTAGGCTCCTTCCTTACCCTCCCCTGGAGGGGGAGGGTCGGCATGTGATCGAGCGAAGCGAGACACGTGACGGGGTGGGTGTCAGTCTCTCCACTCGAACACTGCCCGTGCTGAGAGATCACCCCACCCCGCTCGCGCTACGCGCGATCGACCCTCCCCCTCCAGGGGAGGGTAAGCAAGTGCGCGGCTCGCGTGCTGAACTCCCCTGCCAGCACGCGCCACTGGAACAGCGGCGAGTCCTTCGGCGGGTTGAGCTCCGGGGTCCATCCGGTGAGCTTGTCGAGCGTATAGGTGTCGATCAGGACGCCGCGCCAGCGGCGCTCGACCTCGCCAAATTGCTCACGCTTGGCGGGGATCGTCTCCCATAGCGGCGAACGATCGTCGGGCTGGCGACCGACATAAATCCCCGCGTGTCCGCTAATCCTGTCCATGCCGGGATCGCGAAAATCCTGGAAGCGGCCGCGTTCGTTGATCTCGATCACGGGGACGCGCCCGCGGAACAGCCAGCGCATCATGGCATAGGTGCGGTAGTCCGTGGTCGCGATCCAGGTCGCGCCGGTCTCGTCCAGCGCGGCCTGCGTGCGCGCGGCGACCTGATCGTAGCCGGCCTCGGCGCCGATCGGATCCATCTTGCCGAGGACATTCCAGGGCGCGGCGACATAATAGAGGAACACGATGACGACGAAGGCGATCCCCGACACCAGCGCCGTCTTCACCCAGAAGGTGCTTGAGCGGATCATCGGCGCCGACCAGCCTTCCTGCGGCAGCGTCGCCAGATTGATCGCAGCGGCAGCAAAGCCCACCGGCCACATGAACATCGGCCAGGTGTCACCGACCCTGAGCGTCAACGACTTGAAGAAGAAATAGGCGAACGGCACCAGCACCGCCGTCGACAGCAGGATCGCCACCGGCTCACGGGAGCGATAGCCGCGCCACGCCGTCATCAAAAGGCCGGACAGCACCACCGGCAACATCACGAAGCCGACCAGGCCGAATTGCAGGCCGATATAGTCGCCGATGGTCCGCAGCGAGATGCCGTAATTGGCGGTGGCGCGCACGCCCTGGAAACGGAACGAGGCCCAGTCGTGCTGCGCGTTCCAGATCAGCACCGGCGAGAACAATGCGATCGCCATCAGCGCTGCGAGATAAGGATAGGGGCTGCGCAGCCAGCGCCAGCGCCAATCCGGCACCAGCAGAAAGGCGGCAACAGCCGGTGCGAACATGATCGCGGTGAATTTCGACAGCAGCGACAGCCCGGCGAACAGCCCGGCCGCAAGCCACCAGCGGCCGTCGCCGCTTTGGGCTGTCAGCACCAGCGACCACATCATCGCCACCGCAAACGGGATCATGGCAACGTCGGGCGCGACCTTGGCCATCAGCAGGCCGTAATAGAGCGCAGCTTCCGGCATCAGGACCGCAACCACGATCGCGCGCACATCATGGGTGAGGCGGCGGACGATGTCGGCGAGCAAAAGCTGCGTCACCAGCATGGCGACGATGCCACCGAAGCGGACACCGAGCACCGTGTCGCCGAAGATCGCGGTGCCGAAGCGAATGAGCCAGGCAATGCCGGGCGGATGATCGAGGAAGCTCAGCGCGCCCTCTTTCGACCAGGTCCAGTAATAGGCCTCGTCGGTGCGCAGCTCGAGCGCGCAGGCATAGACGATGCGCAGGACCGTCATTGCGGCGATCACCAGCACGGCCACGACGAGCGGCCGGCGCGAGGCGCTATCGGGCTTCACTGTCATGTCGGGAGCGATCGTCACGGCCGCGCTTTTCCCCGACTTGGAAGGGCGAGTCAATGTGGGCCGATGCGCTCGATGTCAGCGTTCCGGACGGTCTCGTAGGGTGGGCAAAGCGAAGCGTGCCCGCCACCTGGGGATGCGTGGGCACGGCGCAAGAGCGCCTTTGCCCACCCTACGATGCTTGTCCGGGACGACGGCGGAGAGGGTCGATGCAGCGAATGCTTACCGTTACGTAACCTTGTCAGGTATGTGATCAGGTCGGCCGTCCACCTGCGGAATTTAACTCTCCGCTGGCTGTTCTCCTCAGTGAACTGATACAACCGAATCATGGCTACGACCGCCCTTTCACGATTGCCAGAACTCGTCCGCTCGACCAGCGCGCGGCAGGTGAGGCTGGTCTGCGGTGTCATCCTGTTCGCTTACGTGGTCAGCCATTTCCTCAACCATGCGCTCGGCAACATCTCGGTCGATGCGATGCAGGTCGGGGTCTATTACCACACAGCATTCTGGCGGTTCCTTCCTGTTACGATCGTGTTCTATGGCGCGGCTTTCACCCATATGGGTCTCGGCGTCTACGCGCTGTACCAGCGCCGCCAGTTCCGCTGGCGGACGATCGAGCCCCTCCAGCTGGTGCTGGGCCTGAGCATCCCGGCGCTGGTGATGGCGCATGTGATCGGCATCCGGCTGGGCGAGGCGCTGTACGGCCACGAGAAGTTTTATCCGCAGGAGCTCTATCTGTTCTTCGTCCTGGCGCCCGGCCGGCTCTGGACGATGACGATCCTGCTGATCGTCGCCTGGATCCACGGCTGCATCGGCATCTATTTCTGGCTGCGGCTGAAGCCGTTCTTTACGCGCGCGGCGCCCTATTTGCTCGCGGCCGCCGTGCTGATCCCGACGCTGGCGCTGCTCGGCATCTACCAGGGTGGCCGCAGTGTCGCCGCGGACAGCGAGGACGGCGACTGGCGCCGGCAAAATTACACGCAGCGCGACGTCGGCACATTCGCACAAGCCGATACGCTCGACCGCATCACCGGCGGGCTCACCATCAGCTATATCGGCCTGCTCGGACTGGCGCTGCTCGCGCGCGGCGTGCGCGGCTGGCGCGAGCGGCGCGGCGGCATGATCGCGCTGTCCTACGGCAACGGCAAGACGGTGCGCGTGCCCAAGGGTCTTTCCGTGCTGGAGGCGAGCCTGCGCCACAACGTGCCGCATGCCAGCGTCTGCGGCGGCCGCGCCCGCTGCTCGACCTGCCGCATCCGCATCATCGGCGACCACGGCGCCTTGCCCGAGCCCTCGCAGCGCGAGGCCTTCGTGCTGGCCCGTGTCGGCACAGCCGATCCCTCGATCCGCCTTGCCTGCCAGCTGCGGCCGAACTGCGACCTCTCCTTCTTCCAGCTGTTCATGCCGCACGTGCTGGCGGCCAACACGCAGGGATCCTCGCCGGCCAGAATCGGCCAGGAGCGGTATCTCGTCAGCCTGTTTGTGGACATGCGCGGCTCGACCCAGCTCGCCGAGAAGCGCTTGCCGTTCGACACCGTCTTCATCGTCAATCGTTTCCTAGGTGCGGTATCGCAGGCCGTGATCGAGAATGGCGGCCAGCCGAACCAGTTCGTCGGCGACGGCATGCTGGCGCTGTTCGGGCTGACGACCGACCCGCAAACCGCCTGCCGGCAGGCGCTGAAGGCCGTCGCCGGCATTGCGACCCATGTCGACGAGCTCAACCAGGTCCTGAGCCACGATCTGCGCCAGCCGATCCGCTTCGGCATCGGCGTCCATGGCGGCGAGGTCATCATCGGCGATATCGGCTATCGCGACCACATCGTCTTCACCGCGCTTGGCGATGCCGTCAACGTCGCCGCCCGCCTCCAGGACATGACCAAGACGCTTCAGTGCGAGGCCATCGTCTCCGAGGAAGTCCGCCGCACCGCCGGTCTTCACGACGACGCGCTGCCGAAGCAGGAGGTCGCGATCCGGGGGCGCGACGAGCCGATGGTCGTGCGGGTGGTTGCGGACACCAGGACCTTGTCTGCCCTCATCCCCAGCGACGCGCGCGTCGCGGCGTAAGACGCGAACCGCGCGGAAGGTGCGCTCCGTCTCCCGCATCCGCCTTCGCCAAGGCTTCGGGCGGACAAGAGCGGGAGACGTGAAGGAAGAATCATCGCGGCGTAACACCGGCCTGTTGCAGCGCAACGGCATGGGCTTGCTGCGAAAGCACGAATTGACTTCAACCTGATGGTTGAGACAGATGAGCACGGGCCTTGCGGTGATGACCGCGGGCCAACAAAAGCTCCGGGAGGAGACCTGAATGTTCGACCGACGCGACCTGCTCAAAGGAGCGGGCCTTGCCGCTATGGCGGCCACACTGAATTCCACCAAAGCGCTGGCGCTCGACACCGTTACGCTGCCCATCGGCAACGGTGAACGGCCGCTGGTGAAATATCCGCAGAAGCGGCCGATGATCGGGCTCACCAGCCGTCCGCCGCAACTCGAGACGCCGTTCGCAATCTTCAACGACGGCCCGATTACGCCGAACAACGCGTTCTTCGTGCGCTATCACCTCGCCGACCTCCCCTACAATCTCGACCCTGACAAGTTCACACTCGAGGTCAAGGGCAAGGTCGACAAGCCGCTGAAGCTGTCGCTGAAGGACATCAGGAAGATGAAGGCGACCGAGATCGTCGCCGTCGCGCAATGTTCCGGCAACAGCCGCGGCTTCTTCGAGCCGCGCGTTGCCGGCGGACAGCTCGCCAATGGCGCGATGGGCAATGCGCGCTGGCGCGGTGTGCCGCTGAAAACCGTGCTCGACATGGCCGGCGTGCAGGCCGGCGCCAAGCAGGTCGTCTTCGGCGGCATGGACGGGCCGGTCAGCGACAAGACTCCTGATTTCGCCAAGGCGCTCGACCTCGATCACGCCGCCGACGGCGAGGTGATGCTGGCCTATGGCATGAATGGCGAGGATCTGCCCTTCCTCAACGGCTTCCCGCTGCGCCTGATCGTTCCAGGCTATTACGGCACCTACTGGGTCAAGCACCTCAACGAGATCACCGTCGTCGACAATATCTATGACGGCTTCTGGATGAAGTCGGCCTACCGGATCCCGGACACGCCCGACAATTCGGTCGAGCCCGGCACGACGCCGAAGGCGACGATCCCGATCAACCGCTTCACCATCCGCTCCTTCATCACCAATGTCCCCGATGGCGCCAAGCTGAAGGCGGGACGCACGACGCTGCGCGGCATCGCCTTCGACGGCGGCAAGGGCATCAAGGACGTCTCGGTCTCCACCGATGGCGGCAAGACCTGGAGCTCCGCCAGGCTCGGCAAGGACCTCGGCAAGTACTCGTTCCGGGAATGGAAGCTACCGGTGAAGCTGGCAGCGGGCCAGATCGAGCTCAAGGTGCGCGCCACCAGCAATTCCGGCGAGACGCAGCCAGACACGCCGCGCTGGAACCCGGCGGGTTATTTGCGCAACGTCGTCGAAACCGTCCGCGTCAGCGTGGCCTGAGGGAGAATGATCATGCAGCGCACCGTTCTCCTCGCCTTCACGCTTGCCACCGCCGCTTTGGTGGGTTCGGCCCTTGCCGCACCCATCAATTACAAGACCCCGGACGAGGTCGCGGCCTTCAGGCCCGGCCCCAATCTCGAGGTGGCGCAGGGCAATTGCGCCGCGTGCCATTCGTCGGACTACATCGCCACGCAACCGCAGATGAAGGACAAGAAAGCGTTCTGGCAGGCCGAGGTAACCAAGATGATCAAGGTCTATGGCGCGCCGATTGCGGACGCCGACGTCAGCAAGATCGTGGACTATCTGGCCGCGACTTATTGACGGCCCCGGGGGCAATTGACCGCGAAACGGGCAAAACTGGCAAAAACGCCGCGAAGTTGAGCGAATTTCGGCAAAATGCGGATGTGGTTTGATCTACCAAGCCCGCCACATTCCGCGTATCCTATAGGACCGAACCGGCCGGTTGGCGGGGACTGGCGGTTCGTGATCTCGGAGGAAGACCCGCGGAGAAGTCGTGATGGCTAAAGGTACGGTCAAGTGGTTCAACCCGACCAAGGGTTATGGATTTATCCAGCCTGCGTCGGGCGGCAAAGATGTGTTCGTGCATATCTCGGCAGTGCAGAAAGCCGGTCTGTCGTCCCTGAACGAAGGACAGACGGTGGAATACGAAGAGATCGCAAACCGGGGCAAGACCTCCGCAGAGAACCTCAAAGTATAAGCCGCCAGCTCTTGCTGCCTCCCGGATTCGTCCGGGAGTGAGGCCAAGAAAATTTCAGAAGACGATCCGTGCATTCGACGACAGGCGTTGCGACTGCACACGATAGGCTATTTGCCCGTAGAGATCGCGATCAACGCCGCAGCAATGACAATCGCGACCGCATGTGGTCAGCCCACCGGCAACGGTGCGTCGCGCTTGATCTCCTCCATCACCGCATAGGTGCGCGTCTCGCGCACGCCCGGCATCGACAGCAGGGTCTCGCCGAGAAAGCGCCGATACGCGGTCATGTCCGCCAGCCGCGCCTTCACCAGATAGTCGAAGCCGCCTGCAACCATGTGACACTCCAGCACTTCGGGCGCGAGTTTCACCGCGCGCGCAAAGCGCTCGAAATTGTCGGGCGTGGTCTTGTCGAGCAGAACCTCGACGAAGACAAGCAGGCCCAGGCCCAGCCGATGCGGATTGAGCCGAGCCCCATACCCCTCGACAAATCCCTCGCGCTGCAGGCGCTTCAGCCGCTCGCCGACCGAGGTCGGCGACAGCCCGATGCGCTCGGCGAGCTCGACATTGGCGATTCGCCCATCTTCCTGCAAAATCGAGAGGATTTTCCGGTCGATTCGATCGAGTTCCATATTCTATACGGCTAATGCGGGAGTAATCTTCATTTTCTAAGGCAAAAGCGCTATTTTGTCTATCGAACTACGGTCACGCGGGCCTTATCCTGATTTCAGCCACAGGACACGCCATGCCGAACATCCCGCCGCCTTTCAGCGCTCCCTACGCCTCTGACGACGCCGACATCGCCGGACGGCTCTTTGCATCGGCGCATCTCGCCCCGCCGCAGGAGGGACGGATCGACCGCACCGCGACGCGGCTGATCGAGGCGATCCGCAAGCGCGACGACCGTCTCGGCGGGGTCGAGGACATGCTGCGCGAGTTCGCGCTCTCGACCAAGGAAGGCCTCGCGCTGATGGTGCTGGCGGAGGCGCTGCTGCGCGTGCCTGATGCGCACACCGCCGACCAGTTCATCGAGGACAAGCTCGGCGAGGGAGATTTCATCCACCACGAAACCAAGTCCACCGCGTTCCTGGTCAACGCCTCGGCCTGGGCGCTCGGCCTGTCGGCGCGGGTGATCCAGCCCGGCGAGACGCCCGACGGTACCATCGGCCGGCTGGTGAAGCGGCTCGGCGCACCCGCGGTGCGGACCGCCACGCGCCAGGCGATGCGGCTGATGGGCAATCATTTCGTGCTGGGCGAGACCATCGAGCAGGCGCTGGAGCGGGGCAAACCGCGCTCCGGCCAGAAGTCGCGCTACTCCTTCGACATGCTCGGCGAAGGCGCACGGACCGCCGCCGACGCCAAGCGCTATTTCGACGCCTATGCCAGCGCGATCGACACCATCGGCAAGGCGGCCGGCAACCATCCCCTGCCCGACCGGCCCGGCATCTCCGTCAAGCTCTCGGCGCTGCATCCGCGCTTCGAGGCGATCAGCCGCGACCGCGTCATGGCCGAGCTGGTGCCACATCTGCTCGACCTCGCGCAGCGCGCCAGGGCGTACGACCTCAACTTCACCGTCGATGCCGAGGAGGCCGACCGGCTGGAGCTGTCGCTCGACGTGATCGCGGCCACGCTCGCCGACCCCTCGCTCGAAGGCTGGGACGGGTTCGGGCTTGCGATCCAGGCCTATCAGAAGCGCGCGAGCGCGGTGATCGACTACATCCACGAGCTGGCCCGGGTGCATGACCGCAAGCTGATGGTGCGCCTGGTCAAGGGCGCCTATTGGGACACCGAGATCAAGCGCGCGCAGGAGCGCGGGCTCGACGGCTATCCGGTGTTCACGCGGAAGGCGATGACGGATCTGAACTACGTCGCCTGTGCCTCGAAACTCCTCGCTCTGCGGCCACGCATCTTCCCGCAATTCGCAACCCACAATGCGCTCACCGTCGCGACCGTGCTGGAGCTCGCCTCCGACAGTGGCGGCTTCGAATTCCAGCGCCTGCATGGCATGGGCGAAGCGCTCTACGAGCAGCTGGCCAAGGATCATGCTGAGACCGCCTACCGCACCTATGCCCCGGTCGGCAGCCATCGCGACCTGCTCGCCTATCTGGTCCGGCGGCTCTTGGAAAACGGCGCCAACTCCTCTTTCGTGGCGCAGGCGGCTGATTATCGTGTTCCCGTCCCGGCGCTGCTGAAGCGCCCGGTCGATCTCATCGTCCGTCCCGATCACGCCCATCACGCCAAAATCCCGTTACCGGGCGACCTGTTCGCGCCGGAGCGGCATAATTCAGCCGGCATCGAGTTCGGCGAGCGCGCCGCGCTCGACCGGCTGCTCACCGACGTCAAGGCTGCGACGACCGAGCTCAAGCCGGTCACTGACGCAACGCCCGAGCAGGCGGGCGCCGCAATTGCCGCGGCCCGTGCCGGCTTCGCCGGATGGAGCCGGACACCGGCGGGGACACGGGCGGCGGTGCTGGAGCAGGCCGCGCACTTGCTGGAAAGCAGCAGTGCGCATTTCATCGCGCTGCTGCAAGCCGAGGGCGGCAAGACGCTGGACGACGCGCTCTCCGAGCTGCGCGAAGCCGCCGATTTCTGCCGCTATTACGCCGCGCAGGGCCGCAAGCTGTTTGGCCAGGAGACGGCGATGCCGGGCCCGACGGGCGAGAGCAACGCGCTCGCCATGCGCGGCCGTGGCGTCTTCGTGGCCATCTCGCCCTGGAACTTTCCGCTGGCGATCTTCCTCGGCCAGGTCACGGCGGCGCTGATGGCGGGCAACAGCGTGGTGGCAAAACCCGCCGAGCAGACGCCGCGGATCGCCCGCGAGGCCGTCGCCCTGCTGCACGAGGCAGGTATTCCCAAAAGCGCCCTGCACCTCGTCACCGGCGATGGTCGCATCGGCGCCGCGCTGACCGCGCATCCTGACATTGCCGGAATCGTCTTTACCGGTTCGACCGAGGTCGCGCGTCACATCAACCGGACGCTTGCCGCCAAGGACGGCCCGATCGTGCCGCTGATCGCGGAGACCGGCGGCATCAACGCCATGATCGCGGATGCCACTGCGCTCCCCGAGCAGGTCGCCGATGACGTCGTCACCTCGGCGTTCCGCTCCGCCGGCCAGCGTTGCTCGGCGCTGCGGCTCTTGTTCGTGCAGGAGGATGTCGCCGACCGCATGATCGAGATGATCGCGGGCGCGGCGCGCGAATTGAAGATCGGGGATCCCTCAGAGGTCGCGGCCCATGTCGGCCCTGTCATCGACCTTGAAGCCAAGCAACGGCTCGACGCGCACATTGCGCGGATGAAGAGTGAGGCGCGGCTGCACTTTGCCGGCACGGCGCCGGAGGGCTGCTTCGTCGCGCCGCATATCTTCGAGCTGAAGGATGCTGGCCAGCTCACCGAAGAGGTGTTCGGTCCGATCCTGCATGTGGTGCGCTACCGCGCCGAAACGCTCGAACGCGTGCTGCAAGCGATCGCGCGGACCGGTTACGGGCTGACGCTCGGAATCCACTCGCGCATCGACGACACGATCGAGGCCATTATCGACCGTGTTCAGGTCGGCAACATCTACGTCAACCGCAACATGATCGGCGCCGTGGTCGGCGTGCAGCCGTTCGGCGGCAATGGCCTGTCCGGAACCGGTCCCAAGGCCGGCGGCCCGCACTATCTCGCACGCTTCGCCACCGAGCAGACCGTGACCATCAACACCGCAGCAGCCGGCGGCAACGCCGCGCTGCTGGCAGGCGAGGAGTGAGGCCGCTTGGCGGCCGCCTCTCCGCAATGAGCCCTGCACCCTGCGCCGTTGCATCCCGCTGAAACATCGGTCTAATGCGCCATGATTGGGCCTGCGCCAATTCCAGCGCGCGGGAAACAACAAGAGCGAGGGAGCAACGCCGCGATGGAAAAAGGCATTTTTGCAGGGCTCAAGGTTCTGGACTGCGCGAGCTTCATCGCAGCGCCCGCGGCTGCCACCGTGCTGTCCGATTTCGGCGCTGATGTCATCAAGATCGAGCCGCCCGGCGCCGGTGACCCCTACCGCAATCTGCCCAACCTGCCCGGCTATCCCGTCGGCGAACACAATTTCGCCTGGCTGCTCGAGGCCCGCAACAAGAAGAGCCTCGCGCTCGACCTCTCCAAGCCCGAGGCGCAGGCCGTGCTCTACAGGCTGGTCGAGGAGGCGGACGTCTTCATCACCAACATGCCGCCGCCGGTGCGTACCAAGCTCGGCATCACCTATGATCATCTCGCCCATCTCAACGACCGGCTGATCTATGCCTCCTTCACCGGCTATGGCGAGAAGGGCGAGGAAGCCAACAAGCCCGGCTTCGACAGCAACGCCTATTGGGCGCGTTCCGGCCTGATGGACCTCGTCCGCGCCGACATCGACACCACGCCGGCCCGCTCGGTGGCCGGCATGGGCGACCATCCCTGCGCCATGGCACTGTATAGTGCGATCGTCACCGCGCTGTATCAGCGCGAGAAGACCGGCAAGGGCTCGCATGTCGCCTCCAACCTGATGGCCAACGGCGTGTGGGCGGCGAGCGTGCTGGCGCAGGCAAAACTCTGCGGTTCCAAGTTCGGCGAGCGGCGCCCGCGCGAGCGCGCGCTCAATGCGGTCGCCAACCACTATCAGTGCAAGGACGGCCGCTGGCTGATCCTATCGTTGCTCAGCGAGGAGAAGCAGTGGCCGACGCTGGCCAAATGCCTGGGACGCGAGGACCTGATCGCCGATCCGCGCTTTGCCACCAAGCCCGACCGTCACGCCCGCTCGGTCGAGCTCATCAAGATCTTTGACGAGACCTTTGCGACCAGGGACCTCGCCGAATGGCGCAAGATCCTTGACGGCAACGGGCTGGTGTTCGGCATCGTCGGCATTCTGGACGACATCCCGAACGACAAGCAGATGCTCGACAACGAGGTGCTGGTGCCATTCGAGAACGACACCATGCTCACCATCAATTCTCCGATCTGGATCGACGGCACCAAGAAGGTGCAGCCGCGCAAGCCGCCCGGCGTCGGCGAGCACAGTGACGAGATTTTGCGCGGCGCGGGATACGACGAGGCCGCGATCAAGCAGCTGCGCGCGAAGGGGGCTGTGGGGTAAGGCGCGCGCCTCGCACACCGCCGTCGTCCCGGGGCGCGCAAAGCGCGAACCCGGGAGCCATAACCACAGGGAGTGGTTTGGCGAAGACTCGGAGTGACCATCTCGCGCAATAACTCCTCCCTGTGGATATGGGTCCCGGATCTGCGCTTCGCTTGTCCGGGACGACGATGGGGAGAT
The DNA here is from genome assembly GCF_015291645.1 of Bradyrhizobium sp. CCBAU 53340. Taxonomy (NCBI): domain Bacteria; kingdom Pseudomonadati; phylum Pseudomonadota; class Alphaproteobacteria; order Hyphomicrobiales; family Nitrobacteraceae; genus Bradyrhizobium; species Bradyrhizobium sp. CCBAU 53340. Next base: position 6,646,257 of record NZ_CP030055.1, read on the forward strand.
ATCTCGCGCTTCTACAAATGCATTGCTGAATTGCTTTACTGCGCTCGCAATGACGATGCCGTACTCGATATAACCTCACGACCGCATTCGCCGCGTGAGGCCCCATGCCGCACTATCGCCTGCACTACTTCCCCGAGTCCGGCAACAGCTACAAGCTGGCGCTGATGCTGACGCTTTGCGGCGAGACGTTCGAGCCGGTCTGGACCGATTTCGGCGGCGGCGTCACGCGCACCGCGGAGTGGCGCCGGAGCGTCAACGAGATGGGCGAGATTCCCGTGCTCGAGGTCGACGGCGTGAAGATGACGCAGACGGCTCCGCTGCTGCTCAAGCTCGCCGAGCAATACGGCCGCTTCGGTGCCGAGACAGAGGACGAAAAATTCGAGCTGCTGCGCTGGCTGTTCTGGGACAACCACAAGCTCACCGGCTACATGGCGACCTATCGCTTCATGCGGGCCTTCACCGAAAAGAACGATCCGCAGGTGCTGAAGCATTTCCGCCGACGGCTGGACGATTTCCTCGGCATTCTCGACGGACATCTCCAGCACAATGCGTTTGCGGTCGGCGCCAAGCCGACCATCGCCGACATCTCCATGATGGCCTATCTGCATTACCCTGATGACGAGCACGGTTTCGATTTCGCGGCGAGCCATCCCGCCATCCACGCCTGGCTCGGTCGCATGGCCGCACTGCCCGGCTGGAAGCCTGCCTATGAGCTCTTGCCCGGAAAGCGGATGACGAATTATGCGAAGTGAGGGCGCCCTACCGCAGCGACAGCCAGCCGAGCGTGAACAGGATGCCGCCGATGATGACGGCGACCGCGACAGCCCAGATGCTGACGCGGGCGCTGCCGGTTACCTGCTTGGCTTCTTCATTGCGCGCGATCTCGCGATTGCGCTGCTTGTTGGCGTCGCTGGTGTCCGTCATGGATCATCCAAATCGGTTGGGTGCGGGCCTAACGCGTCTTGATGAAGCACATGCCAATGCGGCTCGAAGCCGCCGCAGCCTGACAGGTGAGACCTTTAGCACAGGTCCATGATGTAAAACTCTTGTCAGCCGTTCCCGATCCCGCATTTTGCAGGGAACAATGCGCGCCCCAACCGTCCTGATATTCGGTGCCGGCGAGCTCGCCGCTGCCGCGTGTCTGCGGACGGCTGGCAAATCCGCGTGAGAAATCAGGACGTTTGCCTTCAGCGAACGCGGTCAGGATGTCGCGGCGACGAGGCTGGTCGCCGAAGAAATGCGGCGAGGCCGGCACGATCGTGGACTTCGATGCGTTCTCCGCGAGCCAGTCGACACCCGGAAAATGGAAGCCCCCGATGCCGCGGGTCTGGTGGCAGCCCGAGCAGGTGACGTCGTTGAGGCGGCGCTGGAAGCCCGCCACCGACCGGATGTTCTCCATGGCGATGCCGCGCGCGGCCGCCTGCTTCAGTGCGCCGACAACGTCGGCGTCAGTGAAGACCGGATCGCCCTTGCCCTCCCCTTGCATCATCGAGAACTCCGGCTGCAACGTTGATGCGTCGAGACCGGCAGGCGTCGGCGCCACGGCAGCCTTGGCGAGATACTTCTCCGGGATCAACACGGTGCCGCGATCGAACTCGCGAAGATGCGCGGGCTCAAGCAGCCAGGCCTTGAAGTCGCGCCGGAGCGCGTCATCGGCCAGGATACGATCGCGGTCGATCTGGTTCTCCAGCGTCGATTCCTCGAACGTCTTGATGGCGGCGTCATATTTGAACACCTTGAGCAGATAGTCGGCGCGGAAATCGTGCAGCGCCGACTTCGGCGCAACCGAGATCTGGATGTTGGTCTCGATCCGGTCGATCAACGCATCGTCAGGGGAGAAGTGACCACCGATCAGTTCCTGCCAGTCGCCGTTATCGAGCCAGCGCCTCGCGACCTCGGCGCAGGTGACCGGCTTGCCGCTGCTATCTGTCTGGCGGGCATCGCGCGCCTTCATCACCAGGTTGAACGTCATCGGCAGGCGCGTCGCGATGCTGCCACCATCCGGCCCGGGCTCGAACCGCGCCAGCCGATAGATCAGCCGGATCTCGCCGCAGGATTCTTCCGCCACATAGGCGCGGTCCATGCGATTGACGATGCCGGCCAGTACGAAGCGCGTGTCGGGAGAGTTGAGATTGGCCCGGTCGAACAGCTGGACGTCGAAACCCTCGCCGACACCGATGGTCTCTGTGGGAGATGCCGCCTTGTGCTGCGAGATGTAGCGATCGAACTCGGCATCGATAGCCGGCGGAATGTCCTTGAGCTGCGGCAGTGAGGCGAACAGCTGATCGCTCGTTAGGGGAACATTCGCGTTCCGCTCCGGCCGCAACAGCCGCGAGATTGACAGCGCATCACTCTGGTCGAGCTTCTTCAGGAGATCAGGATCGGTGATCGCGGTGCCGCGCGCGAGCGGCGCATTCTCCGCTGCCGAGAGCGACATGACGCTGCCAAACAACATGGTGACAGCCAGGAGAATTCGCAGCGCGCGGCTCATGCCTCCACTAACACCGCGCGTGCCAGCCTATTCAAGTAAAAAGGCGCTTCACGCGGTGGTGAAGCGCCTCTCTGAAATTTAACCGTCGGACGTTCAACGCGCGATGATCAGCCCCTTGGCAGTAACGACGACCCAGCGGCCGTCCTGACGGCGGATCGCATCGACGCGGCCGACGCCGGGGATGGGATCGCCCGGATAGACCTCGTACAGGCCGCCCCTGCCCTCGATCAGCGCGCCCCCATTGGCGGCGTTGCGCAGCCGCCAGCCTTCGATCGTCGGCAGACGACCGACCTCGGTCTTCGGCGCGGCCGGCGCAGGAGCAGTTGCGGGAGCGGCCGTCGCGACCTGCGTCGGAGCCGGCGCGATCGTGCCGGTGGTCTCCTTGGCTGGCACCGCGGCAGCGGCCTGCACGGGAGCGGCAGGTGGTGCGGTGCGGAGTCTTTCAACCGTCTCGGACAGCTTTGCAAGCTTGGCCATCGGCTCGGCCTGCGCCTTCTCCAGCTTGTCGAGACGGTCGTTGGCCCGGTTGTACTGGTTGAGGCCGGCCTTCGAGGTGTGCTCGACATTGGCCTTCAGCGCGACGATGTCGGCATCGATCCGGGCGACGGCGGCATCCAGCGCACTGGTATCAGCAACCTGGGCCGGCGGAGGGCTGGCGAAATGCATCATACCGGCGGTCGCGAGCGCGCCGCTGATGGCCCCGACGCAGGCCGCGATGGCCGCGACCGCAGCCATCGCCGACAGACGGCGCTTGCTGCCGGTCTCGCGCACCTCGTCCGCGTTCACGTGCGGGGCAAATTCCTCACGATTCCAGGCGCGCTCGGACGGCGCCATGACGATCAGCTTGCCGGGCTTAGGCTCGGGCTTGGTCTCAGCCTTGATCCCGGGTTCGGCTTCGAACTTCGGGGCCTCGATCCTTGAAGCCTCGATCTTTGGCGGCTCGACCTTCGGGGCATCCGGCTTGGGCGGCGCTTCATGGTCGGGGGCGATCGAGGGGGCCTCGATGCCGTCGGCAGCCTCGACGGCGTGCGGCGCGGCTGCGGCGGCATCGGCGGCGACGGTCCGCTCACCAGTCTCTTGGCCGGCCAGTTCGGGCATTGGTTCGCTCACGGCTCAAATACTCCAGTCCAGGTTGACCTTTTGGTAACTTTCATTGCTTGCGAATTCCTTACCTCGGGACCCGCTTACCGAAATTTTAGGAACTCGTCCGAGGCCGAATTGGGTCGGGAAAGTGGAACCGGCGTGACGCCGTGCAACAAATTGTCAGCCGATGCTGCTCTGCGGGAGGACGCCCGCCTTAGCCGAAGGGGCTGTTTGCCGGTCATTGTTCCCCGGCTAACATGGGCCATCCCGTCAGCCAGAAGGCGTTTTGGGGGTGCCATGACGATCGAGAAATGCATCAACGCGTTTGCCGTCGATGACGTCATTTTCGAGGAGGGCTCGACCGGCCGCGAACTGTTCGTCGTGCTCGACGGCGAGGTCGAGATCGCGAAGGTCGACGGCGCGCGCAAGACCAGCATCATCAAGCTCGGCAAGGGCGAGTTCTTCGGCGAGATGGCGGTGATCGACGGCTCGGCCCGCTCGGCAACCGCGATCGCGTCGGCGCCGAACACGCGCGTGATGCGGATCAATCACGCCCGCTTCGTCTATCTCGTCAGCCAGCAGCCGGCATTCGCACTGATGGTGATGGATGCGCTGTCGAAACGCCTGCGTGCCTCCAACGCGGTCACCTATCGGGCGGCGCAATCATGAGCGAGCGCAAACCGACCGCATTCCCGATTCTGATGAAGAACGACACCTGCTCGCTGATCCAGGCCGCCGATGACGTCTATCAGATCCGCTTTTCCAACCGCGCCGCCAACGCCTATCTGGTGCGCGGCTCGGCACGTACGATCCTGATCGATGTCGGCCTGTCGTCGAACTATCCGGCTATGGTGGAATGTCTGAACTTCGCCGGCTGCCCGCCCGAGACGATCGACATGGTGGTGCTGAGCCACGAGCATCTCGATCACATCGGCGCAGCCTGGCACTTCAACGAGCGCCGCACCTACGTCGCCGCGCATCGGCTCGCCGCCAACAAGATCATGCTGCGCGACGATTTCTCGATGCTGCGCAAGATGTTCAACGAGCCGAACGTTCCGATCAATATCGACATCTGGCTCGAGGAAGGCAATTTGATCGACCTCGGCAATTTTCGCCTCAACGTAATGTACACGCCGGGCCACACCTCGGCCTGTATCACGCTGTTCGACCAGGACAAGGGCTTGTTGTTCGCCGCCGACACCCTGATGCCCGGCGGCGTGATGGGCGGCGTGTTCGGCTCCGGCAGCATCGCCGACTACATTCAGTCGCTGGAGCGCATCAAGGGGCTGAATGCGAAGATCCTGCTGTCGGGGCACGGACGGCTCTCGGACACGCCGCAGGAGGACGTGCGCATTGCCATCGCCCGGTCGCACGGCTTACTGGAAGACACCGCGCAATTGTTCGACGCGCTCGATGCGCGCTCGAACTTCGAGCCGATCATGCAGTCGGTGCGGGATCTGAACAAGCTGGATGATTGATCGTCAACGCTAGTACCAGACCCGTCATCCTGAGGTGCGAGTGGCGCGATGCACGCCATCGCGCCAGGAGCCTCGAAGGATACACGGCCAAGCTTCTGCAGCCGGGCAGTCTCCCTTCGAGGGCCGCTGAAGAAGCGGCCACCTCAGGGTGACGGTGCGAGTGCATCAGCGATCACTCACATCACCACCGGCTTGTCCGGCAGCTCGTTCGGATGCGCCCCGCCCGGCGGGAAATGCTTCGCCAACTCCCGCGACACCGCTTCGATCCCGCCGATCACGCCGCGCTCGAACCGGCCCGCGCGGAACTCGGCCTCCATCGCCCGGCAGATCGTCTCCCAGCCCGCCGTGCCGACCTTCGCGTCGATGCCGCGGTCGGCGATGATCTCGACGTCGCGGTCAGCGAGCAGCAGATAAATCAACACGCCGTTGTTATGCGCGGTGTCCCATATCCGCAGATGCGAGAATAGGTCGAGCGCCCGCGCGCGGGCGTGCTGGTTGCGAAACAGTGGACGGCCGTCGAGCGCACCTTCGACGACGAAGCGGACCTGGCCGGAATGCGTCGCCTCGCCTTGCCTGATCGCCTGCTCGATGCGCTCGAGCACGCTTTGCGGAAACACTTGCTTCGCCCGCCAATGATGCTGGAGCAGATGCCTGGTGATACGCCCAATGCTCATGACTACCAGCTCCCCGAGGCGCCGCCGCCGCCAAAGCTGCCGCCGCCCCCGCCGAAGCCGCCGCTGGACGACGATCCGCTGCTCCATCCCCCCGACGAGGAGCCGCCCGACCACGACCCGCCGCGCGACGGCCCTGTCGACGCCGGAAACAGATCGGCGATGAAGGACAGCACGAAGCCGATGATTCCGGCGAGCAAGGCTAGCGCCCCGGATCCGAGAATGAGCAGCGCCAGCAGGCCGATCACGCTGCCGGTCGCGACCGAGCCCAGCAATCGCCCCAGCAGCGCGCGCAAAAATCCGCCGACGACGAGCGAGGCGAACAGGACAAACGGGACCGCCGGCCCGACGTCGTCCAGATTGGCAAAATTCACACTGCGCGAAGGAACCGGCAACGGCTCGCCGTCGACAACACGCATCATCCGGTCGATGCCGGCCGAAATGCCGCCGGCGAAATCGCCCTCCCTGAATTTCGGCGTGATGACCTCGTCGATGATACGCCGCGAAGTCACGTCGGTGAGCGCGCCTTCAAGGCCGTAGCCGACCTCGATGCGCAGATGGCGGTCGTTCTTGGCGACCACCAAAATCGCGCCGTCGTCGATCTTCTTGCGGCCGATCTTCCAGGCCTCGGCGACGCGGATCGAGAATTGCTCGATCGTCTCCGGGTCCGTCGTCGGCACGATCAGCACGGCGATCTGGCTGCCCTTGCGGGTCTCGAAGTCGCTGAGCTTCTGCGACAGCGCGGCGATGTCGCTGCTCGACAGCGTGCCGGTCCGGTCGACCACCCGGCCAGTGAGCTGGGGGACGGCGACGTCGGCCGAGGCGGCGGATGCGATGGCAAGGATGAGCGCGACGGCGAGCCACAACCTCACTGTCATCGCCCGGCTTGACCGGGCGATCCAGTATTCCAGAGACGCAAGCGAAAGACGGAGAGGCCGCGGCGTACTGGATTCCCCGCTTTCGCGGGGAATGACAGCGGTGGGTGGGGCGCGCATCGAAGTCAGGCACGCTTACTTCGACGGCGCCGGCGCCGGGTTGAAATCGACCTTCGGCGCGGTCGAGATTTCCTTCTCGTTCTCGACCGAGAAGTTCGGCTTCTCCTTGTAGCCAAACATCATCGCGGTCAGGTTGTTCGGAAATGAGCGGACCGTGACATTGTATTCCTGCACCGACTTGATGTAGCGGTTGCGCGCGACCGTGATGCGGTTCTCGGTGCCCTCGAGCTGCGACATCAGATCCTTGAACAGAGCATCCGACTTGAGCTGCGGGTAATTCTCGGTCACCACAAGGAGACGCGACAGCGCGCTGGAGAGCTCGCCTTGCGCGGCCTGGAATTTCTGGAAGGCGGCGGGGTCGTTGAGCACTTCGGGAGTTGCCTGGATACTGCCGACCTTGGCGCGGGCGTTGGTGACGCCGAGCAGCACGTCCTTCTCCTGCTGCGCGAAGCCCTTCACCGAGTTCACCAGATTGGGCACGAGATCGGCGCGGCGCTGATACTGGTTCACCACCTCGGACCAATTGGCCTTGATCTGCTCGTCCTCGCTCTGGATCGCGTTATAGCCGCAATTGGTGAGGCTCAGCGAGGCCAGCGCCGCGAGCACGGTGAGGATCTTGCGCATCAAATTTCTCCCGGTGGAATCGGCTCGCAAACTACCAGATTGCACCTGTACGGCGCCAGACGTCCGGATGGCACGAAAAGCAGCCGACTGACGCAAGCCCCTTGCCTATCACCACGCGACATAGTCAACTCCTGGCAACAAGACATCTTGGCCAACAAGACGAAAAATGCACGGGAGCGCGCCATGTCCTCGTTCGAGACCATCCTCGTGGAGCGGCCGGAGCCGGCGATCACCAGGGTCGTAATGAACCGCCCCGACGCGCGCAACGCGCAGAACCTGCAAATGACCTACGACCTCAACGCCGCCTTCGACGCCGCGGTGCAGGACGACGCCATCAAGGTCATCATCCTCGCCGGCAACGGGCCGCACTTCTCGTCCGGCCACGACCTCCGCCCCGGGGCGAAGAATGCGGCTGGCGTCGATTTTCCGCCGATAGGAAATTGGGGCGGCTTTGCCGAACCCAATGCGCACGGCCGCTTCGCACGCGAGCAGGAAATATATCTCCAGATCACGCGGCGCTGGCGAAACCTCGCCAAGCCCATGATTGCTGAAGTGCACGGCAGATGCATCGCCGGCGGTTTGATGCTGGCCTGGGCCTGCGACCTCATCGTCGCCAGCGATGATGCGCAGTTTTGTGACCCCGTGGTGACGATGGGCGTCTGCGGTGTCGAATGGTTCGTGCATCCCTGGGAGCTCGGCCCGCGCAAGGCCAAAGAGTTTCTGTTCACCGCCGACAGCTGGAGCGCGCAGGAGGCGCACCAGCTCGGCATGGTCAATCAGGTCGTCCCGCGCCCGGAATTGTCGTCGCGCGTGCTGGAGCTGGCACGCCGGATCGCGGCAAAACCGTCGTTCGCGCTGAAGCTGACCAAGGAGGCGGTGAACCGCTCGGTCGACGTGATGGGCCAGCCCGCCGCGATCGACCAGGCCTTCGCCCTGCATCAGCTCTGTCACGCCCACAATCTCCAGGAGTTCGGCATGATCGTCGATCCATCCGGACTGCATCCCTCCGTACGCAAGCCGGCGGCGGCGGAGTAGAGGCCATGGATCTCAATCTCAGTGACGAGCAACGGCTGCTGCGCGAGAGCGCCGAGCGCTTCGTGGCCGAAGGCTATAATGCCGATCACCGCCGCAAGATGGCGAACGATGCCCTCGGGTTCAGCCCTGTGGTGTGGAAGCAGTTCGCCGAGCTCGGCTGGCTGGCGTTGCCGATTGCCGAAGAGTTTGGCGGGCTCGGCGGCGGGCCGGTCGAGATCGGCATTTTGATGGAAGCGTTTGGTCGCGGGCTGGTGTCCGAGCCCTACGTCGCGACAATCGTGCTCGGCGCTGCACTGATCGAGAGGTGCGGCACGACGGCGCAGAAGCAGGCAAGCCTGCCCAAGATCGCGGACGGATCAATGAAGCTCGCCTTTGCGCATTCCGAGCGCGCGGCGCGGTTCGATCTTGCCAAGATCGCAACCGTGGCGACCAGGACGACGCAAGGCTGGCGTCTTGCCGGCAGCAAGATCGCCGTGCTCGACGGCCATGCCGCCGACGAGATCATCGTCTCCGCGCATCTGCATGATCATCACGGACCCTCGGGGCGGATCGGCCTGTTTCTGGCGCCTGCGACGGTGCCTGGCCTTTCGATCTCCGACTATCCGCGCCTCGGTGGCGGACGCGCATGCAACATCGAGCTGTCAGACGTGCAACTGCCGGAGGATGCCCTGCTCGGCAACGGCAACGACGCACTGCCGGCGATCGAATGGGCCGTCGACCGCGCTATCGCAGCGCTCGGTGCGGAAGCCGTCGGCATCATGCAGACGCTGCTGAACACCACGATTGACTACACCAAGATCCGCAAGCAATTCGGCCGACCGCTGTCGGCCAACCAGGTGATCCGCCATCGCCTCGCCGACATGGCGATCCAGGTCGACGAAGCGCGCTCGATGGCGCTGCGCGCCGCGCTGAAGGCGGACAGCGCGCCGCTCGAGCGCGCACGGGCCGCGTCGGGCGCCAAGGCCAAGATCGGCAAATGCGCGCGCTTCGTCGGCGAACAATCGATCCAGCTTCACGGCGGCATGGGTGTCACCGAGGAGCTCGAGGTCGGCGCCTACTTCAAGCGCCTCGTCGCCTTCGACACGCTGTTCGGCGGCAGCGCGCATCATTATGCCCGCCATGCGCAGCTTGGCCGCAGGGCCTGAGAGGAGTGCATCATGGACCTGTCGTTCAATGCCGAAGAGCGCGCCTTCCAGAGCGAGGTGCGCGGCTTCATCGCGAAGACTCTCACCGAGGAGATGAAGCGCGCGACTGCGCTGACGCCGTCGGTGTTCTCCGATCCTGATATCGGCATGGCCTGGCAGCGCGCGCTGCACGGCCGCGGCTGGGGCGCGCCGGGCTGGCCGGTCGAATATGGCGGCCCCGACTGGACGCCGGCGCAGCGCTGGATCTTCGAGACCGAATGCGCGCGGGCCGGCGTGCCCAACGTCAACGTGATGGGCGTGAAGATGGTCGGGCCCGTCATCATCGGCTTCGGCAGCCCTGAGCAGAAGAATTTTTACCTGCCGCGTATCCTCTCCGGCGAGGATTACTGGTGCCAGGGTTATTCCGAGCCGGGCTCAGGCTCCGATCTCTCCTCGCTGAAGACCCGCGCGGTGCGCGACGGCGACGACTACGTTATTAACGGCACGAAAATCTGGACCACGCATGCTCACCACGCCAACCGCATGTTCGCGCTGGTGCGTACCGGCGACGGCGAGCGGCAGCAGGACGGCATCAGCTTTATTCTGATCGACATGAAGACGCCTGGGATCACGACGCGCCCCATTCTGACCATCGGCGGCGATCACGAGGTCAACCAGGTGTTCTTTGACGATGTCCGCGTGCCCGTGGCCAACCGCGTCGGCGAGGAAGGCAAGGGCTGGACCTACGGCAAATATCTGCTCGAGTTCGAACGCGGCTCCGGCATAGCGTCGGCCAAGCTGCGCGAGGGACTGCGCGCCATCACCGAGCTTGCGGAGTCCGATCTCACCGGACGCGCCATCGACAGCCCCGATATCGCATCCCGCATCTCCGAGGTCGAGGTCGACATCGACGCGCTGGAGATGACCGAGCTGCGCGTGCTCTCGGCGCTGCAGACCGGGCAAAATCCAGGCGCAGTGTCGTCGATCCTGAAGCTGCGCAACAGCGAGATCCGCCAAGCCGTGACGCGGTTAGGGGTCGACGTGATCGGCCACGACGCCCTCGCGGTCGAGCCGATGCGCCCGCTCTACAAGCTCAACCACGAGCCGGCGCTGCCGGAGGACATGTTGACGGTCGTGCCGGAATATCTCAACGGGCGGGCCTACACGATCTTCGGCGGCACCTCGGAGATCCAGCGCGATATCATCGCGAAGATGATGCTGGGGATTTGAGGGCGGATTTAGCCATAGCTGGCGCGGCATTCTCCGCTGTCGTCCCGGACAAGCGCAGCGAAACGGAGCGCCGATCCGGGACCCATCATCACAGGGAGAGGTTTTGGCGCGAGCTGGTCACTCCGAGTCTTCGCCAAACCACTTCCCGTGGTGATGGGTCCCGGGCTCGCGCTGCGCGCGCCCCGGGACGACAGCGGAGTGAGACGCTGCGGCCAGCGCAACGGTCCGAGTTCAGCCCGCCGCCTTCGCGTCCCTGATCGCCTTCCAGATCTTCTGCGGCGTCAGCGGCGTGTTCAGCTGGGTGATGCCGAGCTCGGCGAGCGCATCCATCACACCGTTGGTGACACAAGGCGGGCCGCCGATGGCGCCGGATTCGCCGCAGCCCTTGGCACCGAGTGGGTTGGTGCGGCATGGCGCGGAATCATCCAGCGTCACCACGATCGGCGGAACGTCATCGGCGCGCGGGATGCAATAGTCCTGGTAGCTCGCGGTGAGGAGCTGGCCGTCGGCGTCGTACGACACGCCCTCATACAGCGCCTGGCCGATGCCCTGCGCGACGCCACCATGGATCTGGCCGGTGACCAGCATCGGGTTCACGGCCACACCGACGTCGTCGACGGTGGTGTAGCGCACGACCCTGGAGACGCCCGTCTCCGGATCGATCTCGACCTCGCAGATATGCGTGCCATTCGGCCAGCTCGGCCCGTCGACCTCGCCCTCGGAATCGACGCTGAGCTTGGCGCCGCTTTCCTTCTCGGCGAGATCGAACAGGCTGATGCGGCGGTCGGTGCCGACCACGGTGAGCATGCCGCCCTGATACTCGATGTCCTCGACCGACGTCTCCAGCACGTTCGCCGCCTTCTCGCGCGCCTTCTGGATCAGATCGTTGGAGGAGACCGCGACCGCGGTGCCGCCGACGAACAGCGAGCGCGAGCCGACGCTGCCAAAGCCCATGGCGAGATCGGTGTCGCCCTGCACGACGTCGATCTTGTCCATGGCAATCCCGAGCGTGTCGGAGATCATCTGGGTGTAGGTGGTCTGCAGCCCCTGCCCCATCGCCTGAGTGCCGGAATGCAGCACGACGCGGCCCTGCGAGGTTGCTTGCAGCGTAACCTTCTCAGTATGCGCGCGGCCGCCGGTCCATTCGATATAGGACGTCAGGCCGCGGCCGTAGAGCAGGCCCTTCTTCCTCGCGGCCTTCTTGCGCGCGGCAAAGCCGTCCCAGTCGGCCAGCTTCACGGCGCGGTCGAGCATGTGCGCGAAGGCACCGGAATCGTACACCTGACCGGCAGCGTTGGTGTAGGGCAGCTGCGCCGGCTTGATGTAGTTCACCTTGCGGATCGCACGCGGATCCATGCCGATCTTTCGCGCGGCCGCGTCGAACAGGCGCTCGACGATGAAGACGGCCTCGGGACGGCCAGCGCCACGATAGGCGCCGACCGGCGCGGTGTGGGTCATCACCGACTTGACCTCGAAATGCACCAGCGGCAGGTCATAGACGCCGGTCTGCACGAATGGCCCGAGCACCAGCGGAATGATGTTGGCCGCACCCGAGGAATAGGCGCCGGTACAGCCGATCGAGCTGACGCGATAGGCCAGCACCTTGCCCTTCTCGTCCAGTGCGAAGGACGCCGTCGAGGTGAGATCGCGGCCGTGGGTACCGCCGACGAATTCGTCGGTGCGGTCGCCGCGCCAGCGGATCTTCTTGTTCAGCTTGGTCGCGACATAGGCGACGATGCCGTCTTCCGGATAGAGGTTGGTCTTCTGGCCAAAGCCGCCGCCGATGTCGCCGACCAGCACGCGCACGCTGTCCTTCGGACGCTTCAGCACCGCTTCGGCCAGCACATCGCGGGTCGAGGCCGGGGTCTGCGACTGCACGTGCAGCAGCAGACGACCGGTCTTCTTGTCGATCTCGGCAATGGTCGAGCGCGGCTCCATCGCTGAGGGCACGAGCCGCTGGCTGACGAGATCGAGCTCGACCGTGTGCGCGGCCTTGGCGAAGGCCTCGTCCACCTTGGCAGCATCACCATAGCTCATCGCGCCGACGATGTTGTCGGGCGCCTCAGGCCACACCACGGGCGCGCCGGGTTTGACGGCCTCGACGGGATCGACCACGGCGGGCAGCACGTCGTACTCGACTACGATCGCCTCGGCTGCGGCCTGCGCTTCCGCGCGCGAGGAAGCGGCCACGGCCGCCACCGCCTCGCCGGTATAGCGCACGATCTCGTGGGCAAGCAGCCGCCGCGGCGGCACCGTCATCGGCTTGCCGTTGGGGCGCTTGAAGATGCTCAGCGTCGGGATGCTGCCGACGTCGTCCTTGATCAGATCGGCACCGGTGTAGATCGCGGTGACACCAGGCATCGATGCCGCAGCGCTGGTATCAATCGCGACGATCTTCGCATGCGCATGCGGCGAGCGCAGCACGTGCAACCACAGCGCGCCATCTTCCGGCTTGTCGTCGATGAATTGCCCCTTCCCGGTGAGCAGCCGCTGGTCTTCCAAACGCTTGACGGGCTGGCCCGCTCCGAAACGCAAATTGCCGGGAAGAATGTTCATTCCGCTGGATCCTCAGGGTCTCTTGAAATGCGGGCTGCCTTTTAGCGGATCGGTCGGATGCGTACCAGCCGCGGTTTTGGGCGGGATATCTACGATTTCGGCATGCCGTCCCTTCGAGCTGTGATTCCGTAGGGTGGGCAAAGGCGCGCTTGCACCGTGCCAACGATCTTTTTGGACAACGACAAAAGTCGTGGGCACGCTTCGCTTGCCCACCCTACGGCACTGTTCGTGCGGGATGATTGCTCGCTAATCTAGCTCTCGCAGCGCCGCTTCCACCACCTTGCGCGCATCGGCCGTGAGCGCGGCCTGCGGCGGGATGGGATCGCCGACGTCGTAGCCCTGGATCGCGAGGCCTGCCTTGATACAGGCGGCGAGATTGAAGCGGGCGAAGGCCTCGTTGATGCGCCACAGCCTGCGCTGGAGTGCCATGGCCTCGTCCCAGCGACCGGCCTGGCAGAGATCGTAGAGCTGAACGCTCTGGCGCGGGATGATGCAGGCCGGTCCCGCCATCCAGCCGAGGCCGCCGATCAACATCACCGCGGCCGGGATGTGAGCGGAGGCCGAGAACACGCGCAAGGAATCGCCGCAGCGATTCATGATCGAGAGCAGCCGCCCCGTGTTGGTCGAGGCATCCTTGATGTAGCCGATGCGCGGATGCGCGGCGAGACGCGCGATGACGTCGAGCGTGAGATCGGAACGCTGGAATTGCGGATTGGTGTAGATGACGACCGGAATGTCCACGGCGTCAGCGATGCTGCGGAAATAGGATTCGACCTGCGCGTCCGCAAGCGGGAAGTAGGCCTCGAGGATCGCCAGAATGCCGTCGGCGCCAAGCTTCTCGTAGGCCTTCGCCTGCGCCACCGCGTCCGCGGTCGAGGTCGAGGTCGAGGCGACGCCCGCCACCACGGGCACACGGCCCTTCGCAGCCTCGATCGTGGTCTGCACGACCGCCATGCGCTGCGCAGCATTGAGATAGGCGAACTCGCCGGTCGATCCGAGCGGTGTCAGCCCATGCACACCGGCACCGATCAGATCGTCGCAAAGCTTTGCGAGGACCTCGGTCCGTACCGCGCCGTCAGCACCGACGGGCGAGACGAGATAGGGAAAGACGCCGCGAAAATCGGTCATGTCGGGAATAAAATCCGGAGGGCTCGAGTCTTGTCTGACAGGTGCGCGATCCATCGCGTGCTACCATGGGGTTTTATTGCCAGCAAGCGACCGGCCTCCGAGCGCATTTGTGGTTTTGGGAGTTGTCCTGCAGCGTTGGCGGGTCTCGTGGCGTTGCGTCGGCCTTCTGGCCGCCGCACTGTGTCCCGGCATGGCTCAGGCCGGTGAATGCCCATCGCCGCAATCGGAGATCGCGACCGACCGTCCCGACGTGACCAATTCCAGCCTGGTCGTGCCCACGGGCAGCATCCAGATCGAGAATGGCCTCAACACGTCAGGTCAGGGCGGGGCCAAGGGCTTCGACGGCAGCAACAGCCGGCTGCGCTTCGGCGTTGCGCCCTGTTTCGAGGTGCTGGTGGACGTGCCGAGCTATGTCGGGCGGCTAACCGGCACGGTCGATACCGGATTCACCAACGCCACCCCCGGCGTGAAGTGGCAGGTCAGCGGCCTGCCTGAACCCGCCAACCTCTCGGTGGTGGTAGGCGTCGGCCTGCCGACCGGCACGCCCGCAATCACCGGCGCGGGCCCTCAGCCCTATCTGCAAGTGCCTTGGTCCTACGAGCTCGGCAGCGGCTGGGGCATTAGCGGGATGTTCACGAGCTTCTTCCGGCCATCGGATCTCGCCAATCTCCAGACCAGCGAGGCGACCTTCGTGATCGAGCGGAAGGTCAGCGAGCAGCTGGCGCTGTTTGCCGAATATGTCGGCGACACTCCGACGCGCGGCGCGAGCACGGCGCTGCTCAATGTCGGCGGCGGCTACCTCTTGAGCCGGACCGAGCAAGTGGACTTCCATCTGGCTTTCGGCCTCAACCGGAACTCGCCGGACTACATCATCGGCGTCGGCTATTCCTACCGCTGGGACAACGTCATTGGCACGGCGGCGCGGCCACGGCTTTGGCAATGACCAAACTGGTCAGCGCGGCCGGCTTACACCTTGAGCAGTCGCACCCGCGTGCCCCAGGGGTCGACCGCTTCGACTCCGTCAGCAAGCGGCGTGACTGTCGTGCCGCCCTTTCGCAGGCGCTCTTCCTGCGCGGCGAGGATGTCCTGCTTTTCCGTCACCAGCGAGAACCAGGCGAGCCCCGTCGTGGAATCATCGCGCTGGCCGGCGCCCTGGCTCTGCCAGACGTTCATGCCGAGATGGTGGTGATAGCGCCCCGACGACAGGAACGCCGCGCCGTTACGGCTGCGGGTCGGGTCGAGGCCGACAGCGCCATGGTAAAAATTCTGGGCCTGCGCGAGATCGCCGACACGCAAATGCATGTGGCCGACGCGCATCCCGTCCGGCGCCTTGGCATAGTCGGGAACGCGCGGATTCGTCAGCGACAGCAGGTCGGGAATGTTGAGCTCGTCGGTCGCCATCTTCACGCTGCCCTCGCTCCATTGCCATTGCGAGGGATCACGGTCGGCATAGACCTCGATGCCGTTGCCTTCGGGATCATCGAGATAGACGGATTCGCTGACGAGGTGATCGGCAAAGCCCGACAGCGGCACGCGGTGCGAAGCGGCGTGGACCAGCCAGCGCGCGAGGTCTTTTCGCGACGGCATCAGGAAAGCGGTGTGGTAGAGGCCGGCGGCGTTGCGCGGCTCGATCGCAGCGTCGGGACGGGCTTCCAGCACCAGCAGCGTGATACCGGCCGTGCCGAGCTTCGCGGTTGTGGCCGAACGCTCCATCACGGTAAGCCCGATCACGTCGCGGTAGTAATCGGCCACCTTGTCGAGGTTCTTGACCCGCAGCGTCACCATGCCGACCCTCATGGGCGTGCGGCTGGCATAGGTCGGCCCGCCACCTTGCGGAGTGCCCTCGGCGCGCGCTGCCGCGGCTGCAGCCATCGCGAGCGAGCTGGCGCCAGCGAGTTGGAGCAAAGTGCGGCGGGTGAGGTCGATGGTCATCGGTCAGAGCTCGCTGAAAATGGCTGGCGGCCGTCAGGCGCAATTGGGAGATTGCTACACGTTCCCGTGAGCGGCTCCCAATCACATGTTCGTCGGCCGGGATCCTGCGGAGGACTGGCCACCCGGCCAGTTTCGCAACTCACCGCGACATCCCAGATTGGAGGCAACTTACAGGAGCCTTCCATGACTGACCTCACTCCTCTGACCTCGCTGTCGTCAGCGCTTGCGGACGTAGTCGCCGGCGTCGCGCCCTCAGTCGTTTCCGTGCATTCGCATCGCTCGCGCGCAACTGGCTTCGTCTGGAAGCTGGGCCTGGTCGTGACCGCCGACGAGGCGCTGGCCGACGAGGGCGATGTCCAGATCGCCCTCGCCGACGGCAGTACGGCTGTCGCCACGATCGTCGGCCGCGACCACACCACCGACATCGCCCTGCTGCGTACTGAGGCCAATATCACCCCGGTCAAGCTGGCCACGACGGTCCCTGCCCTCGGCACCCTGTCGGTCGTAGTCGCGACCAATCGCGATGCGCCGAGTGCGGCGCTGGGGATGGTGTCCGTCTCAGGCCAGGGCTGGCGTTCCCTGCGCGGCGGCGAGATCGACGCGCGGATCGAGCTCGATGTGCGCCTGCGTCCGAACCAGGAGGGGGGCCTTGCTCTCGATGCCTCGGGCGAGGCCTTCGGCATGGCCGTGCTCGGACCGCGGCGCGTGCTGGTGATCCCCACAGCGACGATCGAGCGCGTCGCAGCCCAGCTCGAGACGCGCGGCCGCATCGCGCGTGGCTATCTCGGGCTCGGCCTCCAGCCGCTGCGGCTCGACGACGGTATCGGCGCGATGGTGATGAATGTCGATAAGGCAGGTCCGGCAGCCATCGCCGGGATCCGCCAGGGCGATGTGATCGTGGCGGTCAACGACCAGAAGCTCTCCGGCGTGCGCGCGCTGTCCCGGACGCTGGGACCGGCCAGCGTCGGCCGGGTGATCGATGTCGCGGTCCGCCGTGGCGGTGAGCCGGCAAGCTTCAGGGTCACTGTCGGCGAGAGGCCCGAGGCGTGAGCGAGGACACCACGCCGGAGATCGTGCTGTCGCTCGAGATCGACGATCCCGCCCTCTCCGACCGCCTCGCGACGCTGCTCGGCAGCGTCGCGGGGATCCGCCTTGCCGTCCCCGGCGAGACCGCCAATGCGACTGTCGTCGCGCGCAATCCGCACGTCATGCCCGAGGATATCGCGCTGACGCAGCGCGAGCTCGACGTGCTGGCGCTGATGGCGGAAGGCGCCTCCAACAAGATGATCGCACGCCGGCTCAACATCTCCGTGCATACCGTGAAATTCCACGTTGGCTCCCTGCTCGACAAGCTGGATGCGACCGGCCGCACCGACGCGGTGGCCCACGCGGCGCGCCGCGGCGTGATCGAGCTATAGCGCGGACGGAAACTTGAGCTGGACCGTGAGGCCCGGCGCATTGTCGTGCAGCGCGATCTCGGCGCCGTGGAGACGCGACACTGCGGCGACCAGGCTCAAGCCCAGCCCGTTGCCGGGCGTATAGCGGCTCTGTTCGAGCCGATAGAAGCGCTTGAACACGTGATCGTGCTGATCGACGGCAATGCCCGGACCGTCATCGGCGATGGCGATCGTTGCGCCGTTGCCGGTGCTGCGGCAGGTCACGGTGACTTTTCCGCCCGGCCGGCCATGCTTGATCGCGTTGTCGACGAGATTGGCGATGGCATCGAACAGCAGGTCGCGGTCGCCTGTCACCGCGACCTCACGATCACCGCCAAGACTGAGGCGCGTTGCGACCTGCTCGGCGGCGGCATCGTAGAGTTCGACGACCTCGCCGGCGATCTCCGCCAGATTGAGCGCGCGGAATGCGCTGCGACGAGCGCGGGTCTCGATCTCCGAGATTCGCGTGATCGAGGCGAACATGCCGAGCACCGAATCGAGATCTGCGATGGTATCGCCGATCAGCGCGGCATCGGCCTTGTCATCGCGCGGAGCATGATAGGCCTTTTCCAGCCGGCCCCGCATCCGCGTCAGCGGCGTGCGCAGATCATGAGCGACGTTGTCGCTGACCTGCTTGACCTCGCCCATCAGCGTCTCGATGCGGTCGAGCATCTGGTTGAGGTTCTCGGCGACGCGGTCCCATTCGTCGTGGCTGCCGCGCAGCGGAATGCGCCGGTCGAGGCCGGACAGCATGATGGCGCGGCTGGTGGCGTTGATCTCCTCGATGCGCCCGACCGTGCGCCGCGTCACCAGCACGGCGGCGACGGCCGACAATACGACCAGCAGCACGGCGACTGTGATCATCGCCAGCTCGAGCATCGCCGTAAAGCCGCTCTGGTCGCCGACATCGCCGACCCGGCTCCGCACATAAGCTAGCGTGCCGAAATAGACGTAGGCCAGGATCGCCGCGACGATCAGGCCGAAGACCGCGATCGCGATCAGCGCCAGGCGGAAGGTCGAGGACCGAAGCGTGTTAGCCAGGAGCACGGAGGCAATATCCGATGCCGCGGATGGTGTGGATCAATGGATAGGCCTGGGCATCGTCGACCTTGCGGCGGACGCGTCCGACATAGACGTCGATGATGTTGGTCGAGGGATCGAAATGCAGGTCCCACACGTGCTGCAGCAGCATCGCACGGGACACGACGCGGCCCTCATTGCGCACGAGATATTCGAGCAGCTGGAATTCGCGCGGCAGCAGCGGAATCTTGCGACCGCGGCGGCTGGCGTTGCGCGCAATCAGATCGATGGCGAGATCGCCGACGCGCAGGATGGTTTCCTTGGCGATGGTCTCGCTGCGCCGCCCGAGCGCCTCGAGGCGGGCGAGCAGCTCGACGAAGGAAAACGGCTTGACGAGGTAGTCGTCGCCGCCGGCGCGCAAGCCCCGCACGCGGTCGTCGACCTCGCCGAGCGCGGAGATGATCAGGAACGGCGCGGCAATGCCGTCGTCGCGCAATTGCCGCATCACGGTGATGCCGTCGATGTCGGGCAGCATGCGGTCGATGGTGATCACGGCATAGTCGCGCGCAACACCTTGGCTGAGGGCTTCACGGCCGTTGGCTGCGAGATCGACCTCATAGCCTGACGTCGTCAGCTCCTCGGCGAGCTGGCCTGCGGTCTCCGCATCGTCCTCGACGACGAGGATGCGGCGATGGCCTCCGGTCATGACGAACTCCGCGCGACGATCGCCACCAGATTATCCCGTTCCGGGGCTGAGCGGAACCACCCGGTGACGATCGCGACAATGGTGCGGTCCGGCGGTGCTAGTACCAATTATCCCCGCACACATTGACCCATTGCCACCCATCGGGCGTCCAGCTCCTGCGCCAACAGCCGTCGTCATAGTAGTTGGCGTAGTAGAAGGGCGCGCCAAAGAAGGCGAACCGGTGGAAGCGGTGATGGTGGAAGAAGAAGGCATGACGGCCGATGAAGGGCCTGCCGTGCCAGGCGGTGCCGGCAAACCGCGGGCCGAAGGCCGCGCGGGTTGCGAGCGGTGCGCCGGCAAAGCGCGGCCCGATGGCTGCGTGGGCAGCCATCGGCGAGCCGACAAAGTGCGCGCCACTGAAATGCGCACCGCCCATGCTACCACTGAAGCCGGCGGCGTGCATGCCGCCCATGCCGCCGCCCAAATGGCCGCCGCCCATACCACCACCGTGACCGCCGCCTCCGCCACCGCCGCGGGCGAGCACTGGTGAAGCCAGCGCCATCGCTGCGGCGATCGCCACCGCAGTGAGGCCTTTGAGAAGCCTGTTGTCCATCGAAGCATCCTCCGTGCTGCGCGGCGATATCGTTGCCGCACCGGAGGGATCAGAGAGGAAGGGACAGGCCGCTTCAACTTACAAGCGCGCCAGATTCTGACGCGGAAGTTAGGATGCAGGCTCTCTCCCTGTCATTGCGAGGAGCTCTTGCGACGAAGCAATCCAGACCGTTTGCGCAGAGGGACTCTGGATTGCTTCGCTACGCTCGGACGACGCGGGGAGAACTCGCCCTATATCTCACGCCCGCTTGCCGTTGTTCTTCTCCGCGGCCCTGCGCATCGCCTCGGCGAGCGCGCCGCCGCTGCCGGAGGATTCCTGCTTGCGGGGGGCCGACGACGTCATGCGGGCTGGATTGCGCGCGCCGTTGTCGCGCTGCATGCCGGGGGCGTCCTTCTTGGCGCCCACCTCGTCGTCGAGGCGAAGCGTCAGCGAGATGCGCTTGCGGGCGACCTCGAAGTCCAGCACCTTCACCTTGACGATGTCGCCGGGCTTCACCACCTCGCGCGGATCCTTGATGAAGTTCTTCGACATCGCCGAGATGTGCACGAGGCCGTCCTGGTGCACGCCGATGTCGACGAAGGCGCCGAAGGCCGCGACGTTGGTCACGGTGCCCTCGAGGATCATGCCCTTCTGGAGATGCTTGATCTCCTCGACACCCTCCTTGAACACCGCGGCCTTGAAGGCCGGACGCGGGTCGCGGCCGGGCTTTTCCAATTCCTTCAAGATGTCGGTGACGGTCGGCAGACCGAAGGTCTCGTCGACGAAATCCTTCGGCTTCAAGGTGCGCACGATCTCGCTCGAGCCGATCAGTGCCTTGATGTCGCTCTTGGTCGCCGCGAGAATTCGGCGCACCACCGGATAGGCTTCCGGATGCACGCCGGAGGCATCGAGCGGATCCTCGCCGCCGAGGATGCGCAGGAAGCCGGCGCACTGCTCGAACGCCTTCGGCCCCAGGCGCGGCACTTCCTTGAGTGCCTTGCGCGACTTGAACGGCCCGTTGGCGTCACGATGCGCCACGATGCTCTGCGCGAGACCCGAACCGACACCCGACACGCGGGCGAGCAACGGCGCCGAGGCCGTATTGACGTCGACGCCGACGGCGTTCACGCAGTCTTCGACCACGGCATCGAGCGATTTGGCGAGCTTGGCCTGGCCGAGATCGTGCTGATACTGGCCGACGCCGATCGCCTTGGGCTCGATCTTGACGAGCTCGGCAAGCGGATCCTGCAGCCGGCGGGCGATCGAGACCGCGCCGCGCAGGGTGACGTCGAGGCCCGGCAGTTCCTCCGAGGCGAAGGCCGAGGCCGAGTAGACCGACGCGCCGGCTTCCGATACCACGATCTTGGACATCTTGAGCTCTGCGAGGCCCTTGACCAGCTCGGTCGCGAGCTTGTCGGTCTCGCGCGAGGCGGTGCCGTTGCCGATCGCGATCAGCTCGACGCGATGCTTGATCGCGAGCCGGCCGAGCGTTGCGAGCGACTCGTTCCACTGCCGCTGCGGCTCGTGCGGATAGATCGCCGTGGTGTCGACCACCTTGCCGGTTGCATCGATCACCGCGACCTTGACGCCGGTGCGGTAGCCGGGATCGAGACCCATGGTGACGCGGGTGCCGGCCGGCGCGGCCAGCAAGAGGTCGCGCAGGTTGGAGGCGAACACGCGCACCGCCTCGGTCTCGGCCGCATTCCACAGCCGCATGCGCAAATCGATGTTGAGATGCACCTGGATCTTGGTGCGCCAGGCCCAGCGCACGGTGTCGATCAGCCAGCGGTCGCCGGCGCGCTTGAGGTCGGCGATGCCGAACCGCTTCATGATCTTCAGTTCATAGGCGCCCGGAACTCCGGCGGGCGGCGCATCCTCGGCCTGGATCTGGAGATCGAGGATCTCTTCCTTCTCGCCGCGGAACATCGCGAGGATGCGGTGCGAGGGGAGTTTGGTCAGCGGCTCGGAGAAGTCGAAATAGTCGGCGAATTTTTCGCCCTCGGTCTTCTTGCCGTCACGCACCTTGGAGGCCATGCGCGCATTGGTCCACATGTCCTCGCGCAAGGCGCCGATCAGGTCGGCGTCTTCGTCGAAGCGCTCGACCAGGATGGCGCGGGCGCCGTCGAGCGCGGCGGCCGCATCGGCGACGCCCTTCTCGGCGTTGATGAAGCCTTCGGCGACGACCTTGGGATCGTTGCCGGGTTCGGCCATCAGCTGATTGGCGAGCGGCTCGAGGCCGGCCTCCTTGGCAATCTCCGCCTTGGTGCGGCGCTTCGGCTTGAACGGCAGATAGATGTCTTCGAGGCGGGCCTTGCTGTCGGCTGCCAAGATGGAAGCTTCGAGCGCGGCATCGAGCTTGCCCTGCTCGCGGACTGATTCGAGGATGGCCTTGCGGCGGTCTTCGAGCTCGCGCAGGTAGACCAGGCGCTCCTCCAGGGTGCGCAATTGCGCGTCGTCGAGCGCACCGGTCGCTTCCTTGCGGTAGCGGGCGATGAAGGGAACCGTGGCGCCGCCGTCGAGCAGCGCCACCGCCGCCTCGACCTGCTCCGCCCGAACCCCAAGCTCCTGCGCAATTTTCTGGTTGATATTTGCCACGCGAGATTTCCTCTATATTCCCAAGCACGCGACGCAGACCGAAATCCGGCCGCGGGACGCCGCTTATGGACCAACCAAGGTTGATTCATCAAGGTGCGGTGCGCAACCGTCGACAGAGGATTTTTTTCTTGCCTTGATGCGATCTCGCCACAATCATGGGGACGGCGCCGCTTCGTGTCCCGGACGCGCTGCAACGCTGTTGCGTTGCTGCGCAGAGCCGGGACCCAGGAGGCGACACTGGCGGTGTGGAGAGATGGGCCCCGGCTCTGCAGCGCACCGCACCGGACGATGCTTCGCATCGCCGGGGGCGTTGCGCTGCGTCCGGGGCACGAGAGTGCAGTGTGACGCACCGCTGCCTCCAGATCGTCATTGCGAGTGCAGCGAAGCAATCCAGAATCGCTCCGCGGAAGGGCTCTGGATTGCTTCGCTACGCTCGCAATGACGGAACAAGGGGCGGCGTCGGCATTCTCCAATGGGTATTACAGCTTGCAGACACACCCTCGCATCCTCGCGGCGTGTTTCGCCCGAGTTTTGCTTGTCCGCTTCACGCCCCTTCAAACAAAGGGCGCAGGGAAGGCCGGGTGCCGGCAGGCACCCGCGGTCTGCTGCGCGAAGATGTAGCGCAAAGAGACCGCACAGCAGCATACAGGTGGTGCCGAACACACGGCCTTCCCTGCGCGATGGTCGGACGGCTTATGCCGTGCTCTCCCGGGAGCCGAATTCCTTCTGGCCTCCCTCGCCTTGCGAAATTCACCGGCACAGCGCCGGTTGGCGCCATGCCGCATCCGCAAGACTTGGCCGTAGCGACGACGGTCGGGACCACACGGTTTTGCCGTACGCAGACTTTCCCGCTCAGCCATAAGGCTTCGCAGGACATCAAGCGCCGTTCGTACAACGCGGCTTGCGAGACGCTCACGGGGCTCGGCTCAATCCACTGCCCCGCCCTGCGACCCGCATCCGCGACGGCGCTGCCCGCGTCCACCGCAGCCCGATCCGCGGCTCGTGACGACGTACGACCGCCCCTTTTCGCCGGATCAGGATGAGCGAAACATACGACAAATCCGAATTTCGGTAAAGTGGAATATTTTTGGTGGGCGGGATTGACAGGCCGGCGAAACAGGGGCGTGGTCGTGCCACAAATTCAGTGTCGTCCTGGCGAAAGCCAGGACGACATCGAGGGATTGACATCCACCTCGGTTCTGCGGCTGGTTGGCGCGCCGGCTATCGAACGACGAGGACCACCCATGCGCACCACATCGGTCGGCGTTTTCAAGATCGCCACCAAGGGCCCCGGCGACGTCTCTGGCCTGATGAGCCTGATCGACACAGGCGCGATCGATCCCGACTCCATTCTGGCCATCCTCGGCAAGACCGAGGGCAATGGCGGCGTCAACGATTTCACGCGGGAATATGCCGTCGCGGCGCTGTGCGCGGCGCTGGCGCCGAAGCTCGGCCTGGCGCCTGAAGAAGTCGAGCAGCGCATCGCCTTCGTGATGTCGGGCGGGACCGAGGGCGTGCTCAGCCCGCACCTCACGGTGTTCACGCGCCGCGAGGCCGAGCGCCCGGCAAACATGTCAGGCAAGCGCCTGAGCATCGGCATGGCGCAGACGCGCGATTTCCTGCCCGAAGAGCTCGGCCGCTCGGCGCAGATCACCGAGACGGCCAAAGCGGTGAAGGCCGCGATGGACGATGCTGGCATCGCCAATCCTGCCGACGTTCATTTCGTCCAGATCAAATGCCCGCTGCTCACCAGCGAGCGTGTCGAGGCGGCCGCCGCACGTGGCCACAAGACGGCAACGATCAGCGCCTACGGCTCGATGGCCTATTCGCGCGGCGCTTCCGCGCTCGGCGTTGCCGTGGCGCTGGGCGAGGTCGCGCCTGAAATCTGCGATGAGGACGTGCTGCGGCGCTACGATCTGTTCTCCAAGGTCGCTTCGACCTCGTCCGGAATCGAGCTGATGCACAACGTCGTCATCGTGCTCGGAAATTCGGAAGGCTCGGCGAGCGAATTCGAGATCGGGCACGCCGTGATGAGCGACGCGATTGACGCTTCCGCCGTGACCGAGGCGCTGGCCAGCGTCGGACTTGGCGTCGGATTTGGCGTCGGATTTGGCGCGCAGGCAAAAGCCGGCCACGTGCTCGTCAACGTCTTCGCCAAGGCCGAGGCTTCGCCTGACGGCACCGTGCGCGGCCTCCGCCACACCATGCTCGAAGACACCGACATCAGCTCGACACGCCACGCCCGCGCGGCCGTCGGCGGCCTGATCGCCGGCCTTGCCGGCACCGGCGCGGTTTACGTCTCCGGCGGCGCCGAGCACCAGGGGCCGGCCGGCGGCGGGCCGGTTGCGGTGATCGCGCGGCTCTCCGATTGAGCGGCCACCCCTCCGCCCGGCGCAACCCTGCCCTTCGCGCCGGCTCAGTTGATTCAGGCCGGCCCTTGCGAAAAAGGTGGCGCCGCCATCCACGGGGATTTTGACTTCATGACTTTGCCGATGAGCTGGAACGAATGGGCGCAGCACGATGGCGTCGGCCTTGCGGCACGCGTCCGCAAGGGCGAGCTGACGGCAAAGGAATTGGCCCGACAGGCTGCGGCCGCCGTGGCCAAGGTCAATCCGACGCTGTCGGGCGTGGTCGAGCTGTTCGATGACGTGATCGCCGATCCGGCCAAGGACGGCGCCAATCTCGCCGGGCCCTTCGCCGGCCTGCCTTTCCTGATGAAGGATCTGGGTCCGACCATGAAGGGGCGACTGCAGGAAATGGGCTCGCTGCTGATGCGCGGCAATCGCGCCGCGGCCGACACGTTCCTCACTGGCAAATTCCGCCAGGCAGGCCTCAATCTGATCGGGCGCACCACGACGCCGGAATTCGGCGTGTGCTCGTCGGCCGACAATCCCGCCGTCTATGTCACGCGCAATCCCTGGAATACCGACTACACCACCTGCGGCTCCTCCGCGGGGAGCGCCGCGATGGTCGCGGCCGGCGTGGTGCCGATTGCACATGCGACCGACGGCGGCGGCTCGATCCGCATTCCCGCCGGAGTCAACGGCAATATCGGATTGAAAGTGTCGCGCGGCGTGTTCTCGCTGGCACCGCACATGTCCGATCTCACAGGTCTCGTCTCGATCCAGGGCTGCCAGTCGCGCACGGTGCGCGACACTGCGGCCTTCGTCGATCATGCCCGCGGGCCAGCGCCGGGCGAGTTCATGCCGTTCTGGACCACGGCGCAGCCTTACGGCGAGATGATCAAGCGCGATCCGTCGAAGCTGCGCATCGCACTCTCACACACCTGGGGCGACTACACCGCAACGCCGGAGATCGCCGCCGAGCTGGAGAAGACCGGCAAGTTCCTCGAAGGCCTCGGCCATCACGTCGACTATGCGCTGCCCGAGCTCGATTTCCGCGCTGCCTTCGCGGCGCAGACCACCTGCTACATCTCGAACTTCTCGGTGGTGATCTCCAACATGCTCGCGGCGCGCGGGCTGGAGCGACCGCCGGAAGATCTGATCGAGCCAATGAACATCCGGATCTGGGAAGCCGGCCTTCACACCAGCTTTGCCGACCGCGCAAAGATGCAGGCCGTGTTCAACACGACCTCGCGCGGCTTCGGCAGCTTCTTCGAGCAGTGGGACGTGATCCTGACGCCGATCACCGCGCTGCCGACGCCGAAGGTCGGCACCAGGCAATATCTCACCCTCTCCGACAATCCCGATGTGCTCGACTGGTTCGACAATCTCTGGCGCTTCTTCGCCTTCACGCCGCTCGGCAATCTCTGCGGCATGCCGGCGATCTCGCTGCCGATGGGTGCCCAAGATCACGGCCTGCCGCTCGGCATCCAGGCCATCGCCAAGCAGGCCAATGACGGCCTCTTGCTGCAACTCGCCGCCCAGATCGAGCGCGCGCTCGACGGCAAGTGGAACGGCGGGAAGAAGCCGACGGTGCATGTCGGCTGAGGCGATCGCACGCTCTAGCCAACGCCTCGTGCAATCGCCTTGTCGACACGCCCGCGCGACACACCATGCTCGGCGAGCAGGCGTGCCGCCGGGCTTCGCGTTTCGGCAAACAGAGCGACCAGCGCATTGACGCCGGTCACCTCCGGATATCCGACCTCCTGGGCCAGGAACGGGGCGCGCTGATCGACGCGCTTGAATGCCGCCGTGGGCTCGGCATGTCCAGCCTCGATCACGGTGTGCTTGAGTTCATTGTCGAGATACTGCACGAGGCCTTGTCTCAGCTTGTCGAGACCGGCGTCGCAGGCGCGCATCACGGCGGAGGCGTCCGCATCATCGGTCAGGGCCAACAGCAAATGCTCCAGCGTCGCGTATTGATGGCGGCGCCGGTCAGCCTCATCAAGCGCCCGCCGTTTCGTGGCCACATAGCCTGCCGAGACCGGCCGTTGCGACAGGTCGAGCAGCGCGTCGATCCGCTCGAGCCGTTTCATGGGATCGAGCGTCGCCAACAACTCGTACTTGTCACAAACGGGCAGCTTCATCCGCGTCGCGACGGTATCGGCGATCTGCCCGGGATCACGGGTTGAATCGAAGAACAGCCAAAGGTCCGGCAGCAGAATTCCGTGAGCCGCCGTGTAGTCCTGGAAGCGTTGATAGATCCTTCGGATCAGATCCCTGGCATCGCGGACCGCGCCCTCGCTGACGTCAACGACCTCAGCCTGATAGGCGACCGCCTCAGTCGCAAAGCTGCGGAGCGCGACGCGCCGAAGCCCGCGCGTCAGCACCTTGAACGTGCCATCCTGGAGCGGTTCAAGTTCGAGCAGTTGCGACAGGATGCCGATCTCGTAGACATCGGACAATCGGGGATCATCGACGGCTGCCTCGCGCTGGATCGCTATCACGATCTCCCGTCCACCTTCGAACGCCTGGTTCAGAGCCCGAATGGTGCTCTCGCGGCCGACAAACAGCGGGTAAGTTGCGTTCGGAAACGGAACGAGATCTCGCAACGGAATGGCCGGATAGAGCGCCGTTGTCCTCTTGAGCCGTGCAGCCGGCACGATGGGGTCACGGCGCTCGGCGTGGAGCAGCGCCGACAGCGTGTTCCAGTCGGCCAAGCCGAACATTTTCGACACCAGCTCCAGGCTTTCGCTGTGACTGATGGTGACGGCCTTGGTGGTCAGGGAGTCGCGCAGGGTCTGCGCCATAGCCTTGGCATCGCGAAAATCGCGCATCGGTTCGTCCTCTGCATGAGCGATCCAGGTGTGTCAGGTGGTTGCGTTGCTGACCCGGTCGCTCGGGCAAAGGGGGGCCGATCAAGGCTCGATACATTCACCGTACCACGGAGGGTGCAACCGGCAGGTCGTATCAACCTGCGCGAAAAGTGACGCAAAGCCGGATGGCTGTCAATCTCAGTTCTTGCTCAGTTCTTCACCGCCGGAATCTCTTCCGCCGGTTGCTGCTGCTGGCCGAGCTTGAGCATCGCCAGCGCCTTGTCGAGCGCTTCGCGCAAGGCGAGCGCCGCGGCCGGGCTGCAGCGTAAGTGCGCGGTCTGGACCACATCGACCCTGACGGCGGCACCGATCGGCACCAGGAGATTTGCGGCGAGCTCGATCTGGATCGCGCCGTTGTGATGGCCGAAGCAGGATGCACCGTCGAAATAGATGATCGGCGCCCGCTCCGAGCTCGAGGTGGAAATGGTGACGGGCCCCGGATCGGCGGCAGGCGTTTCGGGATCGGCCATGGGGCACTCCTCGCAGGCAGGGAACGGACGTCCACCATCGTTGCTTCGGCGGGCCCTGTCGAGGCCAAACCTGCCGTGCTAGCTTCGCATGCGGGTTTTGCGCGGCGCCCGACACTGGTTTAGAACACCTCCATGTCCATTTCAGCGACCACGCTTCCGTTCGAGGAACTCGCCGAGGCCATCAAGGGCCGCCGCTCCGATTACGGCCATATCAGCGGGCTCCAGCTCGACCGGTTCGCGCCTGGTGAGGCATGGTCCAGCCTGCCCTATCGCCCCGTCTTCGTCGGCGACACCGAGACCGGCGTGCTGCATGGCGGCGTCGTCACCGCGATGCTGGACGAAAGCTGCGGCATGGCGGTGCAGCTTGCGCTCGACGGCAGCAGCGCGATCGCGACGCTCGATCTGCGCATCGACTACCAGAAGCCGGCGACGCCCGGCCTTGCCATCAAGGCGCACTCGGTCTGCTATCGCACTACCCGCTCGATCGCCTTCGTGCGCTCCACCGCGTACCAGGAGTCTGAGGACGATCCGGTGGCGACGGCCACGGCCTGCTTCATGATCGGCGCCAACCGCACCAACATGCTCGCGGACCGCCGGATGGATTCGCGCAGCATTCCGACGCTGGAAGCGCCTGATGATCCGGACGGCCCGTTCGCCACCAGCCCGTTCGCGCGCGCCCTCGGCATTCGCGTCAACGACGACAGCACGCTGACGATGCCGTTCTCGCCGAAGATCATCGGCAACCCGATCCTGCCAGCGATCCATGGCGGCATGACCGGCGCCTTTCTCGAGACCACGGCGATCCTTGGCGTTCGGCGCGAGCTTGGGATCGCGACGCTACCGAAGCCAATCGGACTCACTATCAACTACTTGCGCTCCGGTCGGGCGCTGGACACGATCGCCAATGTCTCGATCGTAAAACAGGGAAGGCGTATCGTCGCCTTCGAAGCGCGGGCCTGGCAGGACGATCCGGACAAGCCGATCGCCTCCGCCTTCGGCCATTTCATGCTGCGGCCGACGCCCGAAGGCGACGAGGAATAGGCGTATTTTACTTGACGGAACGGGCTTGACGTCGAAGGTTTGGGTCCCACCATAGCGCATTCCGGCGAGAGGTATTGGCTTGCGGCATCCGATCGACATCATCGCCATGTTTGCCGCCATCTGGCTGCTCGCCTCGATGGTGCTCGATGCGCTGACGCCGAAGGAGCTGACGGCGGTCATGATCGCGATTGCGATCGCGCCGGCCGTGGTCATCACCGCCGTGTTCTATTATCTGCGCTGCCCGCGCACGGATTTCGCGGTGATGTTCGCGGCGCTCTGGCTGATCTCCGATATCGCCATCGCCTTCATCTCGCCGAAGGAGCTGCCGCTCTGGCTTCTGCTGCTCGGCTTCGTGCCGGCGGCGCTGATCGGCATCGTGCTGCACTGGCAGCGCTTCCAGCGCCGCCATGAGCAACTGCCCGCGCCGTCCGCGAAGCGCGGCTAGCACAAGAACTCAGCCGCTCTGAACGGCGAGATCGTAGGCGTCGATCGTCACCTTTGCGCGCGCGGCGACATCCGATGCAGACATGCCAGGCTTGTAAAGGCTGGAGCCGAGGCCGAAGGCGGTGACGCCGCCCTTGATGTATTCGGCAAAATTCTGGTCGGACACGCCGCCGACGGCGGCAATCATCACGCCGGCGGGCAGCACCGCGCGGATCGCGGCGATGCCGGATGCACCGAGCACGCTCGCCGGAAAGAACTTCAGGCCCGATGCGGCGGAACGTGCCGCCAGCAATGCCTCCGTCGGCGAGAATACGCCGGGCAATGTCACCATGCCGTGCTGATGCGCGCGCGCCAGCACGTCAGTATCGACATTCGGCGAGACCATCAGCTTGCCGCCGGCGTCGTTGAGGCGATCGACATCCGCCGCTGACAGCACCGTGCCGGCGCCGATCAGCACACGCGCCGGCGCGAGCTTCGCGGCGGTCGCGATCGAGCGGAACGGATCGGGAGAATTCAAGGGTACCTCGATCGCGGTCATGCCGGCCTCGATCAACACACTGACGATGGCCTCGGCCTCGTCGGGCTTGACGCCGCGCAGGATCGCGACCAGCGGACGCTTCATCGGCGGAAAGGGAACGCTCATCTCAAAGATCCTCTCACTTCGTCCAGATCGCCGCAGCCGCCATCGACAGGCCGCGACGCACCGCTTTATCGGCATCGACCGAGTTGACGCTGACCGCCAGCGCATCGAAGGCCTGCCGATACAGAGCCGCCAGCCGTCCCGACGCAATCAGCGTGACGCCGGCTTTTGGCACCGTGCCGGAAAGGCCGGCTGCGAGCTCGGCGCCGATCAACGTGCCCGACAAGGTCTCGCGCGCCGCGGCCGGCGTGCTGCCGAACAAGAGCTGACGCGACCGTGCGGTGAACAGCAGATTGGCGGCGAAGGCCGGCGCCGCGAATGCGGCTTTCACGGCCGCCTCGAAGCTTTCGGTATCCTCGGCGTCATCGGCGCCGGCGACCGCGAGCGACAAAATCGTCTCGCGCGAGACGACGCTGAAAAGCTCGCCGGTCATGAACGTCGAGAAATGCGCAACGGTGCCGTTCTGCACGCGCACCCATTTCGAATGGGTGCCGGGCATGCAGACCAGCGCCTCGCCGGGGGCCTCGAGGCCGAGCGCGCCGAGCAACTGGGTCTCTTCGCCGCGCATCACGTCCGGCACTTTCACGTCGCGTTGCGCGATGCCCGGCAGGATGCGGATGTCGCGCGCCTCGCCCGGCACCCGCGCGGCCTGTTTGAGGATCGCCGAAAGCGGCGCCGGCGTGTCGACATAGCCGGCCTCGACCCAGCCGGTCTTGGCGCCGGCCATGCCGCAGACCAGCACCGGCAGATCATGCGGCGCGCTGACAGCGGCCAGGTGCGCTTGCAGCACGCCGGCGAAACCGGCCTTCGCCGCAGCCAGCATGCCCTCGTCGCTGCGACGCTCGGCCAGCACGCGGCCGGTGCGATCGACCAGCCACAGGCGGAAACTGCTGGTGCCCCAATCGACCGCGACAAAAGCGGGTTCGGTCATTTCGAATCGTATCCCTGTCGTGTCCCTTGTCGTGTCCCTGGGTCTCACGGCCGAGACGCCGTCTCGCGACAATGAGACGGACGCCTCGCAAATCTGCCCCGGGATATCGGCTATTGCGGCCCTAAACCAGCGTTTTCTCGCAAGGCTGCGGGGCAAGCGGCGCTGGCACACCGCTTGCTGAAGCTGTGCTGTTCGAATCCCGGAACGCGCAGCAAGACGCGTCAACGCCAGATGAGGAAACCCATGGAGATCGGCTATTTTACGATGCCTTCGCATCCGCCGGAGTGCGGGTTGAAGGAAGGACATGATTGGGACCTGCAGGTCCTGCGCTGGCTCGACGAGCTCGGCTATCAGGAGGCCTGGATCGGCGAGCACCACACCGCGCCCTGGGAACCCAATCCCACGCCGGACCTCTTGATCGCGCAGGCCCTGATGCAGACCAAACGTTTGCGGATCGGGCCGGGCGGCTTCCTCTTGCCCTATCACCACCCGGCCGAGCTCGCCAACCGCGTTGCCATGCTGGACCATCTCTCGGAAGGGCGGCTCAATTTCGGCGTGGCGGCCTCGGGGCTTCCAAGCGACTGGGCGATGTTCAACGTCGACGGGATGAGCGGCCAGAACCGCGACATGACGCGCGAGGCGCTGGAGATCATTTTAAAGCTCTGGACCGAGCCTGCGCCATTCACCCACAAGGGCAAGTTCTGGACGGTGACCAAGCCGGACACGATGTTCGATTTCCTCAAGCCCCACATCAAACCGCTGCAGGCGCCGCATCCGCCGATCGGCGTTGCCGGGCTGTCGAAGAACTCGGACACGTTGAAGCTCGCGGGCGAACGCGGCTTCATTCCGATGAGCCTCAACCTCAACCCGACCTATGTCTCCAGCCATTGGGACTCGGTCGAGATCGGCGCCGCGAAAACCGGCCGCAAGCCGAACCGGCAGGACTGGCGGCTGGTGCGCGAGGTGTTCGTGGCCGACACCGACGAGGAGGCGTGGAAGCTCTCGACCGGCGACATGATGGGCCGGATGATGAGCGAGTACTTCCTGCCGCTGCTCGGCCATTTCGGCTTCAAGGATTATCTGAAGCACTCACCCGAGGTGCCCGATAGCGACGTCACCGTCGAATATTGCGCCAAGCGGAACTGGGTCGTCGGATCGCCGTCGACGGTCGCCGAGAAGATCGAAAAGATCTACGACGAGGTCGGCGGCTTCGGCGTGCTCTGTGTGTTCGGCTTCGACTACAAGCACAAGCCGGAAGCCTGGCACCGCTCGCTCGCGCTGCTGAAGAACGAGGTGATGCCGCGCCTGAAGCATCTCGGCTCCGCGAAGAAGGCAGCTTGACGCTTTGCGGGTGCGGCGCGAACGTGTCGCACCCGCATTGATTTCGGAGATTTCCGCGTGACGGTCGATACCAAGCCTCTCGACGCAAAGGATTTCAAGCAGGCGATGCGCCAATGCGCCGGCGCGGTTGCGCTGGTCACCGTTGGTGCCGAGCACGGCAAGCGCACCGGACTGACAGTGACATCGGCGACCTCGCTGTCGGACAATCCGCCCTCGCTGATCGTCTGCGTCAACCGCAACGCCAGCGCCCACGCCCGCATTCGCGAGGAAGGCGCGTTCGCGATCAATTTCCTGCAGGAGGATCACGCCCTGCTGGCGCTGACCTTCAGCGGCCAGAAGGGCGTCAACGGCGACGATCGGTTTGCGTTCGGGCAATGGACGCGCGGCGCCACCGGCGCGCCGGTGCTGACCGACGCCGTCGCCGCGTTCGATTGCGTGCTGGCGCAGGAGTTCGAGACCAGGACGCATTCGATCTTCGTCGGCGAGGTCCGCGGCGCGACGCATTCGGCCACGGCGACCCCGCTGGTTTACTTGCGCAGCAGCTTCCACACGCCGCAGGAAATCCGCGAGACCGTTTCAGTCGGCGACCTCGACTCCCGGCATTTGAGCTGGACGGATTTTTCGTAAGCAGCGGCATCGGCAGTGCGCGCCCTCCCCGCTTGCGGGGAGGCGAAGGCTTGCCACTGTTCCTCATGTCGAGTGCTGCTGCCGAGGTGCTGCGCTTGCGCCCGAGGGCGGAACTTTCAACTCGTGGCCGTGCAGGCCCAACGCAATCAACATGACAGCCGCCAGGGCGACACCACCAAACGCAACTTCGGGCGCAGCATCGGGTGAGACCACCAACATGCTTGCGCGGAGCGGTACTTGGCGGACGGGGTCCTGTTCGCTGTTATGGCGTGGGTCGGCCGAATGTCCCGCGAACCGGCGCAGGCAAAGGAAAACGAGGAG
This sequence comes from Bradyrhizobium sp. CCBAU 53340, assembly GCF_015291645.1. Lineage (NCBI taxonomy): Bacteria > Pseudomonadati > Pseudomonadota > Alphaproteobacteria > Hyphomicrobiales > Nitrobacteraceae > Bradyrhizobium > Bradyrhizobium sp. CCBAU 53340. The sequence goes on from NZ_CP030055.1 coordinate 6,679,965, forward strand.
CAGCAATGCCGCGCCGCCCGCGAGCGGCTCGATCGGGGCGGTCAAAGATGCGTAAGAGAGCGTGTGAGCCCCGGTGTAGAGAAGGAGCGTGGCCGGCAAAGCCATGCTGCTAATCAGCGGTGCGAGCGCGGGACGATACTGGGCGGGGCGATCTTCTCGATCCGCGAGCACCACGAAAAGTATGGCAACGATCATCAAATGACCTATCCCGTCCACCTTGCCAAAATCGAGGGTTGCGGCGGTAAGCACCAGCAGCAAGGCAAGCGCGGAGAGACGTCGGACTAACGGTGTCCAGAACAGCGCGAAAGCCAGGCCGAATTCCACAATCCCGGCGGCGGTAACGACGGTCGAGACATCGAAACCCAAGGTCAACTCTGGATGATCGACCGCGATCGCAGCGACCCAGGCCGGGTATACAAATTTCTCCATCGACGGCCATAACAGGGACAGGGCGACGGTCCATCGCAGGAAATCAGAGCGAAAAGCAAGCAGTTTGGCATCGCGCGATACGGAAAGCACGAACCAGACCCCGAGCCCCAGAAAGACCGGGTAGTCCAGCATGTGAAACAGACCATAGCAGGCGGCACCATAGCCATAGAGCAGCAGTATGGCTGCCCCCGCCGCCGGGAGTGTGGGCCGCGCGGCCAAAAACAACGGGATGAGCAACTGAATGGCCGAGAGCCAGATACTGTTTGCTTCGAGTTCCGGGGTGAGAATGAGCCCACCGTGAGCCCACAACAAAGCGAAGAATACCGCCGCGGCCCCTCGCAGAAGGTCATCGACGCGACGGCGCAGAGGCTCGGTCACGTGATCCAGAAATCTTGATAGCATGAGTCCGACCGTGGTCTGCTCTGCCGCACAGGCGAGATAAAACAGTGCAAGGAACAGCGCCAAGAACAGAAAAAACGTGGTGGTGAATACCGCCTGAATCGGCAGCGGATCATCGGACACGATGCATGGCACGAACCACTTCACGTGAGCGGACGCCATGTCGGTCATTGAGATGAGGTTGACGACCAAACATCCGGAGAAAATCACCGCTTTTGTGCATCTTGATCTGACGCGTCTGGAATTGAACAGGGTGGAAATGCCATTGCAGCTGGCCGCGTGATCAATACTCATCAGCTCATCCAAATATTTTTGTCCGAAAATCATTCGCGGTCGACTACAGTAGTGCGTGGACCGAAGAATGCGTTCGTTGATTTAGGTGACGTTCGGCTTTCCGCGTGTGAACCGGCTCACTGCGGCTGGTCACAGATCCGTTAAGGCAGTGCGACTGCTACTCCGCAATTCAATTGCCGGTTGTAATCCTGTCAATCTTCCCTCCCTTCAGCAAAGCAGTCGACCGCACCGTGGGAGCGGAGTGAAGTGAGTGGGGCTGACAAGATCGACGACACGCCGACAAGGGGAGAGGGGAAGAACGCCGGCCGGACGAGATTGAACGCTACTGCGCCGTCTCGATCTTCAGCTGCTTGATCTTCCGATACAGTGTGGCGCGGCTGAGTTTTAGCGCGCGGGCTGCTTCGGTGACGCGGCCGCCGTGCTTGCGCAGCGCCTCGATGATCGTGGCGCGCTCGGCCGCTGCGAGATCGGCTTCCGCTGCCCTTCCCCCAAATGGGGGCAGGTCGAGATCGGCGTCCGTGATGACGCCATCCTCCGCCGTGCAACCGGCGAGCCGCAGCACGTGGCGGAGCTGGCGCATGTTACCGGGATAGGGATAGGCCGAGAGCAGCGCCCAGGCTTCGCCTGAGAGGCAGCAATTCGGCGCCTCCTCGCGCGCGACTTGGGCGATTATATCATCCCTGTCGGCGCGCTCGCGCAAGGCCGGCAGCCGCACCTCCATGCCGCGCAGGCGGAAATAGAGGTCGGCGCGGAAGGCGCCCTCCTCCGCCATGCGGCCGAGGTCGCGATGGGTGGCGCTGATCAGGCGGATATCGACCGGCACCGGCTTGAGCGCACCGAGCGGCCAGACCTCGTGGTTCTCCAGCACGCGCAACAGCCGCGTCTGCAGCGCGATCGGCATGTCGCCGATCTCGTCCAGGAACAGCGTGCCGCCATCGGCCTGCACGATCAGTCCCTTCGAGCCGTCGCGCCGCGCGCCGGTGAAGGCCCCGGCCTCGTAGCCGAACAGCTCGGCGTCGATCAGGCTCTCCGGCATCGCCGCGCAATTCAGCGCGACGTAATTGTTGCGCGCGCGGTTGCTGGCCGCGTGAATGGCGCGCGCGAACACGTCCTTGCCGACGCCGGTCTCGCCATGCAGCAGCACCGGCAGATTGTGGTCGCCGATGCTGCGGAGCCGCTTCACGCTCTTGACCAGGCCGGGATCACGGCCGGCAAGCCGGTGCAGCGCGTCGAAACGATCGAGCGCAACATCGTTGCGCAGTGCAGAGGGTCTTGCGCGCAGCGGCGGGCTGACATGGCTCTGGCCCAAGGTGCGGCCATCGGCGCGGCGCAGCTCGACGAGCTCGTCGACATTGCGCGAATGATCGAGCTTGATGTAGCGCGACAGGTCGATGCCCGAGGCGATCAGGCCGTCGGTGAGGCCAAGCAAGGCGCGCGCCGAGCGGCAGGCACCGACGATGCGCCGGTCGTCGTCATAGGCGAGCAGACCGCTGCCGCCATCGCCGGGCACGGTCGCGATCCAGGCGGTACGGAAATGCGCGCGAAAAATCGCGCCCTCCATCCGCCGCGTCGCCTCCATCGTCACTGCGAGGGCAAGCTGATGCGCGGCGCGCTCGAGGTCCTCGCGGCAGGACGTGATGTTGATCGCACCGGCGAGGCGTCCGGCCTGGTCGAACAGCGGCGCCACGGCGCAGGAGAACATGTGCCATTGCGCGCGAAAATGCTCGTCGCGATGCACCAGGATCGGCTTCTGCTCGGCGAGCGCGGTGCCGAGACCGTTGGTGCCCTCGAACGTCTCGGCGAAATTCGAGCCGGTATAGATCTTCCAGTCCATGAACATCCGTGCGTCGGCTTCGCCAGGCAGACGGCTGAACAGCATGGTCGCATTGGCATCGGCCAGATTGACGCAGTAGCCGGCGTCGCGCAGCACGCGGGCGAGATCGTCGAGTTCGGGCGTGAGCAGCCGGATGGTCTCTTCCATCGGCTCGGCGACGTGACGGATCTCCGCTTCGGTGAGCGTCTGCGGCGGGCCCTGGCGGGCGGGATCGAGCTTGTGGCTGATCAGGCAGCGCCGCCAGGAGTTTTCGATGCGCGAAGAGGCATCGACGTCGGCCACATGATTGGCCACGGACAAGACACGGGCGACATGGTTCGAGGCCGACAGGCTGGCCATCGCGGACGTCTCCACCCTGTATTATTGTGCAAAGTCTGGCACCACAGGCGGGGATGTCAATCGGGAACCGGGAAGGTGTGTATGGCACACGGTCTCAACGGTCGTCATGGCCGGGCTTGTCCCGGCCATCCACGTGGTCGCCGCCCGTGCGAAAGAACGTGGATGCCCGGGACGAGCCCGGGCATGACGATGTGGAGGCAGATAGCCTCAAACGGCTCTGATTTGCTGCACCGCCCTCACCACGTGTCGATGCATGGCCGCTTCTTCGACGTCCTCGGCCCCGGCTTCGGCACCGAGCGCAGGCCCGCCATGATCCAGCGCCGCGTCTCGGCGGGGTCGATGACGTTGTCGATCTCGAACACCGAGGCGATCGAGACCGCCTTGCCGTTGGCGTAGAGCTCGGCGACCTTGTTGCGATAATACGTCTCGCGCTCCTCGGGATCGGCGATCGCCTCCATCTCCTTGCGGAAGCCGAGGCGGACATAGCCTTCGAGGCCCATGCCGCCGAACTCGCCGGTCGGCCAGGCCGCCGTGAAGAACGAGGCGTGGAAGCCGCCGCCGATCATCGACTGTGCGCCAAGGCCATAGCCCTTGCGCAGCACGATGCCGAACAACGGCACGGTCAGGCTCGCGCCCGTGACGAACATGCGCGAGACGTGACGCACGATCGCGGTCTTCTCCGCTTCCGGGCCGACCATGAAGCCGGGCGTATCGCAGAGCGAGACGACGGGCAGATCGAACGCATCGCAAAGCTGGAGGAAGCGCGCAGCCTTGTCGCCGGCGTCGGCGTCGATGGCGCCGCCGAGATGGCGCGGATTGTTGGCGATCAGGCCGAACGGTTTGCCCTCGATGCGGATCAGCGCGGTGATCATGCCGACGCCGTAATCACGGCGCAGCTCCAGCACCGAGTCCTTGTCGGCGACGAGGTCGATCACACTGCGGATGTCGTAGACGCGCAGGCGGTTTTCGGGGATGGCGCGACGGAGCAGGCGCTGGTCGGCCGCTTCCCAGTCCTTCACCGCGCCCTGGAAGTAGGAGAGGTATTTCTGCGCGACCGAGGTCGCCTCCTGCTCGTCTTCAACAAGAATGTCGATGACGCCGTTCGGCGACTGGAACGAGACAGGGCCGACCTCGGCCGGATGATAGACGCCGAGCCCGCCGCCCTCGATCATGGCGGGACCGCCCATGCCGATCGAGGCGTTCTTGGTGGCGATGATGACGTCGCAGCAGCCGAGCATGGCGGCGTTACCGGCAAAGCAATAGCCGGAGACGACGCCGATGACCGGCACGAGGCCGGAGAGCCTTGCGAACTGGACGAAAGATGGACCGTCGAGGCCGGTCATACCGAGCCGGTCGGTGTCGCCCGGCCGGCCGCCACCGCCTTCGGCATAGAACACCAGCGGCACGCGCCAGTCTTCCGCAAGGGTCAGCATGCGGTCGATCTTCTTGTGGTTCATATGGCCCTGCGTGCCCGCGAGCACGGTGTAGTCATAGGCCACGACGATGCAGCGGGCGGCGTCTCCGCCGAACTTTTCGGCGTTGACAGTGGCAACGCCCATGACGAGGCCGTCGGCCGGCGTGTTCTTGATGAGATCGTCGAGCTTGCGCCGGCGCCGCTGCGCCGCGATGGCGAGGCTGCCATATTCCATGAACGAGCCGTCGTCGACGAGCTGCGCGACGTTCTCGCGCGCGGTGCGCTGGTTGGTGTTGCGGCGGCGCTCGACCGAGGCCGGGCGGTTCGCATCGAGCGTATTGGCCTGGCGGGCGATCAGCTCGGCAAGATCAGGGCGGATGTGATCGAGATCGATGTCGGCTTCCGCCGCAGCGTGATCGGCCGCAACGTCGAGCGGCTCGATATACATGATCGGCTCGCCATGGAGCAGCGTGACGCCGTCACCGGCCGCGAGCTTCATGACGCGGCCGCCCTGCTCGGCCATCACGAGATGCTCCATCTTCATGGATTCGATCACGGCAAGCTGCTGGCCGGGGCGCACGACCTCGCCCTCCCGCACCTGAATAGTGACGATGGTGCCCTGCAAGGGCGCCGCGACCATCACGGCGCCCTCGGGCACGACTTGCGCGACGTGCGCCTCGGCGGCATGCGCGCCGCCACGGTCGGCCGCGGCAAAGTACAGCGGCTTGGCTGCGCCATCGGCCGCCTCGACGAGCTTGGCGATGTTGCGGTCGATAAAATCGGTGGCGATGCGGTTGGTCCTGAAATCGGGATGCGCCAGCACGGCCTGGAGGAAGGCGATGTTGGTGACGACGCCGTCGATCCGGAACTCGCGCAAGGCGCGCAAGGCCTTGGCCACGACGTCATGCCAGGCCTCGCCCGGCGTATGCACGATCACTTTTGCGAGCAGCGAGTCGAACGCAGCGCTGGTCTTGTAGCCGGCATAGCCAAAGCTATCGACGCGGACACCAGGCCCGGATGGCGGCTCGAACACGGCGAGCACGCCGCCGGTCGGATGTGTCGCGCCTGACACGTCCAGCGTCTCCATGTTGACTCGGAGCTGCATCGCATAGCCGCGCGGCTTCGGGATCGCGCTTTGCGCAAGGCCGAGCGAGGCCAGCGTCGCGCCTGATGCGACCGCGAGCTGGGCACGAACAAGGTCGAGGCCGAGCACCTCCTCCGTCACGGTGTGCTCGACCTGAAGCCGCGGATTGGCCTCGATGAAGGCGAAGCTGTCCTCCGCGGTGCCGTCGACCAGGAATTCGAAAGTGCCGAGGTTGTCGTAAGACGCTGCCGCCGCGAGCTGCCTCGCCGCCTCGATAATGCGGCCGCGCAAGCCGTCGCTGAGCGACGGGCTCGGCGCCACCTCGATCAGCTTCTGATGCCGGCGCTGGATGGTGCATTCGCGCTCCCAGAGATGCGAGATCGCACCGTGACGATCGCCGATGATCTGCACCTCGATGTGGCGCGCCTGCCGGATCAGTCGCTCGGCATAGACGCCGTCGTAGCCGAATGCCGCCTTGGCCTCGGACTGGCAGCGCGCATAGGCTTCTGTCAGATCGGCCGCGTTCTCGACCACACGCATGCCGCGGCCACCGCCGCCGGCCATCGCCTTGATCACGATCGCCGCGTTGTTGCCAAGCGAGCTGAAGAAGGCGGTGATCTCGTCGAGCGACGACGGCCCGCTGGTGCCGGCAATGATCGGCACGCCGCAGCGCTTGGCAAGTTGTCGGGCCGCGACCTTGTCGCCGAACAATTCGAGTGCCGTCGCCTTCGGCCCGACGAAGGTGATACCTGCATCGGCGCAGGCTTTTGCGAACGCTGCGTTCTCACTGAGGAAGCCGTAGCCGGGATGCACGGCATCGCAGCCGGCGCTCTTCGCCGCCTTCACCACGGATTCGATGTCGAGATAGGCCCGTGCGCCGCGGCCGGGGATTTCGATCGCCTCATCGGCCACGCGCACATGCAAGGAGAGCGCATCATCAGCGGGATGGATCGCAACCGTCGCAATGCCGGCGTCAGCCGCGGCACGCGCGATGCGGATGGCGATCTCGCCGCGATTGGCGATCAGGAGCTTCTTGAACGACATCGTCTCTCTCACTCAGGCTGCGGCAGGCTGGTTCGGGTTGAGGTCCTGCTTCTTCACCTTGCCCGTGGCGGTCAAGGGCAGCGCGTCGATGATGCGCACCTCCGGCACCTTGTAGACGGCCATGCGCTCGGCGCACCAGGCGCGAATATCCTCCGCGGAGATGGTGCCGACCGCCTCCGGTTTGAGCTGGATATAGGCCACGGGCACCTGTCCCTTGTCAGGGTCGTCGCGCCCGACCACGCCGGAGCCGAGCACCTTCGGATGCTGGCCGAGCAGCGCCTCGATCTCCGGCGGAAACACGCTCATGCCCTTGACCTTCAGCATCTCCTTGCGCCGGCCGAGGAAGTGCAAAAAGCCGTCCTTGTCGATGGTGCCGATATCGCCGGTCCGCAGCCAGCCGTCGATCAGCGACTCCGCGGTCGCCTCCGGCTTGTTCCAGTAGCTCTTCAGCAGCGACGGCGTGCGCACGCGGATCTCGCCTTCCGCGCCGAGCGGCAGCAACGCGCCGGTCTCGAAATCGGTGATCTTGAACTCGGCGCCGGGGACCGGCAGGCCGACGAAGATCGGCTGATTGTTGAGATCGAAATCGTCGTCCTGGAAGCCTGCCGTGAACGTGTTGGAGGTGTGGGTCTCCGTCATGCCCCAGGCCGCCTCCATCAGGATGGTGCCGGTGAGGTCCTTCCAGCGCTTGCGATAATCGGCGTTGAGCTTCTTGACGAAGGAGACGACGCGGACCTGCTGCAGCGACGACAGGTTGAACTCGCTCCAGCGCGGATGGTCCATCAGCTCGACCGCGCCGTCGACCGGCATCGCCGTGATCGTGACCTTGTATTTGTCGATCGCAGCCATCGCGCCGACCGCGTCCCAGCGCGCCAGCAGGACCAGCGTCCCGCCCGAGAATAACGGGAAGATCAGGCCGAAATTCTCACCTGCAATCCAGAACTCCGGAAAGAAGGACAGGAACACACTGCTCTCGTCAGACAGCACCGAGACGCCGTAATTGGCGGCCGCCGTGTAGATCATGTCGCGATGGGTATGGACGCAGCCCTTGGGCATGCCGGTGGTACCGCCAGTGTAGTTGAGCGCGGCGACCTCATCGAGGCCGGGCGGCGGCAGCGGCGTCGGCGCGGGCAGCGCGGCAAGGGCGGGCAGCAGATCGGTCGCACCTGAAACCGCGATACGCGGCGCGCGGATCGAGTCGGGCGTCGGAAATGAGGGCGTCGCAGGGACAACATCTGCAAAGCTGGTGACGACGATCTCGCGCAGGCTCACTTCGCTTCTGACCTGCTCGACGATGGGGATGAGCTGGTCGAGCGCCACGATCACCTCGGCCTTGGTGTCGTTGAGCTCGTAGGAGAGCTCGAACGCGCGCGACAGCGGGCTCACGGGCACATGGACCGCGCCGAGCTTCAAAATGCCGAAGAACACGATGTGGAACTGCGGACAGTTCGGCAGGAAGACGGCGACGCGATCGCCCTTGCGCACGCCCTTGGCCTGCAACAGCGCCGCGAAGCGATCGCTCTGCTGGTCGAGATCGGCGTAGGTCGTGACATGCCCGTAGAAGATCACCGCGGGACGTGTGGGGCTCCGCTTCGCCCAGGCGCGCAGATATTCCGTCAGGGGGACTTCGCCGTGCAGATAGTTGGGCGAGCGCGGCAGGCCCTTGGGCCAGGCCTTCTCCCACAGGCCGTGCAAGGTGGCGAGGTAATCCTTCTCATTGAGGCCTGCACTCATGACGTCATCCCGTGTTGCTTTTCTTTTTCGCTGGGCATGCGCCAGCCGCCCACCGATATGATTACAGGTCGAGCACGGGAGTGATCATGTCAAGGAAAACAGTTTCGCATCACGGGCGATGCCGCGACGCGGAAAAATCACGTCTTGATCAGCCGCATCATCCGCGCCACGGCAGACGGGACCGGCGCGATAACGGGCACGGAAAACATCGATTGCAGGTCGCGAGCAGCCTCACCCAGCGGCCCGCCGCCGATGATGACCGCCTCGGCGCGGTCGTGCACGATGCAGGCCTCGACCGTGCCGGCCAGCGCCCCGCGCAATCGCGGGGGATCGCGCATCAACTCTAGCGGATCACCCTCAGCGAAGCGGCTGCCTGTATAGAACGATCTTATTCCCAACGCGTCGGGCATCGCGTCGATCTTAGCCTTCAGCAGCGGCGTCGTGGTCGCGACGCCGAAGCGGCGACCGCCTTCGGCCGCTTCCAGCATCGAGGACTCGCCGATGCCGACCGCGGGCATTTTCAACGCCGCTCTGATCGCCGCGAGACCGGGGTCGCCGAACGCCGAGACGATGATGCCGTCGCAGAAATTTTGATGCGCTCGCGCGATTTCGTCGACCTCCGACGCGGCGGCCTCGAGCGCATCCGCGGAGACAATCATCTGTGGCGCACGCGTTGCCGTGGCGCCGATGATGTCGAAAACATCGGCAGCGGCGGACTTCGCGATGGCGACCATCATCGCGGTGGTCGCCGCCTTGCTGTTCGGATTAATCAGCAGGATGCGGTGGGGGGATGAAGCCATCCTCCAACCATACTAGGCCGCCCGCACGCCGGCAACGAAGGCGCTGACCTCGTTCTCCAGCGACTGCAGCTTCTCGGTCAGCCGGCCGCTCGATTGCAGCACGAGGCCCGCGGCCTGGCCGGTCGCCGCCGTCGCATCAGTGACGCCGGAGATGTTCTGCGAGACCTGGTCGGTGCCGGAGGCCGCCTCCTGCACGCTGTGCGCAATGGCCTGGGTCGCGGCGCCCTGCTCCTCGACTGCGGCTGCGATCGACGAGGAAATCTCGTTGACCTCCATGATGGTGGCGCGGATGCTTTCGATATTGCCGACGACCTGGTTGGTCTCGGCCTGGATCGCGGTGATCTGCGCGCCGATCTCGTCGGTTGCCTTCGCGGTCTGGCTCGCGAGCGATTTCACTTCGCTCGCGACGACCGCAAAGCCCTTGCCGGCCTCGCCGGCACGCGCCGCTTCGATCGTCGCATTGAGCGCGAGCAGATTGGTTTGCGAGGCGATCTGGTTGATGAGGTCGATCACCTCGCCGATCTTGTGGGCGGCCTGAGCGAGCCCCTGCACGGTATCGTTGGTGCGCTGGCCATCGGCGGCCGCCTTGTCGGCGACCATTGCAGCCTGCGCGACGCGCTGGCTGATCTCGGTGATCGAGGCCGACAGCTGCCCTGCGGCGGACGCCACCGTCTGCACATTGTTCGAGGCCTGCTGGCAGGCGTTGGCGACGAAGCTGGCGCGGTCGGTCGCCTTGTCAGCGGTCTCCGACATGCCTTGCGCGGCCTGCTGCATCGCGCGCGCCTCGTTGAAGACGTCGCGGACGACGGCCTGGACGCTCGCTTCGAATCTGCCGGCGAGATCCGCCATCGTCTTGCGCTTCTCGTCGTCGGCCTTCTGCTTGCTCTCCTGCTGCTCGGCATGCATCCGGCCCACGGCCGACGCATTGTCCTTGAACACGGCCAGCGCCTTGGCGAGCCCGCCGACCTCGTCGGCGCGGTTGGTGTAGGGCACCTCGAATGCGCTGTCGCCGGCGGCGAGGCGCTCGGTAAGGTCGGTGATCTTCGCCAGCGGCCGCGTCACGCTGCGGCCGATCACGAAGGATGCGCCCAGCACTAGCACGAACACGGCGAGACAGACGAGGCCGAACGTCATTGCATCCTGGCGGAATACCGCATCGACATCGTCGAGATAGATGCCGGTGCCGATGATCCAGCCCCACGGCGCAAAGCCCTTCACATAGGAGATCTTCGCGACCGGCTGCTCGAAGCCCGGCTTGGGCCAGAGGTAGCTGTAGAAGCCCGCACCCTGTTTCTTGACGACGTCAACGAAGCCGAGGAACAGCGCGTTGCCGGACGGGTCCTTCATCCCGGCGAGATCCTTGCCGTCAAGCTCGGGCTTGATCGGATGCATGACCATCTTCGGGGTCATGTCGTTGATCCAGAAATACTCGACCTTGTCGTAGCGCAGGCTCTTGATCTCGGCCATGGCGCCGGCCTGCGCCTGCTCGCGCGTCAGCTTTCCGTCGCTCTCGAGTTTCTGGTAGTGCGCCAGGATGCCGTAGCCGACATCGACCATGTGCTGGGTCTTGGCCTGGCGGTCGGCGATCATCTGGCTGCGCAGGGTCGACAGCGCAATCGGGGCCAGTGCGATCATGCCGACAAGGCTGATGCCGACAATGAGGACCAGCTTGAAACTGATGCGGGAGAAAATCATCGGTGCTCGCTAGAATTGGCGGGGCTGATATGCCATTTTATCCCGTGCCCCTTAGCAAAGCTTTAAGCATTGGGGTTCCCGGCACGGATCTTCGGCGTCGTCTGCGAGGAGGCCCCACCGAAACCAGGTCCATCCTGTTGCTAACGCCTAGCGGCCACCCTTGCCGAGCACGAGGTCGATCGTGTGGGCAGCGATCTTGCGCAACTGCGGCTCGTCATCGAAGGCGCGCTCGAGCACGGCAAGGCCGCGCGTGACCGTGATGATGTGCAGTGCTGCGGCGGCCGCATCGCCGTTGAACTCGCCGCGCGCGGCGCCTGCCGACATCGCGTCCTGAACCAGCGTGGTGATGCGCGAGATGAGGGTCGCAAAGGCCTTCCGCGCCTCCTCGTCGAGCCCCTCGCCTTCAGCCGCGCCAAGCTCCATCAATCCCCGCGTTGTCGGGCAGCCACGCGGCGGCGAGCCGGCGCGGAAATTGCTGATGGTGAGGTCGAAGAACGCCGTCAGGCGTTTGCGCAATGAGCCGGTGCCAAGCGCCTTTTGCAAGGCGAGGAGATAGTCGCCGGCGTAGCGCTCATAGGCCTGAAGGAACAACGCCTCCTTGCTGCCGAAGGCGTTGTAGAGGCTGCCGCGCTGGACGCCGGCATCGCGCGCGATGTCCGACAGCGAGGTGCCGCGCACGCCCTTGCGCCAGAACTGGTCGAACGCGATGCGCAGGACCTCGTCATGATCGAATTCGCGCGGCCTCAATTGACTCTTCCAGTATTTGACACGGCGTCAAGAATGTGATTTCTGGACATCGTGTCAAAAACCAATCGGGATTGATAGCCCGTTTTCGCCAATGGGCCGAACGACCGGCGCTCGCATGCGCCCGGCCGGACGGTCCCGCATGCTAAGGGACCAGCTGATGCCATTGCTTCACATCTCGATGCGCGCCGGAAAGCGGGATGCCTACCGGCAGGCGATCCTCGACAGCCTCTACCGCGCCATGCGCGAGGCGCTGAACGTGCCCGATGGCGACGAGTTCATGACCATCAGCGAGCTATCGCCCGCAAACTTCCGCTGTGGCAACGCTTACGGCGTCAACCGCAGCGAAGATGCCGTGCTGATCCAGATCACCGTGTTCGCCTCGCGCACCCCTGAGCAGAAGAAGGCGCTCTACCGCCGGATCGTGGAGCTACTCGGCGACAACCCCGGCATCCGCCCCGAGGATGTTTTCGTCAACGTGCTCGACGCGCCCGCGGAGAACTGGTCCGTCGGACATGGCATCGCTCAGTTTGCGTGAGTGCTGAGGACCCGTCACCTTCTGAAGAATTGCGGAAGGAGGCGTGACATGACGACGTTTCGGGGAAGCTGCCTCTGCGGCGAGGTTGCCTTCGAGGTCGAGGGCCCGTTCGATCGATTCCAGTGGGCCTCGCGTGCGGAATGGTACGTGCACGGAGACGCCTTGCCGGTAGAGGACTAAGGCTCAGCCTCCCGCGGGCACGCCGTGGTGACGGTGATATTCGCTCGGCGCCGGCCAGGACCACCCCTTCAGCGTCGTTCGATACGGTTCGAAGATCTCGATCTTGAGCGGATGGCACGCCGCCACATCGCTGGAATGGGTTGCGCTGCAGTCGCCGCCGGGACAGGCCGACAACGCTCCGAGCAGGTCGATCTCGGCAAAGAACTCGATGAAGTCGCCGGGGCGGACCGGGCTTGCCTTCATGAAATATTGATGCGTGTCCCGCGTGAAGCCCGTGCACATGAAGACGTTGAGTACATCGTGGACGTGATGCTCCACCGCGGCGGGATCGAGCTTCAACTCGGCGGCGAGCGCGCGCGACAGGTTGGAGTGGCAGCAGAAATCGTAACTCGTACCGTTCAACAGGAGATTGGTGTAGGGATCGCAGCGCGTGCCGATGACATCATGAATGCCGGCGCCGTCGGCGTCGAAACCGTACCAGCCAAGCGTATCGTGGCTGATGGTCGCCATCGGCCGCAGATAAGGCATCGTGCTCCAGAGCCTGTTACCGAGGCCGACGTGGGTGCCATGGAGCGCCCGCGTCTTGCCGCTGAAGAAGCGCTCGGCGAGATTACCTGCGTTCCAGAGATTGAGATCGCCGACCTGCGGGCCTTCGATGCTGATGATACGGACGAATTGTCCGCGCGCCACGCGAAAAGCGCGCGCATCACGTGGCGGCACGATGAGTTCGTGCGTCTTGACCATCGTCTGCCGCGCGGATTCGAGCGTAGCCATGTCAGGCCCGGGCATCGACCCGGCCGGATAAACGATGGCCGGCTTGGCAGCGCGGCGCAAGGCTGCGTCAGTGGGAGCGGATGAGTTCTTCAGGGACATCGTTGGCCTCGGATCGACACGGCAAGACAACAAGCGGCTGACATTGGCGCGATTGACTCTATTGCCTCACGTCAAGGCAAAGCAATACAGCCGTCCATCAGCCCATCGACCTCGGCCTTCGACAGCACGCCGAGCTCGGCGATGAAGACGATCCGCGCGCGCGGTACGCCCGGTGCAGGTGCATCGCCCGGCGCAAGCGTCGCACGGCCGCCCGCGAACTGGAACACCATCTGGCGGCCGGGCTGCTCGACCGTTTCGAACAGGCCTTTGGCGCGAGCCAGCTTCGGTGCCAGCTTGCCGATCGCCTGCTGCAGGCGCGGCAGCGAGAGCGGCTGATCAGAGGTCCAGCTCAGCGTCTCGAAGCGCTCTTCGGCCGGACGCTTCGGCCCCGGCTCGCGCGGCGCGGACGCGCGATCGCTGGCGGGAAACAACAGCGCGGACGGAATCTCGCCGTGCTTGGCATCGACCACCACGGCCGGCACGCGCTGCGCGCGGATGGCCTCGCGCATCCGCGCGCCCGCGCATTCGCCCGCCAGATCCAGCTTGGTCAATGCCACGATATCGGCAACCCGCAGCTGCGAGCGCTGCAGCGCGTCGTCGAGGGCTGCCGGCGGTGTCGTCGCGTCCAAGACGCAGAGCACGGTTTCCAGCGGTGCCTCGCGCAGGATCACGGGATCCATCAGATTGCGGACGATGTCGGCGGGATCGGCGACGCCGCTGGTCTCGATCACGATGTATTCCGGCTTCGGATCACGCCGCAGCAAGGTCGAGAGCGTGCGGAGCAGATCGCCTTCGAGCGAACAGCAGATGCAGCCATTGGCGAGACTGACCACGCCGTCGCTTGCGCCTGCGATCAACTCCGCATCGATATTGATCGCGCCGAAATCGTTGACAACGGCGGCAATGCGCCGTCCGTCGGCATTTGCCAGCAGATGATTGACGACCGTGGTCTTGCCCGCCCCCAGAAAGCCCGTCACCAGGAGAATGGGGACCGGCATGGATCAGCTCCCGGCGACGGGACGGCGCACGGGCCGGCCGGGTCGCGCCGCCACATCCAGCACGCCGTCGTTGATCAGCACCTGGCCGCTGACGACGAGATGCCGCACGCCTTCCGACGCACGGTTCATCGCCGTGAAGGTCGCGCGGTCCGAGAGCTTCTCGTAGTCGAACACGACGATGTCGGCATCGGCATCCATGGTCAGCCGGCCCTTGCTGCGCATCGCGGGCGTGCTCTGCGACAGGATCTCGGCGGGGATCAGCGCACATTTTCGCACGCCTTCCAGCAGCGAGACCGCCTTGCGCTCGCGCACCCATTCGCGGATGAATTTCGTGAAGCAGCCGGCGGAGCGCGGATGCGAGGTGGCGTCATCAGGCAGCGGCCAGGCGTCGCCGGTGTAAGTCTTGCCGTCCAATGTCGTCCACGGCATCGCGTCGGAGGCAATCGCACCGCCAGGATAGAGCACCGACATGTCGAGCAGATCGCGGTGATGCGCATTGTGCTCGGTGTCGAGGATGTGCCAGAGCACCAGCGAGGACGGCTCCTCGGCCTGCGCCTTCAGCAGCTCCTCGCGGTCGTGGAAGCGATAGCCGTCGGTTACGCGCTGCACGGAATCGTAACCGGTGCCGTTGCGCTCGACGAATTGCGGATCGCTGAAGAAGGCGGCCGCCAGCACGGTCGAGCCGGTGCCGTAAGGATAGGCCTCGACCGTGATCGGCAGCCCCTGCGCCTGTGCCTTCTCGATCAGCACGCGGCAGCGCTCGATGTCGGTCTTGCTCGACGAATTGAAGTGGCAGATGTGCATATGCGCGCCGGTCGCGCCGGCATAGCCGATCAGGCGAATATAGGCTTCCGCCGCGCTTTCAGGGTCGATGCGCGACATGTAGGCGACGTGGGTGAAGGTCGGCACGTTCTGACTGGCCGCGAGTTGGCACACTGCTGTCAGCTCCTGCACACCGGCGCCGGGCGCGTAAGCGTTCAAGATGCCGATGCCGATGCCGCCCTCGTTCAGGCCACGCGTGAGGCGCTCGAGGATGCCCGCCACTTCCGCATCGGTCGCCACATTGTCCATCCAGCGGCGGTCGCGCATGGCATTGCCGAATGCCTCCAGCGAGCTCTCCGCATTGGAGCCCGTCATCGCGCCGATGCGCGCGAAGGCCCAGTTGGTGGCGGCGCCGTAATTCAGCACGCGGCCCTTCCTCGCCTGGCGCTCGTACCAGGAGCCGACCGGCAGCACGCCGGCCTCGAGATCGAGCGTCGTCGTCACGCCGTCGAAGGCCTGCATGCGATCGGCGGGGATAGACTGGCCATGCGCATGCAGGTCAATGAAGCCGGGTGCGACCACGAGCCCGGTCGCATCGATCACCCGCTCGGCACCTCCGAGCGAGGCACCGACGGCGGCGATCTTGCCGTCCGCCACGGCAACGTCGCCAACGGCATCCATTCCGCTCGCGGGATCCACCACACGGCCGCCCGAGATCACCAACCCGCTCATATCGCCACTCCGCCACGCTATGTTCAAAGCCCCCAAAGGTCCGGCAACAGCTTCGGAGGCGGAGACCAGCCGCATTGCGCACCGTCCCGTCGCGCATCAAGGCAGATTTTTTGATGAACCACCACTGCCACTGAAGCCGACTGAGTATGCAGATTGCTGCACGCCATCACGGGGTGCGCGCGGAAGGGGCGCAGTCCCGGGTTGCATCTCGGCCGAGACCAAGCTATTGGATGCGCGCATTTTCATTTTGGAGGCGACCATGTCGACGACTGCACGCTTCCCGGGGTTGCCGCGCGATATTTGACGCGCCTGCCCGGGACCCATGTCCCGGGTGAACCATAAATCTCCAAATCGACTCTCATCTGCCGCGGCCATCGGTGCCGCGATTGAGAACCTATTGGCATGACACCCCATCTTCTGCCGGCCCCCCGTCAGGTGGCCGGGCGTTCCGACCTGCTCGAACGCAGGCTTCGGCGATATCATCCGCACGTCCAGGGCGCGGTGCGCGCGCTGGCCATGCGACATCCGCGCCTTGCCGACCTCGCGGCGAGCTTTCCTGCGCTTCTGTTCGCGCTGGCCGTTCCGCGAGGAGGGCTCGATCCCGCATGCGCTGTTGCATCCGTGATCGACGGCGCGGCCCTCGCGCAAACCGCCGCTCTTGCCAATATGCCGATGTGGCTGCGCAAGATGCCGCCGGAAGCCTTTGTGAGCCCGATCCCGCACCTGCCTGATGGCGAGCTCTTTCGCCGACAGATCGCGAACCATCTTCCGCGTTCTCCAAAGCTTGCGCCGGCATGGCTTCAGCTCGTCGCCGATGCCGCCGCGCTTGCGCATGAGCCAGTCGCGGCGTGGATCGCGCGCGAATATGTCCGCGCGCCGCAGCAGGTGCCTGCCGCACGGCTGCGACGCATCTCGCTTTGGGCCTGGTTCTCCGCCGAGCCCGCGACATCAGGGCATGACCTGATCGAACGGCCGTGGACGCCGGACATGCGGATCGATGCCGCGTGTTCGGCCGCGAGTGATTGGCAAACGGCAGTGAGCCTGCATGTGAATCTCGGCCGGCGGCCGATCGCCGACATGTGGCTGCGCGGGGGCCGGATCGCGGGGTACGAGTTCCTGCCGCTGGATTCGATCGCCGCGATCATCGAGGAGGCTAAGGTGATGCGGAATTGCCTCCGAACCTACGGCACCCACCTCGCGCATGATCAGACGCGGATGTGGAGCGTGAGGAAGGACGGCGAACGCGTCGCGACGCTGCAGATCGCCCGCCGCTATCGCGATCCATTGCCGAACATCGTCCAGCTCAAGGGGCCCGGCAACATCGAGGTCTCGCGCGAATTGTGGTGGGCGGCGCGTCAATGGCTGCACAGGCACGATCTGTCGCAGATCGTGATCAAGCCGCGGAACTGGGGCACAGCGCCGCTCGATCGCGAAAGCTGGATGTCGCTGTGGCGGCCCTACTGGCTCGCCAAGCGGCGCATCCCCGACTGGCTGCCCTTGGCTCCGTCGCGCGAGGCGCTGGAAGCGCTGCAAGCCCTGTAAGGCCTCAAAATCGCCGGCAACGGCTGACGTCTACCGGACACCACGAGTGTTCACGCAGCAACAACCTCCGGTCCCGAAGGCCCGGAGGTCGCAGGCCGGACAAGCACTCGCTCAGTTCTGTCTGTGAATGGTGATGTTGATGTGGCTGCCGCCGAAAGCCGAGGCGAAGGCGTTCTCGGCTGCGGCGAATTCCGAGCCGACCCACTTTGCGGCCGCGGAGACTTCGTGCTTGATCCAGCCCCAGATGCCGGCTGCAGCCACGCCGTCGAGTTCGCCGATAGAGAGTTCGCGGGTTTCAAAGCCGGCGTCGTCAAGATTTTTCATGTTCGTCTCCCGTTGGTGCGGGCCGTCCCGCAAGCACTGGTAGGATGCACGCGCTCACCGATGACGGCTGTGACGATGATCACCCCGATGACGACGACCAGTCAGGCCGGCAATCTGCGCTCCGCGACGATCCGCACGGGCGGAAAGACGACGCAATCGACCACGTCGAAAATCACTTCGATGGCGCGATCGAACGCCAGCGCGAATGCAATGGCATCATCACGTCGTTCGTCGGCGATCGCAGCGCCGAGGGTACAATGCGGCGTCCACGTGCCGGGCCGGTAATGAGGACGACAATATTCCGGATCGATTGCCGCGCTGATAGCGCGATGGATGCGAACCAACGCTTCATCGACCACCGGCTCTGCCCAGAGGACAAGCGGATAACCTTCGAACCAGCGGATTCGTTTGAACTGGATGCACAGTTGCGTTTCGCCGGCCGTGGCGGCCAGTATGGCGTCCCACGCGGTCTTTTCGTCGATCGCGGGCCCGTCATAGATCGCAAAAGTAAGATGCGGACGGTAGCCGAGCGCGCGCATCGACGCCTTGGTCTCGAACGCGCCGACCTGATCCCACAGCCGCTCGATCTGATTTGCCGAACCGTTGTCGGCCCGGACGGTGACGGCCAATGCCACGGGCGCGCCACTCACTGCTCGTCATTTCCAAGGGCTGCTCGGCTTAGGTCGGAGGCATTTGCGGAGGCCGGGTGAGGATGAATGCCATAGCGGCGCAGCTTGGCATAGACGGTGCTCTTGGCGAGACCGAGCGCTGAGGCGGCGGCTGCCACATTGCCATCGCGCGATCGGAGCGTGCGCGCGATGAGGTCGCGTTCGGACGACTCGGCCAGCGAGAAGTCCTGTTCGCCTCCGGAGCGCAAACCGGTCTGCCGGATGAGATCGGGCAGGTCTGAAACGTCGATCACGTCGCCGCCGCTGATCAGCATGACACTCTCGACCAAGTTGCGCAGTTCGCGCACATTGCCCGGCCAATCGTGACTCTGCAGACACGCCAGCGCATCTACGGCAAAACGGCGATCGCCGAGGCCGTAGCGCGCCCTGGCCTGGGCAATAAAGTGATCGACCAGCATCGGAATATCATCCGGCCGCTCCCGCAGCGGAGGTACGACGACCGGGACGACCGCGAGGCGGTAGTACAGGTCCTTGCGGAAGCGCCGTTCGTTGACCTCGGTCTGCAAGTCGCGGTTGGTTGCCGCGATGAGGCGGAAGTCCACCTTGCGCGCCATGGTTTCGCCGATGCGGTTGATCTCACCGTTCTCCAGCGCGCGCAGCAACATGGGCTGAAGGTCGATCGGCAATTCGCCGATCTCGTCGAGGAAGAGAGTCCCGCCTGACGCGGCCTCGATCTTTCCGGCGGAACCGCCGCGACGTGCGCCGGTGAAAGCGCCCTCCACATAGCCGAACAATTCGCTGGCGAGCAGTTCGCGCGAGACGCTTCCGCAATTGACGACGACGAAGGGACGCTCGTGCCGAGGCGATGCCGCATGCATGCCTTGGGCAAAGACTTCCTTGCCGACGCCTGTTTCGCCCAGCAGAAGGACAGGCGCCGAAGTTGCCGCCACGCGACGGCATGTCTCGACCACCGCATGCATCTTTGCACTGCCGTGGACGACGCTCGCGAATGCGTTCGACCCCCCGCGCGCGATCGGCGGGAGGCTCCTGTTGGCCGCCGCCGGCTTCGGCGCCACCATGATCGTGCCGAGGTGCTCACCCTCATGGATCACCGGCCGCAGCCATTCTTCCTTGATCCAGGCCGGACGAGAGACGCCGCGATCATCGCTGGTCCCGAGTTGGGGAAAATCAGGCTGGCTCCGCGGCGCGCCGAGATCGCGCATGATCTGCGCCATCTCGCCATTGGCCTTGAAGGGACGCCCGACGCTATCGAACAACACCGTGTGGTGCCGATCTGTGGCAGGCAGCATCCAGAAGCACTGATCGAGAAGCCGATAGCGGGCGTCCATCTCCATCTGGAGCAACTGCGCCTCGATGCGGGCCGCCGCCGAGATCGCCAGCGCGAGGGCTTGTCGCCCGTAGGAATCGGACAGTCCGGAAATGTCGATCGCCCCGATCACCGCGCCGTCGATGGGATCGCGGATCACGGAAGCCGAGCAGGTCCAGCGCTGGATGCCCGAGCAGAAATGTTCGGTGGCATGGACCTGGATCGCCTGGCCGGTTTGCAGCGCCGTGCCGATCGCGTTGGTGCCGCAGGTCGCCTCGCTCCAATTGCTGCCGGGCAGCAGGTGGGTCTTCTCCACGGCATTGCGCAGCGCCAGACGGGTGTCGCCTTCCAGGCGCAGCACGACGCCATCGACATCGGTCAGCACCATCACCGTACCGGTCTCGCGCATATAGTCGCGCGCCAGCGCCATGGTGGAAGCGCCGGCGTGGACCAGGCGCGTGCGCTTGTCGAGCAGGCGGTGCAGCCGCTCGTCATTCATTGGCCTCGGCGCCTGGCTCAGGCGATAGTCCACGGCCGATTTCCGGCTCCGCCGCCAGGAATCGTCGATCGCCGGTCGAACGACCTGCCCGCCGACGCCGGTCCCGGACATGAAGCGTTCCCAACTCGTCAGGATGTCGCGTTCAATGCCTGGATTTGCAAAGGCTTCCTCTGGCGTCTGCCCCAACACGCTTCCTCCTTTGACGCGCTGAGTGGCCCACGAGTCGTCTTGTTCTGGTTGTCGTGGCGAGTCTTCTTGTCTTGGCGGACCCGGGGTTTTGTCGGCTGAGTTTGAGACCATTCCGTGCCAACGCGCAACTGATAACGGGCTCGCCGTGCAACTTTGGTGCGCCTCCGGCCGCGAAAGCGGAGGCGCACACATTACCTTAGTCCATTGAGGCGCTTACGCCGCCTTGCGCCGGTGCAGGGTGTCGTAGAAGGCGGTCTCGAAGCGCATATAGCCGGTGAACGAAGCCGGATCGCCGAACGGCAGGATCTGGGTCGCCCAATAGCCGCCGAAGCCATTCTGTCGGTCGATCCAATAGAACAGGTTCGCAAGGCCCGCCCAGCCGAGTGCACCTGCGGGTCGGCCCGTCGGAGCTTCCTCGTCATTGACCATGAACGTGAATGCCCAGGATTTCGATTGCCCCGGGAAGAACTCGGCGTCGTTGGAGAGCGATTTGATCACGCCCGGCAGCGCCGTCACCTTGAGATCGCCGAGCTGGTTCTTTTCCGCCATCTTGACGGTCTCCGGCTTGAGCACGCGGCCGTGCGGTCCGTTGCCGTCGTTCAGCCACATCCTGATAAAGCGCATGTAGTCGCCGACGGTGCTGTAGAGGCCATGCCCGCCCATATGGACCTCGGGACTGGCAGGCAATTCGAAGTCCATCGGGGTCAGCGAGCCATCGGCGTTGCGGGCGTGCATGCCAGCGAGCTTGCTGCGCACGGCATCATTGATCTCGAACGTCGTGCTCGCCATTCCGAGCGGCTTGAAGATGCGCTCGGCGAAGACCTCGCCGAGCCGTTTGCCGGTAATGCCCTCGACGACCTGCCCGACCCAATCAATGTTCGTTCCGTACTCCCACTTCGAGCCGGGATCGAACAGAAGCGGCGTCATGATCGAGGCCTTGGACGACGTGATAACGCTCGGCTGTCCGTGCTCGGTGGCGAGGCGCAGATAGTTCTCGTTGAAGAAGTCGTAACCGAAGCCGCCGACGTGCAGCAGCAGCATGCGCGTGGTTACGTCGCGCTTCGGCGCGCGCAGCCTGGGCTGGCCCTTGGCGTCGAAGCCGTCGATCACCTGCAGCTTGCCGATATCGGGCGCATACTTCCTGGCGGGAGCATCGAGGTCGAGCTTGCCCTCTTCGATGAGCTGCAGGGCGGCGGTGCCGGTCATCGCCTTGGTGGTCGAGAAGATGGCGAAGCTCGAGTCGGTCGTCATCGCCTCAGGTCTGTCGGTGCGGCGCTTGCCTGCGGCGCCCTCGTAGATGTTGCCATTGCGGTCCGTCACCATCGCGACCACGCCCGGGACACCCGGCCCGCTCGTGACGGTCTCGTTGAGGATTGCGTCGGCGTCTACAGCGAATTCCTTGCACATATATGTCCTCCGTTGAATTTTGGCAGATGCGAAAAGGAGGGCCGCGCTCACGGGGAACGCTCGCGCGACCCTGTGTCATTCACTGCTTGGCAAAGCCCGGATAGGCCGAGGAGGCGACTTCATCGCACTTCTGGCGATACGTTCCGACGCCGCCGATATAGGACAGCAGACGCCGCGGCTTGCCCTCGACATTCGAACCCATGTACCAGGACTGCGTCTTGGTCACGAGGGTCGTGTTCGCGATCTCGTCGTGATGCGCGACCCAGGCGTCCTCCGTCTCCTTCGTGGGTTCAATGACGCTCAGATGGTTCTTCTTGAGATACGCGATGCAATCGCTGATCCACTCGACCTGCTGCTGAAGGCATGTCGTCATGTTGCAGAGCGCTGTCGACGGCGCCAGCGGCGCGCCGGTCGTGAAAAGATTCGGGTAGCCGTGGACCTGAAGCCCCATCGTGGTGCGGATATCGCGGCTCCACTCGTCCTTCAGCGAACGGCCGTCGCGACCGCGGATGTCGATGCGGGTGAGTGCGCCCGTGCCGGCGTCGAAGCCGGTCGCCAGGATGATGACGTCGAAATTGTACGACGTGCCATCGGTGAGCTCGATGCCCTGCGGCGTAATCCGCTTGATCGGGTTGTTCTTGACGCTGACCAGCTCGACATTCGGCTGGTGATAGGCCTCGAGATAGTTGGTCTCGAGCGGAACGCGATGCGTGCCGAAGCCGTAATCGGTCGGAATCAGCGTCTCGCAGAGCTTGGGGTCCTTCAGGCGCGCGCGCATCTTGTTGCGGACGAATTCCGAGATCTCCTCGCTGACCTCCTCCTCGAAGAACATCTCGACAAATGAAGCGAGCCACAGCCGGAGCGAGCCTTCATCCCAGATCTTCTCCAGCACGGCGTGACGCTGCTCGGGCGTGAGATCCTTCCAGGCACCATTGGTGAAGTCGTATTCGAAGCCCGTGAAGGAATGAGGCAGAACCTTGCGGAATTCCTCGAGCCGCGCCTTGTAGGCCTCGACCTCTTTCGGCCCGTATTTCGGGTTCTTCATCGGAATGATGTATTGCGGCGTGCGAACGAACACCTTCAGACTGCCGACCTCGCCGGCGATGGTCTGGATGACCTGAATGCCTGTGGCACCATTGCCGACCACCGCGACGCGCTTGCCGGCGAGGTCGAGCCTCTCCTTCGGATAGCGCCCGGTGTGAACGAGGGTGCCCTTGAACGTCTCCTGTCCGGGAAACACTGAGGTCAGCGCTGCGGACAGCATACCGGTGCAGGTGATCAGGAATTGCGCGTCGATGACTTCGCCCTTGTCGGTCGTGATCGTCCAGCGCTGCGTCGCCTCGTTGAAGACGGCACTCGTGACCGTCGTTGAGAAGCGGATGTCCTTGCGCAGGTCGAGCTTGTCGGCGACGTAGTTGAGCCACTTTTCGATCTCGGGCTGGCCGGGGAAGCGTTCGCTCCAGCTCCAGCCTTTGTAGAGCTCTTCCGAGAACAGATACTGATAGATGTAGGCCTCGGAGTCGAAGCGCGCGCCGGGATAGCGATTCCAGTACCAGGTGCCGCCGACGCCGGTTGCGGTGTCGACCGCCTTGACCTTGAGGCCCAGCTCGTCGCGCAGCTTATAGAGCTGGTAGAGACCGGCCACACCGGTGCCGATCACCACCGCATCGAGGCTCTCCCGCCGATGCGCGCCATTGGTCTTGTTCTCACTCATGCATTCCTCCCAATCTCGTTTGTTGTCCTCCTCCCGCCAAAGGCGTGAGATGAGATTGGGAAACGCAGATAGTGTGCCAACTCCGATGCCTGGCTCTAAGCGATTGCGATGATTGAGTTATGGTCTGTCGGCCGCGATGCTGCAGGTTCGAAATTCGAACCGGAGGCGACGGGCGAGGCCGAAATTCGATCGAGCCTCGCCAAACGCCGTCACACTGCACGTTCGCCTTGTGGCGCTCATGCAGACGAACCGGCAACCGTCTGCTTCAGCCCGAACGGAAAATCGCGAAGGAGCTTGGCCGAGGACCGTTGCGCTGCATCGAACAAGCGGCTTTGCCGTCATCGCGGCGTAGCGTCGCAAATTGCGGAGACAACAAGGATTCGGCGGAAAATGGCGCGCCACTCAGAACAAAGCTGTGAACTCTTATGTGATTAAAGTCGCTTTGTAACATAAATCCACGCTGTCAAAACTCGACTTGCGCAGATAGTCTAGTGGCGGCAGCTATCATATCCTTGGCGCTCGACACGATAAGCTTGGGGCCACACGCAGCCACAAGCCATACGCATTGCCGCGAGGGAGTTTGTGCATGTCAGCAGAGATGCCGAACATACGTCGGGTGCAAGGGTATTGCAGTCTGTGCATCGCCCGCTGCGGTACGGTCGCCACGGTGACGGATGGCCAATTCACACGTCTGGACCCCGATCCGACCCACCCCACCGGCGCGGCTATTTGTGCCAAGGGCCGAGCGGCGCCCGAACTGGTTTATCACAAGGACAGGCTGAAGCGACCGCTGCGTCGAACGCGACCAAAAGGCGACGCCGATCCGGGATGGGAGGAAATATCGTGGGATGCGGCACTCGACCAGATCGCCGCCGCCATGCGGCGTATCGCCGAGCAGCATGGGCCTGAGGCGGTCGCGTTCAGTCAATCATCGCCTTCGACGACCGCGATTGCGGATTCGGCTGCCTTCGTTACGAGGCTGATGAATGCATTTGGGACCCCGAACTTCTTGTCCGGGGTCGAGCTGTGCGGCTGGGGACGCGGCTTTGCGACGCGCTACGTGTTCGGCGTCGGCAGCGTTGCGACCAACACCGGCGGCGCGATGGCCGACATTGCCGAGTCCGGCTGCCTGATCCTGTGGGGCTACAATCCATCCTTTACACGCATTACGCATGCGACCGCGACGGTCGCCGGGCTGAAGCGCGGAATGAAGTTGATCGTGATCGATCCGCGCCACGCCGGGCTTGCCAACAAGGCCGACGTCTGGCTGCGCCTGCGCCCCGGAACCGACGGCGCGCTCGCGCTGGGGCTCGCCAACATCATGATCGAGCGCGGATGGTACGACGAGTCGTTCGTCCGCGCGTGGAGCAACGGACCGCTTCTGGTTCGCTCCGACACCGGCAGGTTGCTCAGGACAGAAGATCTAGCCTCCGGCGGACAGGGACAGTTTGTCGCCTGGGACTGCGGATCCAACCAAGCCGTCAACTACGATCCGGCGATTGGCCGCTACGAGGGACAAACTCAGCAACTTGCCTTGCGAGGCGAATACATTGTCGCAACCAAAGACGACCCGATCTCCTGTCGGCCCGTGTTCGATCGCTACGCGGCACTGTGCAGCAAATATTCCCCCGAAGTGATCAAGACGACATGCTGGATCCCTCCCGATCAATTGGAGCAAGCGGCTCGGACCATCTGGCACGCCCGGCCTGTTTCTTATTATGCGTGGAGCGGACACGAGCAACATGCCAACAGCACGGACACGGCGCGCGCGATGGCCATGCTCTATGCCTTGACCGGCAGCTTCGATGCAGCCGGCGGCAACGTGCTGTTCCCTGCGGTGCCGACGGCTTCGATCACCGGAGAGAACCTGCCTGCGGCAAAACAACGAGCTCCTGCAATCGGGTTTACTGAGCGTCCGCTCGGGCCTGGGCGCTGGAACCAGGTCTCGCCCCACGATCTTTACCGGGCTGTTCTCGAAGGCACTCCCTATCCCGTTCGGGGACTCATCGGTTTCGGTTCAAATCTATTGCTCGCTCACGGCGATCCGGTGCGCGGACGGGCTGCGCTCGCCGCTCTCGATTTTTACGCCCATGCCGATCTGTTCATGACGCCGACGGCAGCGCTTGCGGATATTGTGCTGCCTGTGGCGTCCTGCTTCGAACGCGAAGCGCTCAAGATTGGCTTCGATATCAGCGCGGAGGCGCAATCGCACGTCCAGCTTCGGCCGGCCATCGTCGCCCCACCCGGCGAAGCACGGTCCGACACCGATATCGTATTTGGCCTTGCCGCGCGTCTCGGCCTCGGCGAGCATTTCTGGAACGGCGATGTCGACGCCGCCTACCGGCAGCAACTTGGCCCAAGCGGCATCACGCTGGAGCAGCTTCGCGCGCATCCTGCGGGGGTACGGAAACCGCTAACGACGCAGCACCGCAAATACGCCGAGCGCGATGACAAGGGAAACCCGCGCGGTTTCCCGACGCCGTCGCGGAAGGTCGAATTCTGGTCAGAAACCTTCCTTGATCACGGCTATTCGGCCATGCCGGATTTTGTCGAGCCCTCGATCGGTCCGGTCGCGCGCCCCGATCTGGCTACGTCTTTCCCCTTGATCCTGACATGTGCGAAACCGAGCCTCTTTTGTCAGACCCAGCATCGTGCGCTGCCGGGGCTGCGCAAGCGCGCATCGAATCCGGAGATCGAGCTCAATCCCGCGACGGCCTCGGCACGCGGCATCAGAAACGGCGATTGGGTCGACGTGCGCACCCCGGCCGGCGGAATGCGGGCGCGAGCGCGCTTCAATGACGAGCTCGATCCGCGCGTCGTCGTCGGCGAGCATGGCTGGTGGCAGGGTTGCGATGAACTGGGAGTTGGCGATCGCGATCCATTCGGTCCTGATGGCACGAACTTCAACCTGATGGTCGACGCCAGCGTCCGCGATCCCGTCAGCGGCACGCCATCGCATCGCTCCAACCTTTGCGAAGTCCGGCCGGTGCGGGAAGCTCGTGCAGAAGAGCGCTAGGCCTACGTCGAACGATCAGTCACGCGACGCTGAGGCCGGGATCGTATGGGATCGTAGAACAGCGCGCAAAATCGCAGCATGGCGCTCCCTAGGGGACTTTAGGCTCCTAGCGAGATCAAAGACTTAGAGGACGGTGGGACAGAAAACGGTTCTAGGGAATCGTTATCGTTTCTAGCGCGACTGTCTCACCAGCGGCACCCCAAAAGGCGCCGCAAAGGGGTGGAATTCGACATGACTGAGACTGCAAACGGAGGCCTCCCCGAGGCCGCCGCAAAACCCGTTTCCGCTGCCGTGAGCGGCAAGGGGCAAGACTTCAACGACATGCTGGCGAGCGCCGAGCCGGGTCGGATCGCCGACCTGGTCGATTACGGCGATAACCTCGGCGACGCCGACGACCTGGGCGGCTTTGTAGATGGCGCCAGGGAGGTCCAAGACGCGCAATCCGCGTCTCCCCGTTCCTGGGGCTTCGATGTCGCGGAAATCAACCGTAGCTATGCCCTGGCGATCTGGGGCGGCAAGGCGGTGGTGGTGAACGAACAGCCGTCCGGCCCGGTCAATGACCGGGTGCGGGTGATGATGTTCGAGTCGATGAATTCTTGGTTCGGAAACCGATTCACGGAAACGGTCGGCTCGGACGGCAAGATTCGGGCTGCGACCTGGGCAAAGGCCTGGCATTCGCATCCGGATCGGCGGTCATACGACGGAGTCGAGTTTTGGCCGAACCCGGACGGAGCCAAAGGCACACCAGGCTATCTGAATTTCTGGCGCGGTTTCGACGTGGCGCCTTCGCCGACGGGATCGTACAAGACCTTTCGCGACCATCTGCTCACGAACGTCTGCGACGGCAACGTCGAGCTATTCAACTACGTCTTTGGCTGGATGGCGCATATCGTGCAGAAGCCGCGCGAGCGGCTTGGCACCGCGATCGTGCTGCGCGGCCGGCGGGGAACCGGCAAGAGTAAGGTTGGCGAGGTGCTAGGGTCACTGTTTTCGTCGCACTATTTCCAGGTGGATGACGCCCGATACATCACGGGCCAATTCAATGCGCACATGGCGAGTTGCTTGCTGCTGCAGGCCGATGAAGCGGTGTGGGCTGGCGACAAGGCGGCTGAGGGACGGCTCAAGGGATTGATCACGAGCGAAATGCAGATGATCGAATCCAAGGGCGTCGATCCGATCCGCTTGCGCAATTTCGTTCGCGTGATCATGTCGTCGAACGAGGGTTGGGTTGTGCCTGCTGGAATGGATGAGCGCCGGTTCGTCGTTCTCGACGTTAACCCGCGGTGCGCCCAAGATCGCGCATACTTCGCTGAAATGGATGAGGAGTTGAAGAACGGCGGGCGCGAGCGGCTGCTTCACGACCTCCTGACATTCGACTTGACTCAGGTCGACTTGTGGCACCTCCCGCAAACTCAAGCCTTGCTGGATCAAAAGGTTCGATCGCTCGATACGATCGATGACTTTTGGTTCAATCGTCTAGACGACGGCAGCGACTGGCCCAAGCAGATCACCTGCGCTGATCTTTACGGGGAATATCTCAAGGCAGCGTCACAGATTGGCGTCGGTCGGAAGCGCGGCCAGGCTGAGTTTGGTAAGCGCCTCGCCAAGCTAGTGCCGGGGCTCCGCAGATACCGGCCTGCAATCGAGGTTGCACCCGGCGTGACAAAGCAGGTCTGGTGCTACGAGATTCCGCCACTAAGTGAATGCCGCGCGGCATTTGACGAATTGCTCGGCCAACCCGTCGATTGGCCGGCGCTTCCCCCGGGAGAGGGCGAGCGAGCGCAGCATGTGCCGGATGACGACGATATTCCCGTCTAGGGGATATCCTAGGCCATCCTAGCGCATCCGGGCATGCGGAATTCAAGAAATCACTGCAGCACAGGCACAAATCCTAGGTATCCTAGGAATCCTAGTCGCGCGCGCGTAGGCAAACCAAGCCGGTCTCAGGTCGTCCTGCTCGGCTAGTTTTTTCCTGACTTCCAATAATTCATGGATTCCTAGGATACCTAGGATTTGTGCCTGTGCCGCAAGGGTTTCTTGAAATCCTAGCGCCGCCCGATGCCTGGATATCCAGGATATCAAACATCAAACTCGGATCAACCTATCGGTTCTGCCGTCAACGTCGCTTTAGGCGACCTTGGCGGCGGAGCCTTTCTTTTTGAGGAACTACCAGTGAGCAAACTAACCGCCGAACAAATCGCCTTCGCGAAAACTATGTCGATCAAACAGCGCTCTGTTCTCAGAACGTTGGATAACTTCCCGTTCTATTTGAGCGCGAGCGAGCGGGCCGACCGCGAAATTGACGACCTGTTCCGAAACAAGCTTGTGCAGTGCTGCCACTATGACAGCCCGGCGGGGAGCCCTCGTGCCCTTCCAGCCTGGGGGGTGACGCAGGCCGGCAAGGCCGTTGTTGCCAGGCTGGAAAAGGGACAGCTCTAAGCGGCGGGTCCTTCCCAGGCCGGCACCCGCCTACGGCACAAGGGCGCCCCGAAAACGCTCTAGCTGCAAATTTTTGAAATTGGGTTGACGCGGTTGCATTGACGCGACCGGGGGTTGACCACGCGAACGAAAGGAACACTCGATGTCTACCATCCTTGAAGCCTTGGCCGTCATTAAAGCCAAAGACCAGACCGGCAACGCGCTCGAGTCCGTGACGCAAAAGGTCAACCGCATGTCGCGCGCCTGGTCGGCGCTATCCCGCGACATCGAAAAGCACGTCGCGCTCGGCCAGAAGGCGGAGGTGCAGGCCTCGCGCCTGGCGCGCGCCGGCCAGGCGATCAGCACTGGCGCCAAGATGGCGAGCGCGGTCGCCGGCGCCTATGCTGGCTCAAGCGCGGCGCGCCTGGTCGCAACGCACCTGGCAAAATCCGGCGCTGATCGCGGTCATGAGGAGGTGCGCATGCGCGCCGCCGGCATGACCGACCAAGAGGTCAAAGAAGCCGAGGAGTTGGCGCGCGCGACCAGCGCGAAATACAAGTCGATTTCGACAACTGAGATCATGCACTCGGCGCGCAACATTCGATCGGTCGTCGGCACTTTTGAGGAGGCGACCAAGATCATTGACCCGCTGATGAAGTTGCGAGTCGTCGCGCAAGGTGCTCACCCGGAAAAGGCCGAGGAGCTAGGCGAGGATTTCGACAAGCTGATCAAAGGTATGGAAATCAAGGGCGTGACGCAGGATCACGCCAAGTTCGAGCACTATATCGACAACATGGCGAAAGCCGTGAACGTGTTCGGCGATACACTGCGGCCGACCGACTTTTACGAAATGTTCAAGTATGGGCGCGCAGCAACGAATGCGCTCGGCGATGAGTTCATGCTCAAGACGGCGCCGACGCTGGCGCAGGAGTTGGGCGGATCGTCGGCAGGTAAAGCGCTGTCGAGCTTCCACACTCAATTCGTCGGCGGCAAGATGTCGAATAAGGCCGTCGACATGCTCAACAAATACGGCCTGGTTGACCAGTCGAAGGTGATCCGCACCACCACGGGCGCCGTTAAGGGCGTGCTGCCTGGCGGCATCATCGGCGGCGAATATCTGAAGCCTGGGCAAGAGGACCCTTACGCCTGGACTAACAAGGTGCTGTTGCCGCACCTGGCGCAAAAGGGCGTCACCGATCCGGCGGAAATCCAGGAGGCAATTAGCGCGATGGCGTCGCAGCAGACGACCGCGCAAATGATGAGCATTTTCGCCACACAGCAAAAGCGCATTGAGAAGGATTGGGACCTGATCCAGAAGGCGCACGGCATCAGTGCGGCCGACGAATATCTCAAGAGCGATCCGAAGGTCGCGCAAGAGGCGGTCAAAAAGCAATTCGACAACTACATGGGCGAGACGGCCAAGCCTTTCGTCGGCCCCGCAACGACCAGCATGAATTGGCTGGCGTCGGGCCTCAACTACATGTCGGACTACGCCAGGCAGAATCCAGGGCATCATGCCGCGGCCACTGCCTGGGGTACAGCGATGGGCGGCGCGCTTAGCGCTGATACCGCGCAATCGATGTTCGGGAAGATCTTCGGCAAGGGCGGAGGCAGCTTCCTGTTGAGCAAGGTCGTGGCCACGATGGCGCCGATGCTCGCGATCGCTCAACTCGGCAGCGATGTCGTCACCGACGACGATATCGCGCGCTTGAAGCGATATGAGGCCGGCCCGCGCTCACGGTTCGACGCCTTGAAAGCAATCGACGACTCGGAAAGGGCGGCCGACATCTACGGCCACGATGATCCGGTATACGACGCGCAACTCAGGGCGATGAATGCGGCCAAACGCGCCAAGATCGAAAGCGAGTTGACCGATCTCGGCTTCGCGCCGGCCGGCACGCCTGGGCGCGGCATGATGGCAGGAAGCTATACCATCGACGATTTGCAGCGAGCGCTCGGTATTGGCGGCGACAGGGAGCCCGCGAAGGCTGAAATTGTCGGGAACGCTACGCTCGAAACGACCGTGAGAGTTGAGCCGTCGCCGGATTTCCTCGCCAAGGTCGATCAGCGCGTCGACAACAAGATCAACGCCTTCCGCAGTTCTGGCGCCGGCGCGTCAGGCTCAACCGGCTCGACCGGCCGGAGCATGCCGGAAGCGACGGCCCCGATGTGATACAATCAATTTGGATTCGGAATTGAGGTGATGCTTATGGCTTTGGCGCCAGAGGATATGCGGTTCGCTTTGGATGACGCGCGCCGCCGGCATACGGCGGTCGTTGACCAGATAGCTGCGAACGATCGCCAAGCGCTTGGTTTCCTCCAATTGTACGTGGCGCTGGCTGGAGGCTCCCTTTCAGGCGGTGCGGCGATCGCGCTTTCGGGCGCCAACACTTTCCCGAAGGCTCTCGGCTATGGACTTTTTGGCTTTGCCGTCCCGTTGATTCTCGGCGCGATGTTTTGCATGGCCTCCATCTGGCCCAGCAACATCAGCCTACCTGGACGCAAGCCTGACTTTTGGATATGGGCAAACGAGGTTACGGCGGAGAAGGCATATCTGGCCTATCTCGAAAATCTCGCCATCAAGGAAGCGCAGAACACACGCCTCAATATCAAACTCTCGCGGTTGATGCTTATCGCAAAGGCCCTGGGCGTCGCCGCGCCTGTGGTTGCAATCATCGCAGGCGCGGCTTCCTTTTGGTTTCGTTAAAGAGCGCCGTTCACTTAATTCTAAACGGCGGCGTCTGAGTTCTTCTATTGTCCGTGTCCGGCGGTGGCTCTCTGGGCGGTGGTGGCGGCGGCGGGGGCTTCTTGTCATCAGACATCAAACATTCCCTTGTCTCTCTGGCGGCTCCTACGAATCGGGAGGCGGCAACAATTATAGACCTGTTTCGCCTGTGATTTCTTGGCTCCTCGAATCTTCCAGCCGGCAACTAGCCGATCCCGCTAGTTTATCAAAAGCCCAAACTAGCCGATCCCGCTATTGCGCGACCACAGTGAACCTGGAAATTGCTTCCTGGGTGTAGTAGCCCGCGGAATCAGAGAAAGGCGCGCCGATCGGCGCGGCGGTTTGCTCTACGCAACCGATCGAAAACCGACACAAAGCCGGCCACCGCCGCTTATGTCGGGAGGCGAACGCTATAAAACACCTTCGGGGAAAGCGTTCGAACCTGTCCTCTCTGACCAGGCTACTACCCTCCCGGCGCCAGGCCGGCACCCTGGCGATGGCTGTCGTAGGCCAAAAGACAGAGAGACTCGCTATGAAGAACCCAACCGCGCCCGGCGTGCATTATGCCACGTTCATCAATGAGGATACGGGCGAGGTGATCCCGCTCTATCTTCGTTCCCGCGAAGAGATCGACCTGGAAATCGATCATCGGATATGCCGCGATCGAGTGATCGGCCTCGATAGCACCGAGCACGAAGTGACTCGCGCCAAGTTTCATGAGGCCTTAAAGGCCCTGGCGCGGTCGCTCGCGCGCGCCGCCGCAATCGAGGATTATCGGTGCCAGAACTCGACCGTTGCGACATAGGGCGAACTCGACAATCTTGTCGGGGGACTATGGACGATGACGGGTTGCTTTACATACACCCGACCATGCGAAAGACCCGCAACGACAAACCCGCCCCTCGCCGGCGGGTTTTTGTTTTCGTGCGCTCCGGTTCGACATTTTTGTCAGGGGGTCATAGACCGGAACGGGGTGCTTGACATACACCTGATCCTGCAAAGAACCCGCAGCAGCTACACCCGCCCTCGCCGGCGGGTTTTTTGCTGGCAGCATTCACCAGGACTCCGCGCGGCATCCCCGCGCCGGGTCCTTTTTTTTGGCCGTGGCAACGGTCCTACCGCACATGTGCAGATGGAGAAAGAAACGATGATCAGAGAATTCTCACCGCAAGCGACCGCCTACGCGGTCCGTTGCAAACCCGACGCCATTCGCGACTGGCGCCGCCTGGGCCTCCTCAACGGCCTCAGTGAACGCAAGGGGAAAGGGCACCTTTTCACTGTGTCCGACGTTGCGCGAATTGCTGTCGCAGCTTTCATTGCTCGCAACGGCGCGACCCTCCGCCAGGCGTTCGAAATCGTCGATCGGCGCGGGGCCATCATCGACACCGTCGCCGCGACCGAGCGCAATGCGCCAGGCGCCGGCCAGGATTATGTGCTTACGTTCGTCGTTGATCCGGACGTTAGTTTTCCCGCGAGCATCACCAATGCTCCGATCTCGAACATCGAATTCGACGCGGAGCCGATCGGCGCCCTGCAAATCAACGTCTCACGCCTGGTTCGATCCGCACTGGAACGTCTCGTGACCTATGACAAGTGGGACGCGGGCGCCGCCGCCTAACGAGAGCCCAAGCCACTATGTCAACAAAGGAACCTGGCTTACCTGAACCGCCGGCCGACTTCGAACAGCGCTGCTCCGAGACATACAAGCGGCTCCAAGCCGGCGAGCCAATGACCATCCAGGACATCGCCGATCAACTCGGCTTGCCCTTTGAATTCCTGGGGGCGTGCCTGGCCGTCTATTCGGCAGCCGTCTACGGCGTTCCTGTCGTGATCGACTCGAGCCGACCAACCACCCACTAAAAGGAAAAATTCCTATGACGAAATCTAGGGCTCGCCGGCCTCAGCCGGCGGCAACGGATTTGCACGTCCGCCGCGCGCCGGTTCGGGCGACCACGTTCGACTCCGCGACAGGCGCTTTCTCTGCCGTGATCGCGACCGACACGCCGGTCGCGCGCCGCGATGGCGAATACGGCGATTATTTCGAAGTGTTGTCGCTCGCGCCGGCTTCCGTCCGGCTCGACCGATTGAAATCTGGTGCATCGCCGATTCTCGACTCGCATCGGTCGGGATCGGCCCGCGATCAGATCGGCGTTGTTACCGACGCCAGGATCGAGGCCGGTCAACTGGTCGCCGACGCACGTCTATCGCCTCGCGACGACGTAAAGGGCATCGCGACCGACCTCGCGGCGGGCACACCGCCGAACGTCAGCGTTGGCTATCGCGTGTACGCCAGCGTCGAGAGCCGAGACCGCGAAGGCCGGCTGATTATCACGCGCACCGATTGGGAACCGTTCGAGGTCAGCCTCGTGGCCATTCCGGCCGATCCCAAAACTCACGTCCGAAATCAGAAAGGAATCTCTATGCCTAAGAAGCACACCATTCGTCCCACCGATTCTCACGAGGGCGATCACGACGCCGACACCGTCGTCGCGCAGCGCGGCGAAACCGGCCAGGACAATCTCTTGTCTCGCGACGCAATCGCTATCCTCGACCACGCGGCGGCCCGCGGCATGTCGGTTGAATTTGCTCGGCAGCACATTGCCGAGGGCTCGACCATTCATGAATTTCGGCTTGCGGTGCTCGATGAAATGGCCGAACGCGCATCCCGCCTTCACATCAATAGCCGCACTGACAGCAGCGCGACGTTCGATAATCCGGACTTCACAGCTCGCATGGTTGGCGATGTGCTGTATGCCCGCATGACCGGCACGCGACCCGAGGGCGCAGCAGCGGAATTGGCCGGCAAGTCGCTGCTCGATCTCGGCGCGATGATGTTGGAGCAGCGCGGAGAGCGCCCGAATTGGCGCAACCGGGATCAATTGGCGAATCAGATTCTGACGCGCGCCGGCGATATGACCACGTCGGACTTCCCGAACCTCCTGACCGCGAGCGGCCACAGGGTTCTCAACCAGTCTTATCAGGTGGCGCAGACTCCGCTGCTCCAGCTTTGCAAGCGGCGCGATGCCGTCGACTTCCGCGCTTTGACTCAGGTCAAGCTGAGCGAGGCTCCCCGCCTGCTTGAAGTCAAGGAAAGCGGCGAGGTGAAGCATGGTGCGCGTTCGGAATCGGCCGAGTCGTTCAAGCTCAAGACTTATGCGCGCATCTTTTCAATCTCGCGCCAGGCGATCGTGAATGACGATCTTGGCGCCTTCGCGGACAGCGCTAGCGCGTTCGGCCGCGCCGCTGCTCAAACCGAGTCCGACTTGCTGGTGAGCCTGCTCACGGCCAACAGCGGGAACGGCGCCAATCTTGCTGACAACGTCGCGCTGTATGATGCGGCGCACGGCAACAAAGCCGCCGCCGCCGGCGGAATCGGCATTTCGACGTTGTCTGATGGCCGCCAGGCAATGCGAAGCCAAAAGGACATCGACGGCAAGACGTTGATTTCCGTGAGCCCGAAATACCTGGTTGTCGGCAGCCAGATCGAAACCATTGCCGAGCAGTTCTTGCATACGATCTCCGCTGTCGACTCAACCAAGGTGAACCCCTTCGGCGGAAAGCTGACGTTGCTGGTCGAGCCGCGTCTTTCCGGGCTGGCTTGGCGCCTGTTCTGCGATCCGGCGGAAGTGGCGTGCCTGATGGTGGCGTATCTCAACGGTGCCGACGGCCCGATGGTCGAGCAGCGCCTCGGATGGGACGTGCTCGGTTTGGAAATTCGCGCCGTGCTCGACGTGGGCTTCGGCCTGAATGACTTCCGGGGCACCTACCTGAACCCTGGCGCCTAACAAATACTGCGAGCAAGCAAACCCAAGAGGGTGTCGCGGCCTTCATCCGGTAGCAGAAAGCTATCCTCCCCGGCTTGCTCGCAGAGTCATGAGCGGGGCCAAGGATAGCACCAAGGCCGCATTTTCCTTTCCAGGCTAGATCACATGCTCGACGAAAAACCGTCTGCGCGCCGCAGCAGCACGTTGCCGCTGTCGTTGCCGCCGCGAGGCTTATCGCGTGTTCAAGCCGCTGAGTACATCGGGGTCAGCCCCTCGACGTTTGACAAAATGGTCGCCGAGGGCGACATGCCCGCGCCCAAGAAGATCAGGGGGCGGGTGATTTGGGATCGCAAACAGCTTGACTGCGCCTTTGACGCATTCGACGATGGCGGCGAAAATCCATGGGATTGAATTCGGTTTCCAGCATGCGCGTGCCGCTTAAGTACATTTGCGAGGATGTCGATCGGCACGGCAACGTGCGCTGCTACGTCCGCGCACCAGGGAAACGAAAGGTGCGCATTCGCGCGCTGCCTGGCACGCCCGAATTTATGGACGAATATCAAGCGGCGATCGCAACAGCCGCCGAGGCACCTTTGCGCCAGGCCGACGCCGCAAAGAAAGGATCGTTCCGCTATCTCTGCATTCGCTACTACGGGAGTTCGGCCTACAAGGCTTTGGACATCAGCACGCGCAATTGGCAGCGTCGAGCCCTCGACGAGATCGCCGGCGAGCATGGAGCGAAGCCGATTGCGATGATGCAGCCTCGGCACGTGCGGCGGATGCGCGACGCAAAGGCTACAACGCCGGCCGCCGCTAATCAGCTCGTGAAGGCATTGCGGGCCTTATTCTCCTGGGCAAACGAGGCGGAGGAAACGACCGTGAATCCGACGGTCGGAGTGAAAAAGCTGAAATATCGGTCGGAGGGCCATCACACTTGGACCGATGAAGAGATTCAACAGTATTACGTGCGGCACCCGCTCGGCACGAAAGCGCGGCTTGCGCTCGATTTGCTGCGCTATACGACGGGGCGGCGCGAGGATGCGCCGCGCCTCGGCCGACAACATACGCGCGACGGCCGAGTCCGCTTCCGCCAGGCAAAGAATGAGCATCGCAACCCGATCGACATCGATATGCCGCTGCACCCGGCGTTGGCCGAAAGCATCGCGGCGGCCAAGGTTGGCACCAATATGACGTTTCTACTCACCGAGTTCGGCAAGCCATTCACGGCGAATGGATTCGGGAACAAGTTCAAGGATTGGTGCCGGCAAGCCGATCTGCCACACTGCTCGGCGCACGGCATTCGCAAAGCCACTTCGACGGCACTCGCAGAAGCCGGCGCAACGCCACACGAGATCATGGCGATTACCGGCCATCAGACCTTGGAGGAGGTAGAGCGCTACACGAGGGCGGCGAGCCGAAAGAAGACGGCCGACAAAGCCATGGCGAAACTTGCAGGGTGAAGATGACCTAGTATTTGCGAGCTCCTGCACCGAGCACCGGCTTCGGCCGGAGGTCCTTCTCGAGGCGATAGACTTCCGCCTCTATTTCTTCCGGTGAAAATTTTTTGGTGTAGGTGTGGTCTCCGTAGGTGAACACAAACGTTATTCGGCCGAAATCGCGAATGAATTCGGCACTGCTTATCCCCGCGGAGTCGGTAAGTCGTGCTCCAAGATTGAACTGTTGGCCCGCCGGGATTCCGTATCCCGTAGGCGAGACCAAATCGCCTTTGTCATTAACGACAAGGATCTGGAATTGCTTGCCTGTGATCTCCGAGCGAACGTAGCCATCTAGCGGCCGGATAAAATCGTTCGATTTATTCTGTCCCACCGCCTGGAACGATTGAATATGAACGCCATTTTCGCCGCCGCTTGCGCCGAAAATATATTGGCCTCGTAACCAAGTAATTGGACCTCCGTCATCCGGCAGCAAAATGGGCACTGAGTTGTTAGATGTTGCTGCCTTGGCTTCTCGACTTGCTTGGGGGGATCGTTGAACGTGCATCCAAACGGCGCCAGCGAGCGCGATAGCGAGACCCAGAATGACTACGTGAGAAGGCTCCAACATTTTCACCAACTGAATTGGGCGCCTCAGTTTCTCTCGAACGGAAGCGCGGTTTGTTTTGTTGTGGAGAGGCCAACAGAGAACGATGAGCGTAGCGAGGGAAAAAATCTCCACTCCGTTTTGGAGCGGTTTCTGCCATTCCGAACCTGGCGACAGGCTAATCATCGTCAGAGCGCAAGATACGGCGAAGCCCAGAAGGCCCCATACAGAGCTAGACCACATTCCAAAGCCCCCCGGTTGCGCGGGCCGGTAGATTCGTGCGCTAGGGGAAAGTTACCCGATCTATGCGGGCGAACGTATGGGGCACATACGGTGTCCCACTGAAAACTGAGGTGGGACAAAAAACGAAAATTATTGAGTGACTACAACGCCATAAAACGCGCGTGGCGCGCCATTCAGAACAAAACTGCGAACTCATATATCATTGAAGTTATTATATAAAATGAACACGCCTGACAAGTGGTCGAGTTTAGGAAGCGAGTGCTTCCCGAACAAGTACCGGGGCTTGTGAGCGGGGCGGAGCCCAATTTGGGCAGCTGTTGAGTTGCACAATTGTCGGCCGAGGGACCGAAATGTGGACACGGACATTGTGTGGTGTCCAGGGCAGCTTTTCCGAATGCCGCGAGATTTCCAGATTGTGGCCCGCGGGGGAAGCCGGTCCATCCTAATTGCGGTCCCCGGCCAAGCCCACCTTAGCGCTACGCGCCTAGATATTTCCGAAATGGGGGAACGCCGGTCTGGGGGGACTATTGCCTCTGCGGCGGCGGAAATTTTGCGAGGAGCAGGACAGTCACCATCGCGGCCGGAGCGGCGTAATGCCCGCTTAGTCGCGATCAAGCCATCCCTCCAAGCAAGAGAAATATCATGAACAGGTCGAAGCCAACCCATTTCCGCAACTCGTTGAATTTGAGAGACAAGGTGCAGGTCAAGATCCTGCGCAAGCGGCTCAAGCTGACGGATGAGCAGTTTAGCAGCGTCCTTCGCAAATCGGGCATTTCAATCTCGGCTATCGCCAAGGAAGCCGCTACTTTGAAGTAACGAACAGCAGCGACGGGCATGAAGATAGTCTTGTCTCCATTGTCTTGCGACGCGATTGATTGTCTTTTCGATTGTCCCAGTAGCTCAATCGCGACAGATGCTTCCAGATTCGTCGGCGTATCGCCAACGATATAGCGCCCGGGCAACCGGATCACGCGGCGCGAACATGGCTGGGTTACTGACTGCCGGCCGGTCATCACTCATTGAACACCAGCCGTCCGCCTTAATGCAGATCTCGACTCGAGCGTCCCTTTGCGCTCGATACGGATTATTTGTCCCACCGTTGTGAGCTTCCGTCCATTTTGCCGCGTCGGAGGCCGTTAACTTGTCTGCATCATTCTCGCACTGCTTTGCGATCTGAATCAGACGGTCGCGGGGAAAAGCATAGTATCTCACGGCATGGGGAATCAGCGCGAGCGCAATGGCTGCTGCCAACGTGAGCTTGATCAATCTCAGCAAATGGCGCCCCAACCGACAAACAAAACAGTAGAAGAATGCTCGACAGGCTTCACCTCGGGGCCGCACGCTCCGCCAAGGTATTTCACCGCTTCACAGGCTCAGTCGGTTTCGCGGTATCCCATGGGCGTTTGCCGGACGCGTCACGATCCCATGGGCGCGCAACCGATGCTGATTTCTCTTCCAATACATCTTTAGCGCGTGCCGCCTTGATCTGGTCGCGAATTGACATTTCTGTTGCAGCAGGCGCTTGCTCGGCCGCTCGAACATTAGCACTGGATGACAAGAAGAGGATCGCGCCGACCACCAAGATCTTTTCCATCAATGCCGATAGCACGATCACCCGTTGTTGTCCGATCTATCTTCGACCCCAGCGCGGAGCTAACAACAACGATCGCCTTCCACGCAACGCAGTCGACGCAGTGATAGTCAGCCGAAGGCTGCCGTGCAGCTTACGCAGGTGTGCCAGGCTAGACAGCGGACTTTGAGATCCTCGTGCGGGCCGCCGGACCAGCAACCATTTTCTGCCACATCTCTTGTCCTCCATCACCGATCGAGGCTGCACAAGGGGCATCGGTCGCTGGCACATGGAACTCCCGTCTGTCTCCGGAGTGCGTCATGACCCGGTACTATTTCGATCTCGTCGACGATGACGGCCTGTTCCTTGACGAGGAAGGTCTGGAACTTGCTGACGTTCGGGCGGCGCAGGTTGAGGCGGCAAAGTCATTGGCCGACATGGCACGGGATGCGACGTATGAATCTGGTAGTTCTTCAAAGCGCCATATGGCAATTGCGGTACGGGACGACGCCGGTCCCGTGATGCATGTGGGGTTCGAATTTGGCGACGGAGGGCGGCAACAGTGACAGGGCCTATGGGTGCCGGCGTTGCTCCTCGATCCACCTTCGAGCATCCATGAGGTGGCCCCTCGTCGCGCCGCAATAGCGGTCAAGCGTCCGCCTCACGCTTGACTGCGCCGCCTACCTCTTTTTTGCCGACCCGAAATCCGGCTGCCAGGCGACCTCTTTCCGGCTGGGCTGTGCTGCGATCACCTTGGCTTTTTCCTTCTTCGGCTTCTTGGCTTCGCGATTGCCGCGTTGCTGTCCCTTGGCCATGACGTCCATCTCCTGTTGGGGTTCAAGTTCTTTCAGTTCGTCCGACTGCAGGATGCGCCCGCGAGGCGTGCAGACGCGGACATCCATGTAACCGTCGCGCAGCAGCTTTCGCGCGAGCCGCAGTGCAACGATCGCGCTGCCACGGCCGAGATTGGCGCTGCCATATTCGTTGGTCCCCATGACCAGGTAAGGCACGCGCGTTGCCTTAGCCATTGAGGATGGCCGCAGCACACACCAGAAGCAAAAGGAACAACGGAACGATCACCGGCGGGACCATCCATTCCGAGGCGCGAAAACGCGACATCGAGCGCTCCTGCAACTCTGTCGGCGGGAGCGCACGTGACCCTCAGTCACCGGTCGATGCCGTTGAGAAGTGCGGTGATGCGACAACCCTACGCCTGCGAGGCGCCAATAGCGAGTGCTAAAACGCAGTTCGGGCAAGGCTGCACTGCGACGTCAGCGCGCGGCAATGGCGAATGTGCTGGCTATTGCTCAATGACGGGCGCATGGTCGTCGCTGTCGGTCGGTTAGGGCCCCTCTTGCAAAAAGGCAGGCGTGCATGACCATCCGCTCACGGCGAGAGACCGTCACGTTCAGACATCCGTTCCGAATCCGCGGCATCGAGCGGCTGCTGCCCGCCGGCGCCTACGAGGTCATCACTGATGAAGAAACGATCGAGGGTCTCACCTTCTCGGCCTATCGCCGCATCGCCACGATGATTATGGTGCCGGCGGAAGGCGTTCGCGACTCAATGGAGATGCTCTCGATCGGCTCAGTCGATCTCGCCAATGCGCAGGCTGCGGATGCGAGCGCCGCATGACTGACCATCCCGTAGATCTCGACAAGCATCGCGGCATGGCTGCGCAGAAGGCTACCGATCTGCGCCGC
The DNA here is from genome assembly GCF_015291645.1 of Bradyrhizobium sp. CCBAU 53340. Taxonomy (NCBI): domain Bacteria; kingdom Pseudomonadati; phylum Pseudomonadota; class Alphaproteobacteria; order Hyphomicrobiales; family Nitrobacteraceae; genus Bradyrhizobium; species Bradyrhizobium sp. CCBAU 53340. The sequence goes on from NZ_CP030055.1 coordinate 6,720,968, forward strand.
GCGCTGGCAGACGTCGAGGCCCATGTCAGGGAATTGCGTGAGCGGGAGGCCGAACTTGAACACCGCATGATGACGGTGCCCGCCGCTTCCTGGCCGGAGGCTGCGGTCAAGGCGCGGCACCTGCTCAACCTCTATGCCGCGAGCCTGCCCGCCGAGGATACGAGGCACCGGGCGCTGGTCGCGTCGTTGCTCGACGACTTCGTCCGGCTCTCGGGCGAGGACTGACGGCAGAGCAACTCTCCGCACGCGCGATCGTGCCAGCAACGGTCACTTAAAGGAGGAAGCCATGACGCTCACGAGCGGTCGCTACATCGGCCACGAATATGACCGGATGATCGTGCTGTTCTCGATGCAGGACGGCGGTAAGGAAATTCCCTGCGCGATCTCGACCACCGCGATGGACTATCTTGAGCGCGGCCCGCAGGTCCGCCCCGAGCAGCGCGAAGCCCAATTCGTCCGCCTACGCGACCGCATCGAGGCCCGCGCGGCCAGCAAGTATCGAGCGACGGAACTTGAAGGAGATCCTCGGGGTATCGTGCTGCGCGGCATCGATTTCAGAACCTAACAACATGCCATGTCGTGATCTGGGAATCGCTTAGGCGAATTCTTCACAAGTTGGCCCCGGCGCCCGATAACTCGCCCAGCAGAGACGGACAGGCCGATGCTCAAGACAACGTCAATGCGTTCTGGACGTCGCAAGGAACCCGTAAGCGACTGAAGGCCAGTTAACGATCAATAGTTTTTCTTGAACGATCGACGCGGACGGCCCTGAACTCCGATGGTCCCTCGATCAAACGCTGCCTTCGCATCGCTTGATCATCGCCCTTCGCAGAATTGTCCGCCCTCTCGTCTATAACTTTGCCAGCCAGGTGAGCGGCACGCGCGCGTTGGGTCAGAATGCGATGATCACTCGTGCCCGTCTTCGTCATCTCGATCTCCTGGATTACAGACCGCGACTGAAATCTGGCAGCTACGCACCCCCGCTTTTGCTGCGTCGAACTCGGCGCAACCACCATGGCAATCTATGGCAATAACGTTCCTCTACGCGCATTCCCGTTACGCGCGCTCCTTGCCGGCGATCTGCGGCAAGGGAGGCTTGCGCTCGGGAAGCTTCTTTTTCGGGGGCGCCGGCAGCAAACCTTCCCTGATGGCCTGCTTCCGAGCGAGCTTACGGGCCCGGCGAATAGCCTCGGATTTTTCGCGCGTCTTTCTTTCGGAAGGCTTTTCGTATGAGCGCCGCTGCTTCATTTCGCGAAAGACACCCTCGCGTTGCATCTTCTTCTTCAGAACACGAAGGGCCTGGTCGACATTGTTGTCGCGAACAAGTACCTGCAATTGACATTCCTCGCTGGGCTGCGAATGCGCAAGTCCTGCATGCAGCCAATTGCGCAGGAGTCTCGTGGCGATTGCGATGATGGGAGTGACGGCGTCTTCTTCCGCCGGCCTCGAACAAGCCGGTCTATGCGTCACGGCAATCAAGTTCGGTAGAGCAACGTGACCACTGTCAGCCGCGCTGTCAATGGATAGAGCCGTTCCCACACGTCGTTTGGAGCCCTCGATCGCAAAGGAACGTTCGCCCACACGCGCTCGTGTAGCAGCGCTCTCGGAAACAATTTTGAGTGTTGCCTTGCAAAAAGCCGAAAATGATATATATTGAAGAAATTCGATTAGCCGCTGTGCCTTGTTGAACGCGCCCGCGGGCTCCTTTTCCAAAGACATCGACGAAGTTGAAGTAATCGCGTGCTCGTCACGCGATACGCGCTCGCGCGCTTTGGAGAATGAAAATGACGACAGGTACTGTTAAGTGGTTCAACGGCCAAAAAGGCTTTGGATTTATCCAGCCGCCGACGGCAGCAATGATGTGTTCGTTCACATCAGCGCGGTCGAACGGGCTGGCCTTGCGGGTCTCGCCGAGGGCCAAAAGGTTAACTTTGAGGCCAAGACCGACAAGATGCGCGGCAAAGTGAGTGCCGAAAACCTCTCGCTGGCTTGATTTGTCGACGCCGCTTTCACGGATGTACTGAAACGGCAGGCTGCCCGCTCGATCTTCGGATGGAGCGGGTTTTGTTTTTCATAATGCGGGTTGAGGATGATCGCCAGGAAATCGGCAGAGCCGTCGCCCGAAGGTATCGCGCGCTCGAACCGCAAGCGATTGGCTGCTGAAGACGGCGCGCGGGCATTGGCTGACGCGGAACGGCAGGCCATCGAGGTGCGAAAGAACATGGCGCGCCTCCGCGAGCTGCGTGAGGCCAAGGAAGTTGCCGACATCGCGTTTCGGGCATCGCTGCCTGCGCCCGCACCGACGAAGCGCAAAAACAGGTCGGCGCGATAGTCGAACTCGCGATCGCACGGCATCATCGTGAAACCGAATTGCACGGGCTGGGTGGATGCCTAGAGTCAAAGCAGACGGCGGGGGAACGATCACTTTCATGCTTGCGCTTGGCGCAGCACGGCAGATGTGCAGGCTTACAACGACGTTTCAGACCGACAAGCAGGCCTTCAGTTATCTTCACAAATATCGAAAAGAATTCGAGCATATAGCCCGTGCGCGGCTCGCCTCCGGCGAGCTCGAAAACGGAATCGTCGTGCTCTCGATGCTCTAAATCGAGAGCGACGATTATGCCCGGGAGTCTTTCGGCTTGGCTTCACGCGCCAATCGGGCCGCCTTCAGACGCTCGTGATTATCGTGCAGGGATTGCTGATCTTTCGCGTAATCGGTCATTGGTTTTTCTGTTCGCACCAATTTGAACGCGTTGTTCGCCTCCCGCAGATGCCGGGCAGCCTTCGCTTCGTTTTTCATCATTTTGATCTCCAGGAATTGGATCAGCGCCGGTCTGGGGCTCTCGCCATGACAGCCCAAGCGATATTTGCCAGGAGCGGATCAGCGTGAACGCTCCGCTTTGCGCCAGATCTTTCGCGAGGTCTCAGCGCGTTGTCGAACAACGGCAAGCGGACGCTGCCTACAGTTATCAACGCTTTCGCGGAACGCATGTTCCCGAGGGGCGAGCCGAAGCCCACGCCGCCGCTCGTCTGCCAGACGTTCAGCTAAAATCGCAACCAGTGTGGCGCCGCTCACGAGCTAAGCGCTTCCACCAGAACTCAGGTTAGCACATCATCGGCGTTGTGTGCGCGTTTCCTTGCCGATTCCTGAAGGCGGTAATCGCCATATGCACCAAGTGCAGTTTGCCCCCGACTGCGGGTGAAATGTCGAACGGGTACGCGTCGGCAAGACCAAGTGAGCGGTTGAGGCGGTTGATCGTCAGAGCGAGCGGGGTCCACAACTCAAGGAGCGCACCGAAATCGCTTTCCAGATACGGGTCATTCAGCGTGTGCTTTCCGCGCGCGTCCAACGACAACGGAAGTCCTGCCAGGGAATCCAGGGTCGAGACGATGTGCAGGAAGTGAGCGAAAGTCTCTGCCCAATCCTCCCAGGGATGATACGTCGCATACATGCTAATGTGACTCGCCGGATCGCAAGACCAATCCTGACGGGCATAATAATAGGCAAGCGCTGCCTGGTAGTTCTCTGTCTCGTCGCCAAACACCAGCCGAAACGGCGCTCGAAAACCCGCTTCGTGGATCAGGGCATTCCAGTAAAAGTGCCCTATCTCGTGTCGAAAGTGACCAAGCAGGGTGCGATAGGGTTCGCGAAAGGAAACACGCCTGATCTCGCGTTGTACGTCATCGGCCTCCGCAAGGTTGAGCGTTATCAGGCCGGATTCGTGACCGGTCAGGACCGGCCCATGCTCGTCCGAGAGAATCTCGAATGCCAGGCGAAATCCACCCGCGAACGCGATCGGCACGCGAAGCCGTCTCAGGTCGTAGATCAGCCTGCGCTTGGCTTCCTCCACGCGCTTCCAAAGGGCTACGTTACGGGGATTCTGTGTGGCGGGAATGACATGGGTCAGGGAGCAGGACATGCAGTAGGAAGTCGTGGAAACCGCGCACCAGTTGCAACCGATGATATTCCGATTGACGCATTCAAGGGCACTTTCCGCACCGATCATCGCCATATTCTCGGGATCGAAGATCAACGGCTGCATGCAGCCGTTGCATTTGGAGAGCTCGAAGGCCGATAGTTGCCCGCAATGAGGACATTTGAAATCTCTCATGATGGCGCACGACCATTGAGGGTGTCGATCAACGCACGTTGCTTCTTCAACGCGCGCTTCCTCAGAATATCAGCATCAACCTCGCTCACGGTTCGACGCGCGCCCTGGTAAGAGGCCTTCTCAGATACAGGCCGCGCCCCCCAGTCTTGCGTGGGTTGAATGGACATGGGCGTGACCCCGGATCGCATTTTCATCTTCAACAAAGCCTTCAGTTTGAAACGGGTTCCGGTCAGGCGCTGGGCGGATGTTCTCCACTCAATCGAGCATACGGCTGGCGGTCGGGACAGCGATGGCATACTGTTCACACCCGAGCGCTCGCAGCCTTCATCGGTGACGATGCCCAAATGGGGGTTCGTAACGGTCGCAATCATCTCTTTGGAGCTACTTCCATGAAGATCCGCGTCGGCTTCGAGATGATCTACGACTTTCCGCAACCGACCCCTCTTATCGCAGTTGTCGGCACTCACTTCACACGGGCATCCGACATTGTCCTGCCCGATCATCTTGTCAGCGAGCCGTCGGTGCCGATCACGCCCTACCGCGACGGTTTCGGGAATTGGTGCAGTCGTCTTGTCGCGCCAGCCGGCCGCATGCGCCTCTCAGCGGACGGCACAGTCCGAGACAGCGGTCTACCTGACGTGATCGTACCATCGGCCCAACAGCACGCAGTGGAAGATCTTCCGTCGGACACCATCGTATATTTGCTCGGCAGTCGGTATGTCGAGACTGACCGACTTACCGACGTGGCGTGGAAGTTGTTCGAGAAGACCGCGCCCGGTTGGGCACGGGTCAAGGCGATCTGCAACTTCGTGCATAACCACATTGCTTTCGGCTACGAGCACGCCCGCCCGACCAAGACCGCCTGGGAAGTGTTCAACGAAGGCAAAGGCGTTTGCCGGGACTATGCACATCTGGCTATAGCGTTCTGCCGCTGCATGAACATTCCTGCGCGCTACTGCACCGGCTATCTCGGTGACATCGGCATGGCGCCTCCATATGCCGCCGGCGATTTCGCGGGCTGGTGCGAAGCCTATATCGGTGGTCGCTGGTACACGTTCGATCCACGTAACAACATTCCGCGGATTGGTCGCGTCCTGATCGCGCAGGGCCGCGATGCCGCCGACGTTCCGATCACCCAGACATTCGGACCCAACACGTTGCTAAGTTTCAAGGTTTGGGCCGACGAACTCACCGGCTGATCGCAAAAGGGCTGCAATGCGACGGTCCACATCGAATCCCCGGAACCGCGAAAGACAGAACTATTGCCCGGCCTTATTCGCTTCGAAGGTCAACGCGGCTTGAAATACGTGCCCGGCTTCCGTTCGAACCTCGATAGCAACGTCCGGCCGGTTTTCCTCACCGGCCAAATCGCGGGCCAGTCCCGCCAATGTGTGAGCCGCCTCCATCTCAGCCTCACGTTGCGTTGAAAACTCTATTCCGTCTTCGTCCGGGTACAGTTCCCGATCGTCTCTGATATCGAAGAAATATCGGATCATCATGAGCGCCTGTTGGAAAGATGTCTGCGCCAGCGCGAGAGGTCCGCAAGCCGATCCAGGATTCGAATTACATTGGCGGCTGAAGTCCCGGAGAACTGAGCCACCTGTTCACCTCCAGGGCAACATCGATCTGCCGGGCCTTCTGAAGTAGTTCGGCGCGCCGGACGCAAACAGGCATCTCTTGAGCCTGCTGGCGCAAATTGATCGCCTCTTAAGTGAGACGGTATTCGAATGTCGAAGATTGAGACTCGCTACGAACCTGCACGGCTTTCTCCCTTGAATGGGCGGGAGCGCGACAGGCGTTCTCATCACCGATGGCTGCCTCGGGTGGGGCGGTGACGACCTTGATATATGTGCTCCAAGGCGCTCCGACCAGACATGATTGAAGAAATGTTTTTGGACAGCCTTACGGCTAGTCGAGTACTCCAACTGGAGCCGGAGACCCAGTCGAGATGGAGGCGTCTGTTCTCACAGGCAGCCTCAATGTTTCGTGCTCTCACTTCGATGGACGATCGATACGCAGAAAAGCCGTTCAGTCATCGAGCGCACTTCAACCGCCAAATCTGGACGACTGCCTTTGAACACGGACTCTCTGGCGATCCCCGTCAGCGTTTGCATCGCTTCAACTTCAGCAGCCTTCTGATTGGGCAGTCGTAGTCCTTCCTCGTCGGCGAAAAACTCGCGGCCACTCTGGATGTCAAAGAAATAGCGTTCCATAAGAGCACTCCACTTCCGTGCAGGCGGGAGCGCTCTCGGTCTCTCAGTCACCGACGCCTACGGGACAAGCCTCGGCCGGTGATCGGAAGACAATACGCCAGCTCTAACTTGGTTGCCAGAGATTCCGGGGCCAGCCGGGTCTAAGCAGCGGCAACTTGGACAGACTGCCTCCGTAAGCGCCTCAGAATCGAATTCGAGCCATCGGGCATCGACCACCATCACCTGACTTGGTCAACGGATTGTTCCGACGACAAGACTATCAGACCGGTAGCTGCAATTCCGGCGAATGCGACCATTCATCCAGGTGGCAGGCGACATCGGCCTGACGGGCCTTCTTGATCAGCGCATCCCTTTCTGGTCCCGGCGGGAGCTTGGCGGCCTGGTCAAGAACTTCTTTGGACCACGCTGTTAGTCGCTCCTGCAACGTGAGTTGTTGTTTGAAACGACGTCGCTTCTGCATGGCGTTCATCTCCAAGTTGATGGCGACAACCGGCGATCTGCTCCGGGCAAAGCCGCGGGCTCACGGTGAACATAACGCTACAAAACAGACAGGTTCAAACCATAACAAAGATCAATGTGACCGAAAAAATCTGGCGCAGGCCGCACACAGCAGCTCTCCGTTCTAATGCATCCAGATTCGGCTGGCCGACAGGCCGATACAGAGAGCTTCTTGGTGTCTTGAGCTACTTACTCAATCTACTCTATCTACCCGCAGGAGCGACCTTACCCATAAACCCGGCGACGTGAGGTGACTAAGCAATGTCTGCTTTGCCCCTATAGCGACCGACTTCGGGCGGCAGCGCAATATGTCGCGATGGGCCAACTCCGGATCTACGTAACCGGCCCACAACTCCAGCGCACGTGCACACGAAGTCCGAGCAAGGGTCGGGTAGAGAGACCCCGGCTCGGCGAACTGTGCGCCGCCGCTGGCTCTGGGCCGCAAGCTGGACGTATCTCCGCCAAGTGATTTCGGAACGAAGTGCCTCGGGGCGACTTGGCTCGGTGAAACCGTCGCTCGCCGCCAACCAAACGGCGCATGTCGCGGATAGCCAAAGGTCCACCACCGGACCTGCCGTTCTCCGAGCGCTCGCGCAGACAGCCAACAGTGGCTGTCTCCAGTTCCATAGATTGGGCAGCCGTGCCCGCACACGGAAAGCTGCGGAGGAGCAGGCGCAATTTCTGAATCTCGGCGCCGCATTGGCCGAAGGAGGCTTCGCTATGCCCCATCCCAAGGACATAGACCGCAGCCACAGTCGAGCAATTATGAAAGTGATTGGCCAGCAACTGCGTGCGTCGCTGAAGCTTGAGCCGGAACAACCGGAAAGCTTTAGAGGCCAAATCGAACGGCTGCGGGAATTGGAGGAGCGGTCACCAGCAATTGTTCCCGCTGACGAGGATGGGCAACAACGCGGCTGAGGTCGGCTCTGTTTGAGTTGCTGCCGGCGCGACGGACACCGAAATTACGTGTTTCATGAAGCCGGGGTAAGCTGGAAATTTACTTGCGTTAATGCAGACCAGCCAAAGCGGTGACAGGATGGCTGTGCTGATTTTGGAGGCCGATCCAATCTGCGACGGAGCCAGCATGCCGCGCTACTTCTTCCATATCTCTGATTGCTCTTCGCTGGATGATGCCGGCACTGAGCTCCCCGACATTGCAGCCGCACAAGCTGAAGCCGTGCAAATGAGTGGCCAAATCATCAAACAAGGCTCAATGGGAAATCTGTGGAAGGACATTCCGTGGGAGATGAAGGTAACCGACGGTCCATTACCACACGGCCGGACGCTCTTCGTTCTGCGGTTTGCCGCACTTCAATCTGAGCCTCCCTCCTAAGGGCGTGGTTTGCTGCCGAGAATGCTAACAGCTCCGAGGTCATGTTCCCCCCGGAGTTTTTGTGTTAGCGTATCAGCATTGCTGGCGTTAATGCAGGGTAGCTGGCAACTGAGAGTGTTGTGCTCCCGCCCCAGAACTCGGGTGCTGCAATGCCAAGCAAAATATTGATAAAACGGCTGCAAGCCGTTGTTGGACTCTCCGACGAGGACCGGACCAAGCTCGCGAACATGCCCCATACGGTGAAGGAATTCACTGACGGCGAGTACATCGTTCGTGAAGGAGACAGAGCGTCCCGGTGCGCCATCGTGATGAGCGGGTTTGTGTTTCGTCAGAAGGTCGTCGGCACCCGAGCCCAGATCCTGTCGATCGACCTGGCTGGCGATATGCCGGACCTGCACACTTTGCAGCTACCCGTCATGGACCAAAATATTTGCAGTGCGGGTCCATCGACCGTTGGCTTTGTGCCGCACACCTATCTCAATGATATCCTGATTAGCTCTCCCGGACTGGTTCACGCGCTCTGGCGCGAGACCCTTGTCGATGCCGCGATTTACCGCGAATGGATTGCAGGCCTTGCCCGCGACGCGCGCTCACGAGTGGGGCACCTCATCTGCGAGCTTGCGGCGCGACTCGAAGTCGTCGGATTGCTGGAGAACGCCAGCTTTTATCTTCCATTCACCCAGCAGAACATCGCGGATGCCTGCGGTTTGTCCGTCGTGCACATCAATCGGACTATACAGGAGCTAAGACAACTCCGACTCATTGAGTGGGAGAGGCGCACGTTGACGCTGCTCCGACGGAAGGAGCTGGAGGAGCTGGCGGACTTCACGCCAGAGTATCTCCATCTCAGGGATGAAAAACTTTGACAGCCCAAACCTGCGCAATTAGGGGTATTGAACCTTGAACTGAAGCCCTTCCGAGCACATGCGTACTATGCGGCTCGACGCGAGACACGTCTGGACGACACGGCGTTCGGCCCCTACAGGCCCCCGAACGCTAACAGCATAACGAGTCAGCTCTGGGTCATTTTCGACGCATTTGGCAGGGATTGAGGACTGGTTGATGTCCGCTCCTGTCCGTAAGCGCCGTACCAAGAGCGGGCCAGGAGAGTTGCGTTTGGCCGGACCGCCGTGATTCAAGGTCCCGAACTGGGGACTCGAATCATGCGCTACGAACTCGCCGACCATGAATGGACCGCCATCAAGCCGATGCTGCCGAACAAGCCGCGTGGCGTTCCTCGGGTGAACGACAGTCGGGTCCTGAATGGCATTTTCTGGGTCCTCCGATCAGGAGCACCCTGGCGTGATCTGCCGACGGCGTTTGGCCCATACACCACTTGCTACAACCGTTTCGTTAGGTGGCGGCGGGCCAATGTTTGGGGCCGCATCATAGAAGCGCTTGCCACTGCCCATGATGCCGCTGTCCAAATGATCGACACCTCCATTGTCCGCGTGCATCAGCATGGAGCCTGCATCACAAGGAACCAGCGCCAATCGATGGGAAGGTCCCGCGGCGGCTTGACGAGCAAAATCCATGCGGTGGTCGATGGCAATGGTCTGCCGGTACGGCTGGCGCTGAGCCCGGGTGAGGCCCATGACGTTCGACTCGCCGGAAAACTGCTGTCTCGTCTGAAATCCGGGTCGATGCTGCTTGCTGACCGTGGGTATGATGCGGACTGGGATCAGGGAGCTTGCCATGAAGAAGGGCGCGTGGGCCAACATCCCGCCGAAAAGCAATCGCAGCGATCCGATTTGCTTCAGCCCTTATCTCTATCGTGCTCGCAACCAGGTCGAGCGGTTCTTCAACAGGATCAAACAATGTCGTCGGGTGGCGACGCGCTACGATAGGCTCGCCGCCAACTACCTCGCATTCATTCAACTCGCGTCAATCCGGCTATGGCTGCGCCTTAATGAGTCCGCGTCCTAAGTCGTTGCAGGCATGCTGAACTCAAAAATTGTCTCTTTGCCGCTCGAGACGACCTTAAGCGTCCCGTCATGGGCTCGCGCAATCTCGGATGCGATGTAGAGGCCGAGACCTAAACCTTGCTGGCTGGGACGGTCGCCGCGGGTGTAAGGCAGAAACAGGCTTTGCATCGCCTTGTCCGAGATCGGCGTACCGTAATTTGTCACCCTGAGGGTAAATCTTCCATCGCTCGTCCTTGCCGAAACAATGATTGGCTTGTCGATGTCGCCATAGGTGACCGCATTCCCGAGTAAATTGGAGAACAATTGGCTGATCTTGATGCGATCGCATCGAACCGGCTCGTTTAGGGCAATATCGGTCTCGATGTTAAGGCTTGGCCACGCCAGACGCATTTCGTTGATGACGTGTTCGATCACGGGGGTCAGTGGCTCGTTTGCGTCGGGCCTGATCGTCAATCCGCCGCCGAGGCGGCCGCGGGCAAAATCCATGATGTTGTCCACCAGACCCGCCATTCGCATCACGGATTTCTGGATTGATGCGACGATGTCGGGCGCTCGCTCGCTATTCGCATTCTTGAGGAGAACACGCATGCCGCCGGCTATTGACGCCAGCGGATTGCGGAGGTCGTGTCCCAGCACGCCGATAAATTGCTCGCGCAGCTCCGACGTCTTCCGTTCGTCAAGAAGATCGGCTCGGGTGCTTTTCAGGTCCGCTTCGGCAGACTGCCGCCCCACCTCACTGGCCAGCAGGCTTTCTGACCTCTTGGCAAGGTCGGCCTGAGATTGCTCGAAGCGCTCGTTGAGATCCAAATGCGCAGCGATCAATTCCCCAAAAAGCCGCAAGCTTTCGACGATCTCAGGTCGATTTAACTCACGCGGTCGCGGATCGATCGCGCAGAGCGTGCCCCAGATGTCTCCGTTCGCACGCTTGATCGGAGCTGAGATGTAGCTCCTGAAGCCATACATGCGTGGCGTCGGGTGATTGCAAAATCTGGAATCCGTCTCGACGTCATCGATGACAACCAGTTCGCCGTGGCCGCGAATTTCATTGCAGATCGTCGTTTCGACGTGAAGCTCGCTCCCTTCCACGAGGCCGAAATCTATGCTGTCGCGAACAGCACAGCACAACCAGCGATCGCTGGTCACCCTGGCGACCGCTACGAAGCCCATGCCCGTTAAGCGGGTTACGGCATCCAAAATTTTCGGAACAGCATTGATTTGCTGAACGGCGGTGATTTCGCCGCTAAGTTCGGTTATCATTGAACTATACTCAGGGGAGCATCTGGGTTCCTGACCCAACTCTGGAAGAGATAGAATGTTCTCGGAACAACGCGAGGCGGGAGCCGTTGCGTGTTGACCTCTAGAGTAAAGTACCCCTATTCGGTGGCTCACAAATTTGTTGTTTTGATAGTCGAGGACGAGTTCCTCATTCGTCTGAACGCGGCTGAGATGGTACGCGAGCTGGGCTACGAGGTCGTAGAGGCCGCCGATGCGGATCACGCAATCGAGCTCCTGGAGAACACCGCCGATATAGCGATCGTATTTACCGATATCCAGATGCCCGGCTCGATGGATGGCCTGGGACTTCTAGCCACCGTTCGCGACCGTTGGCCTCCGATCGCACTGCTGGTCACTTCGGGCCAGGTAGAACCTGCCGTCGAGGATCTTCCCGCCGGAGCCCGCTTCCTGGCCAAGCCCTATGTGCAGAGGCAGCTCGGCCAGCATCTCCATGCTCTCACCGGATGATGGCCAGCCGCCCGTCCCCTGTGTTTTGATTTCGATGCGGGCCTGCGAAGGTTTGGAAAATGGTCAATCACGCAGCGTGCTTAAAGCGTCTATCTGGGTCAGAAGGACAGCTTACACTCTTGCCTTGGCGGGAGTTCCCAATGCCTGGCGAAATTGGCTTCCGCATAGGCGTGATCGTACTCGGGACTATCCCGGTCGTGTTGGTGATCGCCGCCGTTTTTGGAAGTGAACCGCCCGATCCGGAGACGCAATCGACTGCCAATCTACTTTCGGCAGCAATGGACCAAGATTGATCTGGCTCGGTGGTAAGAAGACTGCTATAGCATTGGTATCACCGCGCGCTTAGTGGCTGTTATCGGTGACTGAGAGCTTTGCGCTCCCGCCTCAACCCAGTGAAGGCGGTAAGATGTCAAAATCCGACAAATTCGAAATCCGTGAGTGGCTTGTGCCGCCGCTATTGGTGCCGGTCTTCCTCACACTGCTGATCGCGGTTGTGGCTATTCTGTAGCTGCAAGCGGTTCAGCAACCATGCGTTCAAAATGCAAATCGAATGCCTGGAGCAAGTTTGGGCCAATGGGAGCCGATAATGGCAAACACCGCAATCATCAGGGATGCCTACGGCGTTCCGGCAATTTTCGTTGGCTCGAAAACAGGCCGGGACGATGCGCCTTTTGTTTTCGTGAGCGTCGGGGGTGAGGAGCGCCGGATGCGCTGCTCTGAGTGGGATGCTCTTCCAATCTGGACCGGCCAGCGTCCTTCTTGGGTCAACAAAGGTGGATCATGACGGGACCTTCGGTGTGAGCAGAACTCGATCCGGTATGCGGACGGCGGCGCTCCTGCTCGCGTCGGGATTAAGCACATCTGCGTTAGCCGCTTCCGTAGCGGAACCGAATTGCAGCGCGATCGAGAGCACCAGTGCCCGGCTCTCCTGTTACGATGCGGCGTTTCCGCCAAAGGCCAAGAAGCCCGCCGAAACCGATAGTGCCCCATCGTCAGGGTACAAGGACCCATTCGTTGCGGAAGAGGCTCGAACCGCCGCAAAGCTGAAGAACATTTGCCGCGGTTGCTGAGCTTCGCCGACCGAGCGGGCGTATCCGATCATGTACGCTCCTATTTGAGGGTTCAATTTGATGACGAACGAGGATGCAAGAGGTCGTCGGACGGGCCGCCAACGAAGGCGAGCCCTTCGTTTGGCGGGTGCGGTGTTGGATGACAGGGCCGACAGCTCCGCGAGCTCGCAGGAGCACCAGATGCGCAAGCAGCGTCTTCTCGACGGGCCCGCGGAGTTTCGGGAAGTTCGAGTCGATCGTTCAGAGAAGACTTCAAGCGACGCTGATTGATCAGCGTTTCTCGCTGCCTACGTGTTGTTTCGTCGCGGAGCGATGACGGCGCATGGAACATCAGGGTATTGAGTATACGGTGGTTCAAACGATCAATCCACCTGGCTGGAAATGGTCGTTTGAGCGAGCCGGTCGGTCATCGAAAACAGGCATCGGCTTCAATCGAGCAGAGGCTATCATCGCAGCTCAACGTGCCATCATCCAATGGCTCAGGGAAAAGCAGCTTCGATCAAATACGCTCGGTCTGCGACCTACCGATTCTTGAATTATCTTTGACCTCGGGCGTTGCCACTCGATGCCGATGAACCTTAGGGCGACACGTCGGGACTAACCTTTGTCGGGATTTTACCCTCACCCTCCCGGGGCTGGTGATCCGCCGCCTGCGCTTTATTTAAGCGGGCGGCGTTTTTTGTTCCCTTTGTCCCAAGCGATGACTCTCTGACAGATGTTTGGGTTTGCTATCGGCGCATCGCCATATATTGCGCTGCCGGCGCGCCTCCACCGGCACAAGGCTGACGTCGCTCGTATCATCGTCGTTCAAGGTTAGCGACCGATCCGTTTCAAGCCACGGGTAAAGCACCTCATGGTGCACAGGTGTGGTCTGGTCTCCGCAAACTTCTGCATTTTTCTGCTCGGCAGGCAACCGGCTTCAGGGCTTTGTAGAAGTGATGGGGGCCGAGAGGTCGAGCTGTCTTTCTATTCTAAATTCCGAGCCCGCGTTTTCGGCCAAATTGCCAGGAAATGTCATCGCCACGCATGATGCCGACGACCTCTCGGCCGATTTCCTTCTCAATAGCCGGGCGCCACGGTACGAGGCTGAAGCCGAGTCCGCCATCGATCATGGCGAAGCGGCCGCTGGCGAGTTGGGTGGATCCGATCAACTTGCCGCGAATGGTTTGACCATCTTCGATCGCTTGGAAAGCAAGGCCTCGTTCAGCGGCGAGCTTCCGTCCAACTCGCTCGACCTCTCGACGTTCGAGCGTGGGCAGAAGGTCGGCTCTCGCACGGACGCCACCATCGGGCATGCGCCGGGCGTGGCCCCGCCGGATCAATTCGTCCTTCCGCCGTTCCAAGGCGTCCCGCACCTCAGCGCCGAAGCCTCCCTCGGCCAGCATACCGCGGTTGGGATTGACTAATTGCCGGTCGAGCCAAGTAGCGCCGTCGCTGGTCACCTGGCGATCAAGATCGAAGGCCGAGTGGACCCGCAGACTCGTCCGCCGGCCAACGCCGGCCTCATAGGCCTGTGCGCGGGCTTCGAGATCGTCCGGTATAATCCAACGGTCGGGACCTGCCCGCTCGACGATGCCGGCCCGGCGCAACGCCTCCAGGCGGCGGATGTGGCTTTCGACATAGGCCTGATAGTCGCCGCCGGGAACACGCACGTGACCTGCCTCGGCAAGCGCCCGATGCTCGTTCGGGTGGTACTCGCCGGTGCCTCTCGCAAGCTCAGCGATATTGCGGTCGGCGGGACGTGGGCCGGCCGGCGCGCGCCCAATCTCGACGATCGCGCCGATCCTCGCCTCGTCGGCAATCGCAGCGTCCCTCAAGGCCACGTGGTGGACGCGTCCGTCGATGCCATCGACGATGATTCCGACCCTATCGGCGAGCTCATCAGCCAGCTCCTTGCCGATGACCCTGCCGATCACCGGGGCCGATGTCGTATCGCCGTGGAGGAGGATGTTCTCTGCGCCTCGTGCTTGCCCCTGCGCGGCGAGGGAACGGTTGATGGACTTGATGATATCGCCGCGTTCGCCAAGCTCTCTCAATGCCGGCTCGAGCCGATCGGACAGGTGCCAGACGCCGGGTTCAATCTCCCTTGCCAATCCGAAGCGCCCCAGCACCTGCAATCGTCCGATCCGGAGCGTCCGATCGAAGTCGGCGTGGCGCTGACCGGCGTCCGGCCGCAGGTCGAGGAAGCCATTATCGGCCGCCCCCACCATCGCGCGATCAATGCGGGTGAAGCGCTCGGCGGCGATCTCCGCCTGAAGCTTCGTCCGCACCTCAATATCCGTCTCAGGTCCTAGCTCTAGGGTCGCCCGGTCCTGGGCGCGGAGCCGCAACCCATCCGTGATGTAGTCCTGGGCGATAATGAGATCCTTACCGAGATCGTCCTTGCCCCGGATCACGATATGGCTGTGAGGATGGCCGGTGTTGAAGTGGTCGACCGCGACCCAATCGAGGCTCGTGCCGAGATCCTCTTCCATTTGCCGCATCACGTCCCTCGTGAAGCCATGGAGATCGGACAGACGATCGCCGTCCTCGGGAACCACGATGAAGCGGAATTGGTGGCGGTCCTCGCGCCCCTGCTCGACGAAGGCCCGGCCATCCACCCGTTCGTCATCCGGTCCATAGAGCTGACCTCGCCCGCCGTCGCGGGTCGTCCCATCGCGCTGGAGGTAGTTGAGATGCGCATGGGCAGCTCTGCTGCCGATCTTCAACCGGACGATCCGTGCCTTGACCACGACACGGCGCATACGCTGGCTCGCGTCCCGCTGCCCCGCCGCCAACTTCAATCGATCGGCCGCGGCTTGGCCCCGACCGATCCGCGAGCAACGACCTTTTTTGGGACGCGTCGACCGCGAAGGACCTCTGTTCTTGCCGCGCGACCGTCCCGGCGTCAGGGGGCCTCCATTGGCCTTCACGGCAGCCTTCATGACCTGCGCGAAGAACGACTTCGGCCGCCGCGCGCTGCCTCCTCTGTCACGGATGCGGCCGGGGCGGGGGCGGAAATCTGATTTGTCGTCGCGGCTCATGCAAGCGATGTCGCAGCCTGCGTCCTCGAACGCAATCATCGGCATGCCGCCATCGCATCAACGGCAGCAAAAACAAGGAATTGGCGGATTCAGCGCCCCCGCTCTGGCGACATCGGCTCTAAAACCAGTGTGCAGACAAGGGCTTCGAGCAAACGCTAGTTTGCTTTAATCTTGCCCTCCACCGTAGCTTCGCCGATCATGCGCCAATCCACGCTAGATCACGACTGCCATTCGAAAGAAAGTCTCAGCATCTGTGAGATTGATCGCGCAATGCCAAGCAATATCTCGACGTTGAGAGTACGTCTTCGCCAATACGAGTACATTCCTAGTGATCCGCAACGATCGAGTAATCAACGTAGGTCTCGCGATCTCCAACTGCACACATCCGGTTTTCCTTTCGCAAATTCGTAGCGCCAATCCGCGTCTCCGAGCTGCGAGGCAAATGCTCTAGCGGAAGCCAACGTCTGTCAACAAACAGTGTTGCGCCGGCAACATTCTGGCATCAACGACGCAGCGCAAAAGTCGGCGCGGAGCGTATACGGTTGTTGTCGGATGTCGTATAGCGATTGTTCGCACGGCCTAGACCCTGCCCAGGCCATGCCGCCGCCTCGGATGTTCACGAATGCTTCGATCGCCGGTAGGAGCACGCATGTGGTCATCGTGGTGGCGGCAAGATCTCCCCGTTGATCGCTTGGCCGCGCGATTTCCGGGCAGCGGGCGCGGTCAATGACGCGCTCACTTGGGAGCGCGCCGCGAAGCGGTCGAAGATCATTGACCGCGACCGTTGCCCGGAACACGATGGCTCGCTTGCGGTCAGCAAGTGGTGGTGAACCACTTGCAGCGCTGCGAGCCGGGCAGGCGAAAACCACCCGCTTCGCCGAGCGGACGCCCACCCAAAGTAGCTCAGTCCTACATGACAGACGCAAGTGAGACTGTATCCCAGGATCGTCCTGGCGGTGGGACAAACGGAAGCCACTCCGCCGTTCGCTTGTCATCGTGCGCTATGCTGCGAAGGCCGCCACCATCGATTGCGCCGGCGCTCCCATTGCATTCCCTAGCGGGATGGCTCGCAACGATCCGCATCGAACCAAGCGCAAGCTGCCGACAACAGCGCAAGGCAGCGCGGCCGCCGGCCCCCTTCCGCCGACCTGCGATGGCGGTGATGACCCAGTCTGCGAAACCATCGCTGTCGTCGACGACTTACCGACAAAGATCGCCATATCTTCGCGCGAATTGGACGTCATTGACGCGTTCTTGGGACCGCTGCTCGATGACCTGCTCAAATGATTTCGACTCGCGAAGGAGCCGTTCGTGAATTTGCAAATGTCCATCCCCTCGCGTGCTGCACTCTACCTGCGAGTCTCGACCATGAGGCAGGCCGAAGTCGATCTCTCGATCCCTGACCAACGCTCGCAGACAGCCTCCTATTGTGAACGGCAAGGGTGGCAGGTCATCGCGGAGTATGTCGAGCCCGGCGCATCTGCGATGGACGACCAGCGCCCGGAATTCCAGCGCATGATTGAGCGCGCGTCCGACGACGATCGGCCCTTCGACGTTATCGTGGTGCACAGCTTTAGCCGTTTCTTCCGCGACGCGTTCGGGCTTGAGATGTACATCCGCCGGCTGGCCAAGTACGGGGTTCGGCTAGTGTCGATCACCCAGGAGTTGGGCGATGATCCCTCGCAAGTGATGATGCGGCAGGTGATCGCGCTGTTCGACGAATATCAGAGCCGCGAGAACGCCAAGCATGTGCTGCGAGCGATGAAGGAGAACGCTCGTCAGGGCTTTTACAACGGCTCTCGCGTGCCACTCGGCTACACCGTCGCGGACGTCGAGAAACGTGGACACCGGACAAAAAAGCGCCTCATCATCGACCCTGTCGAAGCAGAGACTGTGCGGTTGATCTTCAAGCTCTACCTCAACGGTGAAGCAACGAGTGGGCCTCTTGGCGTCAAGGAGATTGCCAAAACCTTGAACACACGCGGCATGCGAACGCGGCTCGGCGCGCGCTTTGGCGTGGGGCCGGTGCACAAGATCCTGACCAATCCAATCTATATCGGCGAGTGGCGCTTCAACCGGCGCCATGCAAAAACCGGACGCGAGAAACCGGTCACGGAAATCATCGCCGTGGAGGTGGCGTCCATCATCGAGCGCGCCGCCTTCGACGAAGTCCAGCGCACGCTCGTCGCGCGCAATCCACGAACGACGCCGCCAAGGGTGACCACGGGACCGATTCTACTGACGGGGCTCGCGCACTGCGCTAGTTGCGGCAGCGCCATGACGATGCGCAGCGGAACCTCCAAAACCGGGCGAGTTTATCGATACTACTCCTGCTCAGCTGCTGCACGTATGGGCAAGACCGCGTGTAAGGGGCGGTCGATCCCAATGGACAAGCTAGACCAGTTGGTGACCAGCCATATTGCCGATCGTCTGCTGGTTCCAGATCGTATCACCGCTCTCCTTGCGGAAATCGTTCAGAAGCGAGCGGTGGCCGGTGGCGAAGTCCAGGACCGCATCGACCAATTGTCACGGCAGGCAAGGGCCGCTGAGGAAAAGCTCCGGCGCCTCTATGCCCTGGTCGAAGATGGCATCACGGATCTGGACGAGGTCCTGAAAGCTCGTCTTGCCGATATCAAGGCAGATCGAGATCAGGCGCAAAGCGCGCTTGACCGGATCAAAAGCCGAGCGTCAACCGCGTGCATCGACCGGAGCAAAATCGAACGCTTCGGCTCCCTGATGCGCGAAAGCATAACCGCGGGCAGCGTTCCGTTCCGCAAATCCTATCTGCGCTCACTGATTGATGCGGTCGAGGTTGATGACCGCGTCATCCGTATTCACGGGTCAAAAACGACCCTCGAACAAGCCATTATGGCCAGCGATCAACCGGAAAGGAGGGTTCGCGGTTTTGTACGCAAATGGCGCTCCCTAGGGGAATCGAACCCCTGTTTCAGCCTTGAGAGGGCCGCGTCCTAACCGCTAGACGAAGGGAGCGTGAGGGCTAGCCAATAGCCTCGAAATTTGTTCGCCGCAAGGACCGAACGGGCCTTTTATGGCTCATTGGCAAATTTCAGCTTGCCGGTCGGCTTGAGCGTGTGGGCGTCGAAGGTGCGGATCTCGGTGACCCCGCCGATATCCAGGGTCACCACGAGGCGGTCGCCGGCAACGCCGGTGGAGACGATCTTGGCGCCTTTCGGCAGCGTGGCGGTGACGTCGCTCAACGGATCGGCCGCCCTTCCCTCCGACTTGAAAAGGCGGTAGCCCACCGCGATCAGGACGGCGCAAACAGCCAGCGCCGTGGTCAACCCCGCGATCAGCATCATCCGCCGCACCCGCGCGAACAGCGCGGCCTGCTCGGGGGTCGGTTCGGGAACAGCGGTATCAGACGTCGTCATGGAAAGCTCAGGTTCAGCGCAAAGGTTGGAAGTCGTGGTCGCAGGCGACGAGGGCTCGGCCCGGCTCGACCGTGTGCTGGCGGCGCGCCTTCCCGACTTGTCGCGATCAAGGCTCAAAGCCCTGATTCGGGCGGGCGCGGTGAGCCTCAAGGCAGCCCCGGTCCGCGACCCCGCTTATCATGTCGCCTCGGGCGATACGATCATAATCGACGTGCCGGAAGCGGCGCCTGCCGAACCCAAGGGCGAGGACATTGCCCTCGATATCGTGTTCGAGGACGACGACATCATCGTCATCAACAAGCCCAAGGGCCTGGTCGTCCATCCCGCGGCCGGGCATGAGACCGGAACCCTGGTCAACGCGCTGATCGCCCATTGCGGCGCCTCGCTGTCAGGCATCGGCGGGGTCCGCCGGCCCGGCATCGTGCACCGGCTGGACAAGGATACGACCGGGCTGATGGTGGTCGCCAAGAACGACCTCGCCCACGCCTCGCTCACCGCCCAATTCGCCGATCACGGCCGCACCGGGCCGATGCGGCGCGGCTACATGGCATTCGCCTGGGGGCTGCCCGGCCGCCATCGCGGCACCATCGACGCGCCGATCGACCGCCATCCGCATGCGCGAGAAAAGATGGCGGTGCGCCAGGGCGGCCGCGAGGCGGTGACGCATTGGGAGCTGCTGGAAAGTTTCAACGGGCGCGATGGCAAGCCGGTGGCGGCACTGCTGGCCTGCGAGCTCGAAACCGGCCGCACCCACCAGATCCGCGTCCACCTCGCCCATATCGGCCACCCCCTGATGGGCGATGCGGTCTATGGCCCCCACTTCAAGACCAAGGCGAACCAGCTCGGTCCTGAGTCGCAGGCAGCTTTAGCGGCGCTGGGGCGGCAGGCTCTGCACGCTTATCTGCTGGTATTGAAGCACCCCAGGAATGGAGAACTTCTTCACTGGGAGACCGGCCTGCCGGAGGATCTGGTTCTCCTGGAACGCGCCCTGAAAGCGGCGCTATGACGCAGGCCCCTTAAGAAAATCGTTACATTACAAAAAGTTATAGCTGCCACACGGGGACGTGACGTCAGCAATCCTTCCCTTTTTGACCCCCCATAGGGTATATTGCGCCTGCGTTGGAAATGACCGACGTGGAACATCGCAGCTACGGCCGGCTTTAACCAAGCGGTCGTCTGCCTGGCCCGCCGCTATCGGGGGCCTGAACCTTTGGAGGGCTTACAATGGCCCGTACCGCTGCTTTGCCGGTCCTCAATGGAGAATCCGGCCTCTCTCGCTACCTCGCCGAGATCCGCAAGTTCCCGATGCTGGAACCCCAGCAGGAATACATGCTCGCCAAGCGTTGGCGCGAGCATGACGATCGCGACGCGGCGCACCAACTCGTCACCAGCCATCTCCGGCTCGTCGCCAAGATCGCCATGGGCTATCGCGGCTACGGCCTGCCTATCTCCGAAGTCGTCTCGGAAGGCAATGTCGGCCTGATGCAGGCGGTCAAGCGTTTCGAGCCTGAAAAGGGCTTCCGTCTCGCCACCTACGCGATGTGGTGGATCAAGGCGTCGATTCAAGAGTACATCCTGCGTTCCTGGTCGCTCGTGAAGATGGGCACCACCGCGAACCAGAAGAAGCTGTTCTTCAACCTGCGCAAGGCGAAGAGCAAGATCAACGCGCTGGACGAAGGCGATCTCCGCCCCGACCAGGTCGCGACCATTGCCAAGCGCCTCGGCGTGACGGACCAGGACGTGATCGACATGAACCGCCGCCTCGGTGGCGATGCCTCGCTCAACGCGCCGATCCGCGACGACGGCGAAGCCGGCGAATGGCAGGACTGGCTGGTCGACAATACGCCCAACCAGGAAGCCATGATGGCGGAGCACGAGGAGTATGATCACCGCCGTGACGCGCTGAACGGCGCCATGGGCGTGCTCAACCCGCGTGAGCGCCGCATCTTCGAGGCCCGCCGCCTCGCCGATGAGCCGATGACGCTGGAAGACCTTGCCGCCGAGTTCGGCGTGTCGCGTGAGCGCGTCCGCCAGATCGAGGTCCGCGCTTTCGAGAAGGTGCAGTCCGCGGTCAAGGGCACGATTGCACGGGCCGAACAAGCCGCGCTGGAAGCCGCGCACTAAGCGCGCGGCTTTTCGCGCCAGACATTGGCGGATCGAGACGAGACGAAAAGCCGGCGGCAACGCCGGCTTTTTTGTTGTGTGAGCGACGGCATGTTCGCAGGACGCGCCGGCGGGGCATCTTGAACGGATGCGACGGGTCGGCCGACCAAAGATGATCGGGCCACATCCAGAGAATGGGCACGCGCCGTGTCGATCATCCTGCAATCCACCGTCGGCGGCTTTTCCGCCCAGTTCATGCGCAAGCTGCCGCTGGTCGAACAGGCGATGCGCGACCACGGCCTTGATCCGGCGGAGTTCGTGATCTCCAAGGACTACGCCTCGACCTCGACGATCCCGATCATGGGACCGTTCTTCTTCAACTACAGCGTCTATTTCGGCGAGGAGCAGTTCACCGTCACCGAGCCGAACGACATGGTGTTCCTGGACTACTTCATCAATCGCGTGCTGGCCGCCGACGGCCCGCCGGAATTGCCGCAGCGGCCGGGACTGATCCGACGGTTGTTCGGCTGGATGGCGCAGCCGGTATAGCTCGCCATCCCCGCGCGCGACGATCATTCCAATCAATCATGCTTGTCGCAGAACGCCAGTCGGTGTATGTGCTGCCGCCCGGCGCGAGGTCGCGCCCTTTTGCTTCAGCGCTTTCGAGGGAGGCGGCATGATCAGCAGTTCGATACGTTCTGACCGCCGCCCGCCTCCGATCGGCCACCGATCATAGGCTGAACGCCGCCGCGCGGCTGCGCTCCATTCATTCCATCTGACTACGAGGGGCGTGACGCAACACGGCGTCGCGCCGTGTCGTCATGTATTTGCGGTTCGTTACACCGCTCATCCACCCGCACAGCCGGGTGGAGAGCGGCTTCTTCCGTGCGTCCTGGTACATCCAGCGCAACAATTGCCCGGACTGGATCCGGCACGAACTCGCGGACCAGTTCGACTGGTTCGGCGAGCATCTGCCGATTCCCGGACGTATCGCGCGACACTTCAAGCGGCGCGATACGATCTGGGGCATCTGCTGGTTCGATCCGGGGGCACGCGAGGCCGTCAGCCGCGCGCGCTATTGCGCATGGCTGCTCGAAGAGGGCGGCCTGCCGGTGCGCACGATCACGACCTCGCGTCAGCGCGAGGTGATCTGGCGCGACGCGCATCAGATCGTCACGAAGCCTGGCGCCGATCTTCCCAGGGCGTTTCCTTGAGCATGGGAGGTCCGGCTCAGGTGCGATGCCGTCCGGCACCGGGGTCTCGGCCTCCGGTTGCCGGCTCGCCTGCCCGCGCCCTACTCCCCCCAGGTCCGCGCCAGCGTGGCGAGCCAGCAGCCTTCGCAATAGCGGGCGTCCTTGAAGTCGATCCAGTTGTGGGCATAGACGTGGTCGAGGGCGATGCCGTAACGGGCGCGCAGCACCTGGACCAAAATCCTCCAGGCTGCGACCTGCGCCGCGGTCGGACCGATCGTGACATCAGGGTAGTTGCCGGCGAACTCGACACCGATCGAATTGTCGCGCACGACCTGATGGTAGGTCCCGCTGTTGTCGATGTACTTGTTGTCGTTGCGGTTGGCGCCGTCGGTGTGGGTCGGCACCAGATTGTCCGCGACCGACCAGTAGACCGTGCCGTCGGTCTCGACCCAGACCATCACGCCGCGCCGGGTAGGATTTTTCGACTGTTCGTTTGCGCCGATGCGGGCCGAGCCTGATGGACCTTCGGTCTGGTGCACGATGATGTTGCGCCAGGGATGGGCATTGGCGACATCCCCCCACGGCGCGAGCCAGACAATCGTTAGCCCGGGGATGTCGGGCGTGCCGGTGCTGCGCGCGAGCTTTTCCAGTTCAGCATCCGCGGCCAAGGCCGGGGTGAGAAGAAGAGCAGCAAGAATGGCCGCGAGCAGGCGAGCTATCATCATGGGGGTCCAATGCGGACCTGATTTTAGCACGTCAGGCGAATTTGCGCGCGACTTCGACCGGCTCGGGCGACAGCGGCGGGGCCGGATCATAGACCGCAAAATCGTTCTTGCCGTTCTTCTTGGCGGCATAGAGGGCGTGGTCGGCATGGGCGATCAGCCTGTCAGGGAATTGGCCGATGCCGCGATCCCATTCGGCAACGCCGATCGAGATCGCGATCGGGATGTCGTTGCCGGAGCAGCCGGCGGCGTCCTGGCGGCAGACCTCGACGATGCGGCGGGCGATCAGCACGCCTTCACGCAGGGACGAGGACGGCAGCACGACGCAGAACTCGTCGCCGCCGGTGCGGGCGAGCATGTCGCCGGGCCGGAGGCGCGTCTGCGCCATCAAGGTGAAGTGCTGGAGACAGGCGTCGCCCGCGGCATGGCCGTGGGTGTCGTTGATGGTCTTGAAGCCGTCGAGATCTATCACCAGCAGCGAGAACGGCTCGCCGCTGCGTTCGGAGCGGGCGCATTCCTCCGACAATCGCTGCAACAGATGGCGGCGGTTGGCGACCCCCGTGAGATCATCGAGCAGCGCGAGATCGGCAACCTCGTTGCGCAAGCGATCCATCGCCATCAGCAGGAAGCCGAAATTGAGCGTCATCGACAGGAAGAGAAGCGACAGCACCATGACCGCATGGCCCTGACCGCCGGCCACGGCCGAGAAATCGGCGCCGAGCGAATTGCCGACTGCGCGCACGACGAAGGTCGCGATGATGGTGAGGATGACGATGCCGGACAGTCGCGCCCCCGGGCTGGCCCGGCCTTCCGGCGGCGACAGCAACAGGCGTAGCGACAGCACCAAGGGCAGGCCCTGACCGACCGTGTAGCTGAGCATGCGCAGCTGCATCTGGTCGTAGCCGACCTTGAACAGCACCACGCCGGCGAGGCTCAGGGCCGCCGTCGCGACCATGAGGCGCAAATGCACCGGCCGGTCATAGAAGCGCTGAATGCCCATGGCGGCGAGGCAACTCGCCGCGATGATACCGGTGGCCCCGAACAGAAGCGGCACGGGAGAATCGACGAGCAGGCGGATCAGCGCCGTCATCGCGCCGGCCGCCCCGACGAAGGCCGATGCCATCCAGAACCGCGCGGCCGCGAATTTGGGGTAGGAGCGTGTCACGTAGGCCCAGATCAGGCCGAGCGCCAAGAAGTTGACGACGAAGACCATCCAAAGCGTCGGTACGTTCAGCATGGCGTCCGCGATACGCGCAGCGTCCCGCCCCCTCGCCCTAGCAGAAGTTCGTCCATGACCCGCCCCGTGTTCTTGCGGAGGATCATGGCGGGTTGCACTTAACGGAACCTCACTGCGGTCGTCGAAAGCGCCTGCTTGGTTTTGAATTCATGAACACTGCGTCTCGGTTATCAGATCGTTAGGCACGTCGCCGGCGTCGACGGACGCACATCGAGACGCACCGCGGAGCGGATTCGCGGGCCAAAATCACCTGAAAATGCATCTGAGCTGTGGATAACGGGATGACACAGATGTGACGACACGGGGCAGCGACCCGCGAATCTGCTGAGTTTGTCATTGAGGATGTTGCGAGGCTGGCCCTCCGCCGAGCGTTCCTCGTGTCGCGTTTCACCATTAACCCTTAAGAGGATCCTATGGCTAAGAAAGCGAAGAAGGCGACGAAGAAGAAGGCGAAAAAGGCCAAGAAGGCGAAGAAGAAGTAACGCGGCTTCTTTTTCTTTGCCCGGGTGGAGCTCGCTCCGCCCGGGCTTCGGGACGGGCTGAGAGATCGAAGCTTTGAGAGATTGAAGGTGGCGGGCGCTAGGCCCGCTTTTTTTATGGCTAGCGTTCGGCGAAGGCGAGCTTGGCGCCGAGCAGGGCGAAGCCGGCCGCAAAGGAGCGGCGCAGCCAGGCCATCACACCGGGCCTGGAGATGACATGCTCGCGCACGGACGCCGCGCAGAAGCCGTAGAGGACGAACACCGCAAAGGTCATCACCATGAAGGCGCCGCTCAATTCCAGCATCCGCGCCAGCACATGCGCCTCGTCCACCGCGATGAACTGCGGCAGGAAGGCGAGGAAGAAGATCGAGAGCTTGGGGTTGAGGATGTTGATCAGAAAGCCGGTGACGATGACCCGGCCGCTCGATCGCTCCTTGATCTGGCCGTCGACGGCAATCGCGCCGCGCTCGCGCAGCGCCTGCCAGGACATGTAGAGCAGATAGGCCACGCCGCACCATTTCAGCGCGGCAAAGGCCAGCGCGCTGGTGTGGAGCACGGCGGCAAGCCCCAGCATCGCCGCGGTCATATGCGGCACGATCCCGAGCGTGCAGCCGAAGGCGGCCGCCACGCTGGCGCGCGAACCGCGCGTGAGTGCGGCGGCCAAGGTGTAGAGAACGCCGGTGCCCGGCGAAGCGACGACGATCAGCGAGGTGAGCAGAAAGGACCAGGACATGCCTCGTCTCTACCACTCCAGACGCCTAGCGAGAAGTCACGACCCGGTCAGCGCGCCGCCCGATCAAGCACCTGATGACGGCGCCTTCGCATCAGTTGGTCTGGGCGATCTCGGCCTCGCGCAACACATCGAGCGGCGCCCACGGCTTGGCCCAGAATTTCGCGCCGTCGGGCAAGGGCTGCATCAAGGGGCGGCCGGAGGTCACGACGACGTCGAGCTTCGGATTGCGGTCCTTGGCGACATGGGCCAGCTCGACGCCGTTCATGCGGCCGGCGAGCTGGACGTCGGTCAGCATCAACAGGAGCGCACCGGCATTCTTGTCCAGCACGCGCTCGGCCGCTTCCGCGCTTTCGCATTGGATGACCTGGTAGCCGCTTTCCTCAAGCAGCAGGCAAAGCATCTCCCGCTGCATGAGGTCGTCTTCGACGATGAGGGCGGTCGCAGGAAATGGCTTTGATTGTCCCATCGGCAGCTCCCAATGCTTGCCTCCGTTCAAGTAACCCATGTTAAAGAGGGAGCGGCGGATCGGTTCGGTTCCAAACTGAAAAAATGTAAATTCTTGTTCCCTGGGCGGGGCTTGACGGGAGGGCATCATGACGGTGATTCGCGGCGCGGCCGCCATCACGGGCGCGGCGAGCGGCATCGGCCGTGCGCTGGCAATCGAGCTCGCGCAACGTGGCGTTGACCTCGCGCTCGCCGATCGCGACGAGGCGGGGCTGAAGAGCCTCGCCGCCGAGATCGGCGCGCAGCGCAAGGTCAGCCTGCATCGCGTCGATGTCGGCGAGCCAGCCGACATCGCGCAGTTCGCGCGCGATGCGATCGCGGCGCATCCCGCGCTCAACATCCTCGTCAACAATGCCGGCGTGGCGCTGATGGGGACGTTCGAGGAGATCGACCAGGCGCAGATGGACTGGCTGTTCGACATCAACTTCTGGGGCGTGGTGCACGGCACCCGCGCCTTCCTGCCGCATCTGAAGACGCAAGCAGAGGCGCATATCGTCAACCTCTCCTCGATCTTCGGCATCATCGCGCCGCCAGGACAATCGGCCTATGCGGCGGCGAAATTCGCGGTGCGCGGCTTTTCCGAGAGCGTGCGGCATGAGCTCGCGGTCGCGGGCAGCCCGGTCAGATTGTCGGTCGTGCATCCCGGCGGCGTCGCCACCTCAATCGCGCGCTCCTCGCGCACCGGCGTTGGCGTCACCGACAATGCACGCCGCGCGCAGGCGATCGACCGGTTCGAGAGTGCGGCGCGAACGACGCCGAAACAGGCCGCGCTGCGCATCATCAGGGGCATCGAGCGAAACGAGCCGCGCATCCTGATCGGCAGAGACGCGAGGTTCATGGACATCCTGCAGCGCTTCCGTCCGGGGACCTATTGGGCGCCGTTGCAGCGGCGGCTGGAGAAGATGGCGAAGGGGGCGTAGGCGGGTTTCCACTGTCGTCACCGCAAATTCCGCTGTCATTCCCCGCGAAGGCGGGGAATCTAGTACGCCGCAGCTCCTCGGTTCTAGCCAAGCCGCCCCTGGAATACTGGATCGCCCGCCTTCGCGGGCGATGACAGCGAATATGTGGTCACTGCCCCACCAGCCGGTCGGCAAAATAGCCGATCGTCTTGCGGTAGATCACCGCCCTGTTCCACTCGCGCATCGCCTCGAAATTGGCCGAGCCTTCGTCATAGGGCTGGCCCATCTTGAAGCCGTTGCTGTGGAGCAGGTTCGCGGTGGACGCGAGCACGTCGGCGACGCTGTGGCGGAGGTCGACATGGCCGTCGCCGTCGAAATCGACGCCGTATTTGACGTAGGACGACGGCAGGAACTGGGTCTGGCCGATCTCGCCGGCATAGGCGCCGATCAGATCGCGCAAGGGAAGATCACCGCGCTGCACGATCTTGAGCGCGGCGAGCAGCTCGCCCTGGAACAGTTCGGTGCGGCGGCAATCATGCGCGAGCGTCGTCAGCGTCCGGATCACCGGCAGCTTGCCCATGTCGCCCTTGCCGAAATCGCTCTCCAGGCCCCAGATCGCGACCAGGATCTGCCGGGGCACGCCGAACTGCTGTTCGATGCGCGACAGCAGCGCGGCATGGCGCTGCAACAGCGCCCGCCCGCCATTGATGCGGCCAGCGCCGACGCGGGTCGAGACATATTGCTCGAAGCTCTTGTTGAAGGTGTAGCGCTGGCGCCGGTCGAAGGCGAGCACCGCGCCGTCCTGCGTGATGCCGCTGAAGGCGGCGCTGGTCACGCCCGCCGAGACGCCCGCGGCCTGCGCTTCCGCACTCATGCCGGCGACGAAGCTGTTGAAGTCGCCGCCGCAACGCGCGGCCTCAGCCGACCCGCCGGCGAGGGACACAAGGATGGCGGCGGCGAAAAGCGGTCTCAACATCAAAAGGAGTCCTCTGCGGGGGCGCGAAGCGGAAGGCGATCATGCCCGGGAACGGGATTGGCGTCAAAGCAACCGCAGAACCGGTCACGCCAGGTGCCCGTGCCTGACGGCGCCGAAACAAAAACCGCAAAACAACCCCATGCACAGTAGACGCGCAGCGACCGTCGATTTTGTTTTTCCGAATTTAAGTTGACCCGTCGGGCAAAACAGGAGTATCGTGCCAGCATCGCAGACTCCGGACGTTGGCGCCCGCCCGCGAGGCGCCTGTTGGCAGCGAACGCCGCCAAAGCTGCGGGTTTGATCCGCATCAACGTGCCTCATGGCCTCGTTCATAGACTGGGACAAGCAGGAGCCGCCCAGGAACCAGAAGAGAGAGACGCGATGACCGGAATTACCCTGACCGCCGATCAGATCCGCAATGCACCCGCACCGGTGCGGCAATGGATCGAGCAGGAGGTGATCAATTCGCTCGGCCTTGCACCGCGGCCGCCCGCGGCCGCACCAGTTCAGACCGCCCATCTCGTCGCCTGTAGCGTGGACGAAGTGGCTGGCGTGCTCGAGCACATCCGCGGCACCTTCCCCGCGGTCAACGTCCTGTTCGAATTCGGCCGCCCCGGCATCAATTACGGGCAGCCCGCGGTGATGACCTTCCGCCTCATGGACATCCTGCATCACACGCGGCTGCAGGAGATCGGACAGGTCATGACGTGCCTCGAGATGATCAATCAGGCGCTGACCGTGGTGAGGAAAGACCCCTCCGCGCGGTTCTGCGGCTTCGACAACGAAGGCCATTGTCTGATCGCGCCGCAGACGCAGGCCAGCATCGCGACACTCTGGCAGGACATGATGGAGCGTCAGCAGATGCAGCAGGCCAAGGCCGGCGACCGGATCGCGCCGGCGGCGTGAACCGAACGGCGCGGGCCCGACGAGGAGCGGCCAGACCACGTAACGAGGGCAGTCGTGCCGAACACACGAGCCAGGCTGAAGTCCCTCCGCATGCCGCTTCTGCGCCTGCTCGCAATCAACCTTGCGATCGGCGCCTGCGCTGCGACGCTCCTGGTCGGTGGATTGCTCTGGCTCAACCCCGGACATCTGCGCGATTTGATCTTCGCCGATCGCGCGCCCGGCATCGGCCTTGCGTTGCTGCTGGCCTCGTTCGTCATCACCTTCGGCTCCGCCGCAATGGGCAGCGCGATCATGGCCCAAGGGCGCAAGCAGGACGATAGCAAAGGCAGCGGCGGCGGCACATCGCGATTGGCCGCGCAAAAGCTGCCGCGACGCGCGCCGCCAATGTGATGTGTGCAACGCAAGCGCGTTTGTCTGCCTGCGCTGGATGAGCTTCTCGCGCGTGCAACAATGTCTCGTCGAGCAGCTTCGCCGGCACATAAGCGCGCTCGCATTGCGTTGCGAGAGCATGCAAGATGAACAAATTACTTCAACTATCCAAGCATCTGCTTTGCGAAAGTGCGGGAACCGGTCGTCATGGTCTCCGCATATCTGATGCGCCTGCTGCGACATCAACGCCGCGATGATTTATCTTGCCACCGCAGAGCGCAGGCGATAGCCTTCTATCTCAGGTTGTCGCCCCGCCAGCCCCGGGCGACGCTGAAAGACCAAAATAAGCGGCGGGCTCCTCAGCCCGCCGTTTATTGCGGGCCCGCATCGGTCCCCTGACGAAGCGTCAGCACGCCTGCAAACAGACATCCTCGATCGATTGCGCGAAGCCATTTGACTATGACGCCGTGATCGACGACAAGCCGCCATGGCCAAAAAACCCGGAACCAACCCGAAAGGCGAATTCGCCTTTTTCAACGTCGTCTACGAAGATGGCTCCCAACGCTCCAACCGACGCGTGCCCACCGAATTGCTCGGGGGCATCGACGGCGACGAGCCCGCGCGCAACTTCATCATGGAGCAGGACCGCGAGATCGCCGAAAAATCGGGCCGGCCGGCGCTCGAGATCAAGCGCATCGAACGGGTCGGGGCGAAGAAGAAGTAACGCCCATTGGCATCGGTCCTTGCGCGCCGGCGACGCTCGCGGGCGAAGCCGCTCGCCCGATCGGACTAGACTGCTTCCAGCGCGGGCATGGCCGGATTGGTCCGTCGCGGCTGGGGCAGAACCCGCGGCTTGTTGATCAGGCTCACCAGCGTGTAGCTGATGATGAGCAGCAGGAACCACGAGCCGAACTTGGCGGGCGAGACCATGGCCCATCCGTGCTGCTGCGATGGATAGAGCCAGGTCTTGGTGAAGGTGCCGATATTCTCGGCGAACCAGATGAACAGTGTCACTAGGCCAAGACCGAGCAGAAGCGGCATCGACCGGTAATCGTCCCAGACCTTGAAATAGATCGTCGTGCGCGCGAACAGCAGCGCGGCCGCGGCAAACAGGACGATCCGCAGGTCCGGCACGTAATGATGGGTGAAGAAGTTGGCGTAGATCGCGACGCTCTGCACAACCAGCGCCCGGCGTGGCGGATGCCGTTCGAAGCGGAAATCGAACAGGCGCCACACGCGGCAGAGATAGCTGCCGATACAGGAATACATGAAGCCGGTGAACAGCGGCACGCCGGCAATCCTGAACAAGCTCGGCTCCGGGTAGATCCAGGAGCCGACCGAGGTCTTGAAGATCTCCATGACAGTGCCGACGACATGGTAGATGACGATGATCTTCGCCTCGTCCAGCGTCTCCAGGCGCGTCCCGAGCAGCAAGGCCTGAACGGCGATCATGCAGAGAAACAGAAAGTCGTAGCGCGCCAGCGGCGCGCTTGCGGGATAGAAGCGGTAAGTCGCGATCATCAGCGCAACCGCGATGCCGCCGAACAGGCAGGCCCAGCCCTGCTTGATGCCGAAGCGAAGAAATTCATAGAGGAATGCCGTCGATCGGCGCCGTGCCATCAAGCGCCCAAGACGCTGCTCGCGGACGATGAACCGGCGCAGCGGCGGCCAGGTCGCGGCCGCACTCGCGGGCGTTATGCCGGGGGCGGACTCGTCGGGCTGGGTGGATTGGTCGGAGGGGTGATGCACGATGGGAAGCGTGGTGGGCGATCGCGGACAAAGAATGACGAGCAAGAGGATGAAGCTTGCACGATCAATGCAAAAACGGTGCAGGACCGCGAGATCGCGGAGAAGTCTGGCCGGCCCGCGCGCCGGATCAAGCGGATCGAGGCGAAGAAGAAGCAGGCCGACGCAGGCAGGCGCTCACCAGCGCCCGCACCACCTATTCCAGGCAAACAGCAGATCGGCAAACCGGTCGTAGCCAAACCGCGTGACCGGCAGCGCCACAGGGTTGCCGAACAGCGCCGCAAGCCACCCCTCCCCCGGCGTCATCCGCCATAGTGCAATCGCGACATCCGCCCCGACGACGAGCCGGCCGGCCTCATCGGTCGCATGCAGGCGACGCCTGACGTCGTCGAGCGAAGCGCCAAACTGCGCCAGCGCATCGGGCTGCTCGTTGATGTCCTTGAAGTCCACGGCACCGCTGCGCACCAGCGCCAACAGCTTGTTGCGCTGCCAGTCGATGCCGGCGTCGCAGACGGGACAGCGGGTGTTGTAGTAGACGGTGAGGTGGGGGCTAACCATCAATGCCTTTAGACCGGCGCCTTCTGATTCCGCATCTTTATATTCGATAATGCA
Source organism: Bradyrhizobium sp. CCBAU 53340 (assembly GCF_015291645.1). Classification (NCBI taxonomy): domain Bacteria; kingdom Pseudomonadati; phylum Pseudomonadota; class Alphaproteobacteria; order Hyphomicrobiales; family Nitrobacteraceae; genus Bradyrhizobium; species Bradyrhizobium sp. CCBAU 53340. The sequence goes on from NZ_CP030055.1 coordinate 6,752,756, forward strand.
AACATTGGCGTACTCTAACGTGAACGATAACGTCTATGCGCTGCAGTTTCGATAAGCACTGAAATAGGTCAAACGAAAGCGCTCCCAGATTGTGAGGATCCAATAGCGCCAAATGTAGTCCAGAAGAATTCAGCTGGCTGACAATTTGCGGAAGCGCTGAGCTCGCTGGTCCTTTCGTTCGGCTGACGGGCGCGCCTAAGCCGTGCAACCGTATTTCTGCTGACGAAAGCAAATCAGGATCAGCATCAGATATGTGAACGCTTGAAAATGGATGGCTCGCACGCCCTTGCTTGTAAGCTGCAAGGGGACTTCCATCAATCAACTCACCAGTATCGCGAACTTGAGAGCGACCTGGGCCGCTAAAAACATCAATGAAGGCGCAATGACGATACTTACGACGAGTCGCACTCGATATCTGGACGTAGTCCGTAATGATCTTTTGCTTCTCCTTAGCCCATGGACCGACTTTCTCGATCCATAGGCCATCGTCATCCTGGAAGTAGCTCTCTCCTTTGGACGCCATGTTGCGAACTCTTCGCTTTCCTCTGAGCCTTCGTTCGTGATGCCGCGCTTGGAAACTCGCGCCAAATTTCGCCATCTAGTTTGCCACCGCCCTTCCCATTAACGGGCGGATCGATTTGCATGGCTTCGTCGGTCGTCAAGCCGTCTTCGAAAACTAGCGGATTATTTGAATAAGCTCCCCATTGCTTAAGGAAGGGCGCAACGTGATGCCGATGACATTCAGCAATTACGTCGCGCGCCCATTGAGGCTGCGTCGGCCTAGCCAAATCGGAGCGCACTCCGCTTTCACCACCAATGATAATCCAATCCGGAGTTTTCCCCTCAATCTCGATGGTCCCAAGAGGGCCGAGCGCAGGCTCGTAGCTTACAAACCTCACAACCGCTGGTAAAGCCAGCAGATGACGCACCCTTTGCTGGTAAGACTCTTTATCCTCGGCGGTTGTCCCGAGCCATACGTTCGGATATCCCGAGCCCCAATCGCGCGGGAGCATCTTCTTAATGTTCTGCGGCCGCTTGGTCAGAAGCTGCCAGTCAATCTGGTCGCATTGCCGAATGAGTTCAAATAAGTCCGCGCGCCACTCGGCATGAGCCTGATTGTCGAAAACGTCCGCCAAAGAAGCGCAAAATACTCGCTGTCGTCGACCGAACCTTCTCTGGAAATCTAGTGCTCGTGAATTCCAACCGAGTGGGCCGCGCCAATAGGATTCTGTCGTTCGTCGGCGAGCAAAATTGCCCCACCTGACCTGTCCGCTGCGTTTTGCCCATTTTTCTGCATAGCAAAAATCGCACGCTGACGGCCTGTTACCAGGCCGCTTGATCTTCGTGCATCCGACCCAGGGGTTGAATGTCGAATCGGTCCACTCGATTTTTGAAAAGCCTGCCATTGATGCCCTCCACATCCGAGTGTGTAAGCAAAAGATTAACCAACCGTTTGTTCTCTATTTGTTCTCCATAAAATTCCTCTCAGAGCCGAAGCTCCAAGAGGAAAAGTCGTCTCAATTATCCAAAAAGCTCCGCAGCTTCCTCGACCGCGACGGATGCTTCAGCTTGCGCAGCGCCTTTGCCTCGATCTGGCGGATGCGTTCGCGCGTCACGCTGAACTGCTGGCCGACTTCTTCCAGCGTGTGGTCGGTGTTCATGCCGATGCCGAAGCGCATGCGCAGGACGCGCTCTTCGCGGGGGGTGAGGGAGGCGAGCACGCGCGTGGTGGTCTCGCGCAGGTTCGACTGGATCGCGGCGTCGATCGGGAGGATCGCGTTCTTGTCCTCGATGAAATCGCCGAGGTGTGAATCCTCTTCGTCACCGACCGGCGTTTCGAGAGAGAGCGGCTCCTTGGCGATCTTGAGGACTTTTCGCACTTTCTCCAGCGGCATGCCGAGCTTTTCGGCGAGCTCCTCGGGAGTGGGCTCGCGGCCGATTTCGTTCAGCATCTGGCGAGAGGTGCGCACGATCTTGTTGATCGTCTCGATCATGTGCACGGGGATGCGGATGGTGCGGGCCTGGTCCGCAATCGAGCGGGTGATCGCCTGCCGGATCCACCACGTCGCGTAGGTCGAGAACTTGTAGCCGCGGCGGTATTCGAACTTATCGACCGCCTTCATCAGGCCGATATTGCCTTCCTGGATCAGGTCGAGGAATTGCAGGCCGCGGTTGGTGTATTTCTTCGCGATCGAGATCACGAGACGGAGATTGGCTTCCACCATCTCCTTCTTGGCCTGGCGTGCTTCGCGCTCGCCCTTCTGCACGGAGTGCACGATCTTGCGGAACTCGACGATCTCTAGGCCCGTCAGCGCGGCGAGCTGATGCACCTCGTGACGGAGGTCCTTGATGCGGTCCTTCTCGTGATGGACGAAGTTCTTCCAGCCCTTGGCCGACAGCTTCGAGACACGGTTGAGCCAGCGCGGATCGAGCTCCGAGCCGGTGTAGTTGCGCAGGAAGTCTTCGCGCGCGACGCCATGGCTGTCGGCGAGACGCATCAGGCGGCCCTCATGCGAGACGAGGCGCTTGTTGATGTCGTAGAGCTGCTCGACGAGTGAATCGATACGCGCCTGGTTGAGGCGTAGCGACTTCACCTCGACGATGATCTCGTCCTTGAGCTTGCGGTACTTGCGCTCCTGGTGCGGCGACAGCGAGGGACCGTGCGAAGTGCTCTCGAGCTGGTTCTGGATGTCCTGCTCCTGAAGCTTGCGCAGCTTCTTGTAGCTCTCGGCGATCTTGTCGAAGATCTCGACGACCTTGGGCTTGAGCTCGGCCTCGATCGCCGCGAGCGACATCTGGTTCTCGAACTCTTCGTCCTCGTCCATGTCGGCTTCGGCAGCGGCTTCGCCCGGATCCTTGTCCTCGCCGCCCGGGGCAGCCGCACCGGGCTGCGCGGCGCGGAACGGGGTCGGCGACGGCGGAGCGGCGGGCGGCGCGACATGCGCGGGCGCACCGGCGGCTGCCGCCTGGCCACCTTCGGCGGAGGCTTCACCGCCCTCACCGTTCGGACCTGCGATCATCGCCGTGTTCATGCCGCCCTTGGCGTCGGGGCCGGCATAGGTCGCTTCGAGATCGATGATGTCGCGGAGGAAGATCTTGCCTTCGTTGAGCTCGTCGCGCCAGATGATGATGGCCTGGAAGGTCAGCGGGCTTTCGCAGAGCCCTGCGATCATCGCCTCGCGGCCGGCCTCGATGCGCTTGGCGATGGCGATTTCGCCTTCGCGGGACAAGAGCTCGACCGTGCCCATCTCGCGCAGATACATGCGCACGGGATCGTCGGTGCGCTCGCCCGGCTCGCTCTTCTTGACCTCGGTGACGGCCTTCTGGGTGACCTCGACGAGCTCGTTATCGGTCTCGTCGTCGCCCTCGTCCTTCTCGTCCTCGCCTTCAGAATCGTCGGCTTCGGTGACGTTGATGCCCATGTCCGAGAGCATGGACATGATGTCCTCGATCTGCTCCGGGGAGGTCTGGTCGGACGGCAAGACTTCATTGAGCTGATCGAAGGTCACGAAGCCGCGCTTCTTGGCCTGTTTGATCATCTTCTTCACTGCCGCATCGGACAGATCGAGCAAGGGAGACGGCGCGTCCTGGGAGTCCTTCTCCGGCGCGTCCGCTGCCTTGTCGTCTTTTTCCTTGTCCTTCGCCTGCAGCGTCTTTGCCTTGGTGGCCATCCATTGCTCCTAAACGCGCTTCATGCGAGGCGATCGCCGCGCCCGCGTGAATTCACCTGAACCTGTTGCTCGACGCTCTCGCTTCGGCAGCTCTCGACACGGAAAGGGCGGCGCACATATCTCTCGCCACCCCCTGCTTTCTCTCGCCGGATTTGCCTAACGCTTCGTGAGCCTCTTTGTCGCGGCGGATGCAGGTGTAGTGCCAACAGCGATTGCGCGGATTTATTCCTGACGCGTCTGTTCTGCCTGCGGCCGCCTCCGGGCCAAAGTGCTACAAGACCGTTAAGCCTCGATTAACCCTGTTTTTGCCGCCAAACCTTGGATTTGGCGAGTCTTTTAGCGGTTGCGGCCGCAGCCGTCCGCATGATTCTTTCATCACACGCTCTTCTGGAACCGGCCGGACAGCTCGCCAAAACCCTCGATCAGGGCCTCGGTGCCGTCGACTTCGCCTATCCGAGCCTTGACGTCACGCAGCCACGCCAAATTCGCCTCGCTGGAGTCCTCCCCCAAGGCCAGCTCGGCGTCTTTCAGCTCTCTAAGTAGTGAATGCCACTGCCGATGCAAGGCAACGAGCTGGTGCCAGGTGGCAAGAACGTCGTCCCGCGCCGCGCCCTCGCGGGCGCCCCACACCGCCGCGGTGGTGATTCCGCCCTCAACCCGTTGAAGGACTTGAGAAAATCCGCCCCTTTCGAGATCGCTGCGCATCTTCTCGGCCTGCTCCTCCGGGTCCGGGGAGTGGTGATGGTCGTTGGCGAAGGCGGCGATGATGGCGGCCCGGAGCTTGTGGGCCTCGGGATGGGCGAGCTCGAGGGCCGCCACCTCCTCGAGGTGATCATGCAGCAGCCAGGGGTGGTTGATCAGGCATTGCAGGATCAGGGCCTCCCGGCGGGAGATGGCGCTGCGCTGTCCGCGCATGATCGGGCTCGCCGCAAGTTGCGGGCTCGCCGCCTGGTAGGGGCCTGATGGCAGCAGGGTGGGACCGGGCGGACCGCCGCGGCGATTCTGGCCACCGAATCGATTCGCCTGTCCCCCGCCGCGGGGCTGAAACGAGCGGCCGCCGGCCCCTTGCCGGAAATTGCCCCTGCCCGCAAAGCCGCCGCGCCCGCCGTCGGGCGAGAAGGTGCGCTGCAGCCGCTCGACGAAATCGTCGCGGTAGTAGCGTCGTACCACCTCGTCGCGGATGCCGTTGGACAATTCCTTGATGCGCGCCTCCAGCGCGGCGCGGCGTTCGGGCGTGGCGAAGTTGCCGCCTTCGAGCTCACGCGACCAGAGCATGTCGGCGAGCGGCCGGGCCGCCGCGATCACCTCCTCGATCGCGCCGCGGCCACTGGTGCGCACGAGATCGTCGGGGTCCTGCCCCTCCGGCAGCAGCGCGAAGCGAAGACTCTTGCCGGGCGCGAGGAATGGCAAGGCAAGGTCGGCAGCACGATAAGCCGCCTTCTGTCCGGCCCTGTCGCCGTCGAAGCAGAGGATCGGCTCGTCCGCCATCTTCCAGAGCAGCGCGAGCTGGTTTTCGGTCAGCGCTGTGCCGAGCGGCGCGACAGCACCGGGAAAACCCGCGGTGACCATGGCGATGACGTCGACATAGCCTTCGACCACGATCAGCGATGCGCCGTCATGCGTGGCTTTGCGCGCGGTCTGGTGATTGTAGAGATTGTCGCCCTTGTGGAAGAGCGGCGTCTCCGGCGAGTTCAGGTACTTTGCCGGAACGTCCTTCTCCAACGCGCGCCCGCCGAAGGCGATGACGCGGCCGCGCAGATCCGTGATCGGAAACATCACGCGATCGCGGAAGCGATCGTAAGGAACGGGGATGTCGTTGCCGGCAACCAGAAGTCCGGTCTCGATCATGTCCTCGACGGAGACACCGAGCTTGCCGAGATGCTCCTTCAGCGCAAAGCGCTCGGGCGGCGGCGGCGCATAGCCGAGGCGGAACTGCACTTGCGTCGCCGGCGAGATGGCGCGGTCAGCAAGATAGCCGCGCGCTTTCGCACCGACACGCGAGGCCAGCGTCTCCGCAAAGAACTTTGCCGCGAGCTCCATGACGTCATGCAGCGTGCGGCGGCGCTGCTCGTGCCGGGCCGCATCCGGTGTCACCGCCGGCAGCGGCAGCCCGGCCATGCCGGCGAGCCGCTCGACGGCTTCCGCGAACGGCACGCCGTCGGTCTCCATCACGAAGCTGATGATGTCGCCGTGCTTGCCGGAGGAGAAGTCGTGGTAAAAGCCCTTCTGGTCGTTGACGTAGAAGGACGGCGTCTTCTCCTGCTGGAACGGCGACAGCCCCTTCCACTCCCGCCCGGCCTTCTTCAGCTTGACGCGCTTGCCCACGACTTCGGAGACCGAAAGCCGGGCACGCAGCTCGTCAAGGAATTGGGGCGTTAAGCGCATAGCCATTGTGTAGCGCGAACCGGGGTGAGTCGGGCGGAAGATCAGGGATATAGGTGCGGGGTCGCCAAAAGTCAGGTTTAGGCGGGTTATCCTGACTATTCGACCTATGCACAGGGCTTGGTCCCGTCACCCCCGCGCGATAGCGAAGCCATTGTCGCTGTGGCGGCCGCTCCTTCAGCGGCCCTCGAAGGGCGACGGCCCGCCTCTTTCTGCGAGGCTGCATCCGGGCCGATTCATCCTTCGAGGCTCACCGCGCTTTGCGCGGCGAGCGCCTCAGGATGACGGGATGGGCAGGCGAGCCCCCTTGAACCCCGCCCGGTTCCACGCTTCCATGGGCCATGTTCAGGACCTTTCGGGGTGGCCAGAGCGGGGGCTGGCGCGTGACCTCGATGTCGCCTGTGACGGGCGAGCCCCTGCCCTTCATGCCGGCGCTGTCGGTCAACGACAGCGATGCCGTTGCGCTGCCGCTGGTGCCCTCGCGCAATGCCTGGCGGCTGGTCGGCGTGCCGAGCAGCTTGCGCTACACGGAACGGGCCGAGAAGCAGCAGCTCGAGAGCGTGCAGGCCGGCCTCGGCCGGCTGGAGGCAACCAGCGCGGCGCTGATCCCGATCCGCAAATCGCAGGCCTGGTGGGATCTGACGCAGGAAGAGCGGCGCAAGATCTTTGAAGACAAATCGCACCACATCGCCAGCAGTCTTCGCTTCCTGCCCGCGATCGCCCGCCAGCTCTATCACAGCCGCGACCTCGGCGAGCCGTTCGATTTCCTGACCTGGTTCGAGTTCGCGCCGGCCCACGCCTCGCTGTTCGAGGAGCTGGTCGGCATGCTCAGGCAGACCGAGGAGTGGAGCTATGTCGAGCGCGAGGTCGACGTGCGCGTGGTGAAGGAAGTGCTGTCGGCTTAGTGGTCGAGAAAGCGGCCGGACTCGATATGAGGCAGGCCCGTCACCGGCCAGTTGTAGATATAAGTCCATGCCGGTGCCGTCGTGCCATCCGCCCCGGTCACCTCGACCAGTTGCCGCAGATATTCGGTCGGCTCCGGAAAGCCCTCGCCGCAGGCTTCGTACATGTCGAGCTCGCGCAACAGCTCGTCGCCGGCGCGCAAGGCGAAGAGCTCGCCATGCACGACGTCCGATGATGCGTCGGACAGCAGCAATCCCGGATAATGCTTCACCAGCACGAGCCGGCCGCGGCACGTTGCTTCACCGAGGAAATCTGCATGCTGCGCCAACAGCCGCGCCATCGGATGGTCGAAGCCGCGCATCAGTGTGCCGTAGACGAAGAGACGATCGGAGGTCATGGGGGCTCTATAAACTCTCCGCGCCGTCATTGCGAGGAGCCCGCGACAAAACTGCGAAGCAGTTTTGCGCTGGTGCGACGAAGCAATCCAGACTATCGCCGCGGAAAGATCCTGGATTGCTTCGCTTCGCTCGCAATGACGAAGGAAGCACCATCTACACGACCTCCGCTTCCAGCTCCTCGCCGCGCTCCACGCCCGAGACCACCCTGACGCTGACGTCCATGACGTCGAACGCGTCCTGGGTGCCGATATAGATGCCGTGCAGCGGGATCGCCTGGCGCGGGTCGCGCGCGACCGCAACGCGGATGAGATCGCGGGTGCCGAGGATGCCGTTGGTCGGATCGAACTCGATCCAGCCCGCGCTCGGCAAGTACACCTGCACCCAGGCATGGGTCGAGCCGCCGCCGACATGGTGCTGCACGATGTCTTCAGGGACGAAGATGTAGCCGGAGACGAAGCGCGCGGCGATGCCGAGACGGCGCAGCGCCTCGATCATGAACAACGCGTAGTCGCGGCAGGTGCCCGTGCCCAATCGCAACGTATCGCAGGGACTCTGCGTGCCCGGCGCGTGACGCCTTTGGTATTTGAACTGCTTGCGAATCGTATGCGTGATGCGGCTGAGGATATCGAAGGTGGGCGACAACGCATTCTCGTCGAGAAAGCCGCGTGCCCATGCCGCCATCCTGCCGTCCGGATCGGAGTATTGCGGCGTGATGTACTGGACGAGATCGGGCAGCTCGGCATCATCGTAGACGAAGGGATAGAAATAGGCGGGATCGTCAGGCGTCAGCGCGAAGTCTTCCACCGGGTTGTGCTCGACCGTGACGTGCCAGTCGAACATCAGGCGATCGGCGCGCGCGTCGAAATCGACGACCGCGACCGAGTTGGCAAACACGTCGTGGATCCAGCGCAGCGACCTCGGCTCCGGCGAGATCTCGAGCCTGGACTCGAGCACGCGCAGATCATGGCCGTCGCTCGGACGCAGCATGAATCTGTGCTCACCGAACGCCACGGGCCTGATGTAGCGATATTCGGTCTTGTGATGAATCGTCAGCAGCGGCATCGTCGGGAGATCATGGTGATTTTGGGCAGACCTGATATTAACGATTGTTTGCCCAATGTCCGGGGCGACCGCTTTTTGCATAGGCAATCAGGATGGCTTTAGACACAGCCGAGGCGACGGATCAACTCCTTGGCGAGGGCGATATTCCACCGGTGCATGAGGTCAATGCGGAAGGGACATCGCCCTTCCTGCTGACATCGGACCATTACGGCCGCATCCTGCCGCGCGCGCTCGGCGATCTCGGCGTATCGGAAAGCGAGCTGGTCAGGCATATCGCCTGGGACATCGGCATCGCCGGTGTTGCCGAGCGGATGGCGCAGATGCTGGACGCCCACCTTGTCGCACAACGCTATTCGCGGCTCGTGATCGACTGTAACCGCTCGCCTGATGTCGCGAGCTCGATTCCCGTGATCTCGGAGGCGACCACGATCCCGCGCAACGAGGGCATTTCGGAACGCGAGCGTGCGGCACGGCGGCGCGAGATCTTCGAGCCCTATCATCGCCGCATCGACACCGTGATCGATCGCCGCCTGCACGACAAGCGGCCGACGGTGCTGGTGTCGCTGCACAGCTTCACGCCCGTCTATGCCGGCGTCGCGCGGCCCTGGCACATCGGCGCGCTCTACAATCGCGACAAGGTCCTGCCGCAGCTGCTGCTGAGACATTTGCGCGCCGAGGGCGATCTCGTGGTCGGCGACAATGAGCCCTATGCGGTGAGCGATCTCAGCGACTACACCATCCCCGTCCACGGCGAGGCGCGCGGCCTCGTCAACACCGGCATCGAGATCCGCCAGGATCTGATCGCGGATCAATCCGGCCAGCAGCAATGGGCGGAGCGGCTGGCAAGGATCTTTGGAGAGATCGAGGCGGAGTTGAAGCCGGCGCTGCTGCCCGGCTAGCCGCCCCGCGTCGCCACGAACAGCGCGAGCGCGGCGAAGATCGCGGCGATGCCCCACAGCACATAGGCGATACGGCCGTCGCCGCGGGCATCGAGCGTGGCCTCGGCAGGGTTATCGGGATTGACGTGAACCTCCACGGCCGCACCGTCCTGATAGCGCGACATCAGCTTCTCCAGCATCTTGCTCGAGGCCTGCGGCGTTTCGGCCGCAACCCGCGCGCATTCATTGGTGTAGCGGACGTTCTGATAGCTGTAGGTGTAGGTCACGTGCTTGCCGAACATCTCGGCGCCACGCACCTCGCCCGGCTCGCTCGCCTTGTGATATTCCTCGATTCCCGACAGCCTGATCGTGCCCGGCACGACCGGCCAGCGCGTCGCCGCGGCCGCCTGCCGCTGCGCGGCCCACGCCATCAGCGCGATGACGAACCCGAACGCGCCGAAGCCCACGACCATGCCTGCAAGATCCGGCCGGCCGATGTGATGGGTGAGCCAGGCGTAGCTCTGGTTGAGACCGAATGCCGAGCCGAAGACGATCGCGACCACGATGGCCGAGCCGATGCCGAGACAGCCCCACAAGCCCTTCGGCAGGTCGCGCTCCAGCACGGCCTTTTCAGGATGGCGCGGATTGTAATAGACCGTGACGATGCTGCCGGCCGGGTATTTCGCCAGCTTCTCGGCCACCTGGAAATTGCCGAGGTCTTCGCCGATCGAGATGCGGTTGCATCTCAGCTTGCGACCGCCGACGGAATATTCGTAGGTGACGTTCGCAAAATTGCGGGTTTCCGTGCGGTAGCCGTCCTCGTGCTCGTCGTCGGGCACCCTCTCCTCGCGCACCTCGGCGACCGATGTGACGACCTTGCCCGATACCTGCGGCCAGCTCCGCGCTTCGCGCGCCTGCCAGGTCTTCACGATGGCTGCAATCAGGATCAGCGCGAGCGGCGCAAGCAGCATTGCGTAAACGAGCGGGGGCAGATTGGGCACGGGCAAAATCCTTGGTCAGCGGCAATGCTTCCTTGGACGCACCACCGCGGACGAAGGTTCAACCGGGCCAAAGCGCGATGAGCCTTATCGCGCTTTGGGTTTTTGTTTGGGCATGATCTTTTCGGAAAACCGCTGTGCGCTTATGCGAATCATGCCGCAGCTCATTTCGCCCGGGTCAGCGCCAGCCAGATCCCGCCGCCGATCATGAAGCCGCCGGAGATGCGCGACATCAGACGGGTGCGCCGTGCCGAGAAGAACTTTCGGGCGCGGCCGGCGGCGACAGCATAGAGCGCGTCCGTCATCACGGCGGTGACCATGAAGGTGACGCCCAGCAGCGCGACCTGCGGAAAGTGCGGCTGGTTCATATCCATGAACTGCGGAATGAAAGCGCCGAAGAACACCAGCACCTTCGGATTCGACAGCAGCACCAGGAAACCTTGCAGGAAGAATCCGCCGCGCGGCGGGGCCGGCGGCTCGTCAAGCTTGACGCCTTCGATCGGTGCCCGGATCAGCTTGATGCCGAGCCAGACCAGGTAAGCCGCGCCGGCAAAGCGGACCCAGTCGAACCAGTAGCCCATGGTCGACATCAGCGACGTGAGGCCGACCGCGACGATGCCGATCACGATGGCAAGGCCCGCTTGCGCGCCGGCGACATTGGTCAGCGCCGCGCGGGTGCCGTGGCGCAGGCCGTTGGCGATGACGAGGGTGACAATCGGCCCCGGCAGCAGTGCGAGCGCAATGCAGGCGGCGACGAAGGCGAGATAGGCTTGCGTTGACATCATGTGGGAACTCGCGCTGAAAGCGTTTGCGGATATTAATGCACGGCACTTAGTTTCCGTCCAGCGCTGCGACCACCCATGCCTGCATCTGCGGGGTCTCGAGGAACACGAGCGCCGCTTGCTGCATCGCGCTGGTCTCGCCGCGCCCTTGTACTGCCGCGACAAAGAGGTCGCAGCGCTGTGAGAGAGCGATACCGGTCGCGGCGTGGCGCGCACCATCGGGCATATCGAGATCATAGCCTCGCGCGCGACCGCGCATCTCACCGACATGTACGACCTCGCCCGGCGCAGTTGCGGCAAAGCGCGGCGAGATCAGGTCGAGATCGGCGACACGATCGACCTCGTCGTCATCGGCGACGCCGCTGTCGCAATTGCAGAAGCCGCGCTTGGCGCGGACATACAGCTCGGCGCCGTCGCAGGCGCCGCCCTCGCAGCGAAAGGCGCGGCCCGCGGGCCAGCCGTCGCGCGGGAACGGCCACACGATCTCGCGCCAATGCGCTGATGATGCGTCTGGCAGCGGCGCGAGCCGATATGCGCCGACGCCGGAGGCGCCGAGCGCGACCACAGCCACCGCCATCGCCAGCGCGCGCCGCATCGTCAATTCTTCGGCAGGCCGGCGACGGCGCGCGCGGGCCCTGTCAGCTCGAGAACATGCAGGCCGGTGTTGGCACGATCGACGATGTAGATGTAGCCGCGGTCATCGGTCTCGACATTGTTGGTCTGGATCGCGACCTTGCAGCGCTCGCCGCCCTCGACCGGAATGCAGCGCTTGTCGGTCGCTTGCGTGATCGACGGAATGAAGTAGCCGACCTCCTTCGGATGATAGGGATCGCGGATGTCGAGCGCACGGACCCCGGCATTGAAGAAGGCGATGAAGGCCATCTTCTTGTAATAGACCGGCGCCATGCTCTCGTTCGAGGAATGCGAGCCGAACCGGCCGCCGCGCTGGCAGAACTGTCCGCTCGCCTCCGGCACGGTGTAGCTCGAGATCATCATCGGCCGGGTCTCGGTGGTGACGTCGGCGAACCAGACCATCTGCCTGGCCTCGCCGCATTCGTTCAGGATCGCCTCGTCGACGATCATGACAATGTCCCGCGTCTTGCCGTCCTTGTCCTCGGCGAACTCGGCGACGGGCATGTCGAGCATCGGAAACGTGGTGTGCGCGCCGTTGAACGCCGACATCGGCAGCCGCGAGATTTCGGGATAGCGCAGATTGTCCGGCGTCGGCTCCTTCGGTCCGTTCAGGAGCTTCTCGCGATCGACGATCTGCAAGATGCCGCCCTTGTTGGTGCCGTAGCCGAAATAGACGCGGTTGCCGTTTGGCCCGGTCGAGATCGGGCCATGCAATTCAGTCGGCACCGCACCGGTCGATCCGGGCTCCTGGCCGGGCAGGCCGAAATCGCGGATCTTTTGCGGATGCGCGGGATCAGAGAGATCATAGATTTGCGTCATGCGCCGCGTGCGCCAGTCCGGCGCGCCCGAAACGAGATAGGCGATGCCGGTTTCGCATTCCCACCAGCTCTTGTGCGTGTCCTTCAAGCCGCCGATGCGCGTGATCAGCACGGGATTGGCGGGATCGGCGACGTTCCAGACCTCATGCGCCTCGCTGCCGAAGGTGCGCAGCATGTAAACCGCATCGGGATCGGCCTTGGGCAGGGATTTGCCATCGCAGACCCGCACCATCTGCGCGCCGCCGGATTCGTACTTGCCTTCCTGCCCCGGCAGATGCCTGAGATATTTGGGGTGCGCGGGATCGGTGACATCGACGATCGAGGTCCCGTTCGGCTCCGCCTTGCCGGTCATCGGATTAACGGCAGCCGGCACGTCGTCGGTGCCACCGTGATGACCGATATAGGCGATCCAGCGGTCGCCCTGATGATGGATGGTGGGCTGATAGGCGCTGCGCGCCTGAAGATCGTTGCTGCCGACCAGCTTCATGTTGGACGACTCGGGCGGCGCCCCAATGGTCTGCTTCTGGGCATGAACGAAAGCGCTGCCGGCGAAAAGGACGAGGGCGGCAGCAGTCGAGACGCAACGGAACATCAAAGTCCTCCCGGAACCAATCTGCGTTGGCTGAGCTTCAAGGCTAACACAGCCATTTGCACGCGCCAAAGACACCATCTTAACATGCAACCATTTGGTTGCCTATTATCGCTGCCATGAATGAGGTCTTCAAAGCGCTCGCCGATGCGTCACGACGGTCGCTGCTGGACAGGCTTCACGCCAGGAACGGCCAGACGCTGGGCGAGCTCTGCGAAGGCCTCGCGATGACGCGCCAGGCGGTGACCAAGCACCTTGCCATTCTCGAAGAGGCCAATCTGGTCACGACCATCAGGCATGGTCGCGAGAAGCTGCACTATCTCAACCCGGTGCCGATCCATCAGATCGGCGAACGCTGGATCAGGAAGTTCGAGCGCGGCAAGCTCGCCGCGCTCAGCGAGTTGAAACGCCAGTTGGAGAAGCGCGATGAGTAAGCCGCAATTCGTCTATGTCACCTATATCGAGACCACGCCGGAAAAGCTGTGGCAGGCGCTGACATCGAGCGAGTTCACCAGGCAATACTGGTTCGGTGCCGAGGTCCGCTCCGACTGGACGGTCGGCTCGCCCTTCGCGCTTTCGCTGGACGGCGAGGTCACCGATTCAGGCGAAATCCTGGAGGCCGATCCGCCGCGGCGGCTGTCCTACAGCTTCAAGCACCACAAATATGAGGAGCTGCGCGGCGAGCCGATCTCGCGCGTTCTCTTCACCATCGAACCTTTCGGACCGGTCGTGCGTTTGACCGTGCTGCACGACGGCTTCATCGAGGGCGGCAAATATCTCGGCGCCGTCTCCAACGGCTGGCCAGCGATCCTGTCGCAGCTCAAGAGCCTCTTGGAGACCGGCAAGCTGCTCAACATCACGCGCGCGGCGCTCAACAAGGGGTTCGACGCAAAATGAAGCTCGACCAGTTCAAGCCGCTCACCGTCTACACCATCTACATCGCCTCCACGCCGGAGAAGGTATGGGAGGCGCTGACCTCCGCCGAGTTCAGCAAGCAATATTTCTTCGGCAACGCGGTGGAGGTCGAACCAAAGCTCGGCGGCGCCTTCATCGTGCGCACGCCTGACGGCGCCGTGCATATCAGCGGCGAGGTGCTCGCCTACGATCCGCCACACAGGCTTGCGGTGACGTTCAACGTCAACTGGCCCGAGCTGATCGAGAAGCTGGGGCCGACCCTCGTCACCTACGACATCGAGCAGGTCGGAGGTGCCGTCCGGCTCACCATGAGCGAGGGCCACGATCGCCCGCTGAGCGACGATATCCTCTCCGGCGGCCGCTCGGGCTGGCCGGCGATCCTCTCCAGCCTCAAGAGCGTGCTCGAGACCGGCAAGCCGCTGGTGGTGAAAATGGGGCCGCCGCAGCGGATGCTGGATGCGCTGAAGGCGATGGGGATCAAGACGCCGTAGCAGGTGTCGTCCCGGGGCGCGCGAAGCGCGAGCCCGGGACCCACCACAGGAAGGAGCATCGTAGGGTGGGCAAAGCGAAGCGTGCCCACGAACTCATGCTATTTTGAGAGGTGGTGGGCACGGCGCAAGGGCGCCTTTGCCCACCCTACGGCACTGCCCCCTGCGGTAATGGGTCCCGCCAGAACGACTACGGCACCGGCACCACCAGCCGCCGATAAAGGTGCCACGTGGCATGTCCGAGCACGGGCAGCGTCACCACCAGGCCGAGGAAGTACGGCAGCGCCGACACGATCAGCAGCATCACGATGACCGCCGCCCAGCCGATCATCGGCAGCGGGCTCGTCACCACCGCGCGCACGCTCGTCACCATGGCAGTGACGAAATCGACCTCGCGGTCGAGCAGCAGTGGAAACGACACCACCGTCAGCGAAAACAGGATCAGTGACAACACGGCGCCGACCGCGTTGCCGATGGCGAGGAACAGCAGACCCTCATTGGTCGTCAGCACCACCGTCATGAATTCCTGAAGGCTCGAGAACGAGGCGTGCAGGCCAAGCAAGAGCGCGATCAGGAGCCGCACCTGGTACATCCAGATCACGAACACGAACAGCGTGACGAAGGCCATCCAGCCGATCTCGCTGCGCGAACGTATCGCCGACCAGATCGCGCCAAAGGACACCGGCTCGCCGCGCTCGCGGCGGCGGCTCACCTCATAGAGACCGATGGCAACGAATGGCCCGATCAGCGCGAAGCCCGCGGCGAGCGGATAGACGAGATAGACCATGCCGAAGGCGGTGAGACAGAGGATGATGGTGATGCCGCCGGCGGCGTAGAGCGCGCCGAAGCAAAGCCCGTAGAGCGGCAGTGCCTGGAAGTCGCGCAGGCCCTCAACCACCGCCTCGGCGATATCGGGCGCCGCGACGGGACGCACCACAGGATCGACCTTGCCCGAGATGGACATCAGCTTCCTCCCACTTTCAGCGCGATCTTTCGTCGCACGCAGTTTCAGATATTAGCGCCACTGCGCGCGTGCGCAACTCATGCCGGGCAACGGGGAAGATTGTACCGGCGCCCCCGATGCACGCGTGGCGGAATCTTCACCTTCAGTGCGGTTTTCGCTCCGATAGCTATGGACTGGACAGACGAACGTGCCGCAAAATTGTACCTTCCAGCGACGCGCGCGAACAGCGGACCTGCCCCACCGATGAGCCTGCGTACCCGGTTACTGATCCTCGTCATCGCGGCCATGCTGGTGCCGGCGAGCCTCGTCGGCTTGCGTTTCGTGCAGAATCGCACCTCCGAGATCGATGCAGCCTTGGCCAATCTGGCCGCATCGGCAGACGACATCGCCAGCGATCTGGACGAGAAGATTCAGGGCACCGCGCAGCTTGATTACGGCCTCGCCCGAGCCCGCGACCTCGACACGCGCGACAAGGCGGCTTGCTCGGCATTTCTATCCGATGTCCGCGAAGAATATCCGCAGTTCACGGGAATCCTGACCATCGATCCCGACGGCAGCCTGTTCTGCGACTCGCTCCGGACCAACCGCACGCTCGATCTGAATGATCGTGCCTATTTCAACCAGGCAAAGGTCTCGCAGGGCGCCGTCGCGATTGAGCCGGTGTTCGGTCGCCTGACCGGAACGTCGGTGCTCCAGATCGCCTACCCGGTGCGATCGGACGCCGGCGCGCTGAAATTCGTGCTGCTCGCTTCGTTCAACCTGAACAAATTCGCGGAATTTCACGACAAGCGTTTGCTGGCCGAGAAGGAGATCATGCTCACCGACAGTAAAGGGACGATCCTCGTCGCCCCCAAGACGGGGGGCTGGAGCGAGCCCGTCGGCGCGTCGATCGCAGGGACCGACCTGTTCCGCTTCGCCGTAGCGCCCGATGGCGAGGCCTCTCGCGAGGTGACCGACCGCCAGGGCCGCAAGCAGGTCTGGGCCGTCGCCCGCTCGCCCTCGATCCGAAAGGCCGGCCTCTACATCCTGGTCGGACGTTCCAAGGACGGACTGGTCGGGGCGACGAACCGCAGGCTCTACGAGGACATGGCAATCCTCGCAGTGGCCTCCCTGCTGCTGCTCGCCGGCATCTGGATCCTTGCAACCGTCAGCGTTGGACGCCAGGTGGGACGGCTGGCCGCGATGGCGAAGCGGCTCGGGCTTGGCGACCTCAGCGCACGCATTCCGCCGCCGCATCCGAGCGGCGAGCTGGGCGGGCTGATGGCCCTGCTCAACGGCACTGCCGAGTCGCTCGAACATCAGCGCGTCGCCATCGCGGACCTCAGTCACAAGCTCAGTCAGTCCCTGAAGATGGAAGCCATGGGCCAGCTCACCGGCGGCGTGGCGCACGATTTCAACAATCTGCTCACCGTCATTCTCGGCAACTCCGAGCATCTTGCCGACAGGCTGGCGGGCGACAAGGAATTGCAGCGGATCGCCGCCGACATCGCAACCGCCGCCGAGCGCGGCTCGGACCTGACACGCAGCCTGCTCGCCTTTGCGCGCAAGCAGCCCTTGCGGCCGCGCGAGATCGACATTGCCGAGAAGGTCGTCAGCATGGAGCAGCTGCTGCGGCGGTCGCTCGGCGAGCACATCGAGTGCAGCTTCGCGTTCGGACCCGATTTGTGGCTGACCAGCGTCGATCCCGGCCAGCTGGCAACCGCCCTGCTCAATCTCGTGCTCAATGCACGCGACGCGATGCCCGACGGCGGCAAGCTGACGGTCGAGGTTCGCAATAGCTCGCTCGATCACTTCGAGCTCGACGTCGACGGCGAGCCGCACCCGGGGGACTACGTCATGGTGGCCGTGACGGATACCGGCTGCGGCATGGAAGCGGACGTCGCCGATCGCGCATTCGAGCCGTTCTTCACCACCAAGGAGGTCGGCAAGGGCACAGGGCTCGGCCTGAGCATGGTCTACGGATTCGCGCAGCAGTCCGGCGGTCTCGTGCAGCTGCAGTCCGAACCGGGGCGCGGCAGCGTCGTCAGGCTGTTCTTCCCCCGCGTCGCCGCGACGCACAACGAGGAACCGGCGCCGCCGGCACAGGTCATCGCCCCCGACGGAAGCGAAACCATTCTCGTCGTCGAGGACGACGACATGGTGCGAGCCTATGTCGAGAGTGAGCTCAGGACGCTGGGCTATCGCGTCATCGCGGCGTCGAGCGGGCCCGCGGCGCTGGATGTGTTGCGCCAGCCCGGGGACATCCATTTGCTCTTCACCGACGTCGTCATGCCCGGCGGCATGTTCGGGCCGGAGCTTGCGCGGCAAGCGACTGCCTTGCGTCCCGGCCTCAAAGTGCTGTTCACGTCCGGCTACAGCCAGGATCCCGTCAAGACACCCGAGGGGGTCGACGCCCGTATTCTGACGAAACCGTTCAAGCGGCAGGACCTCGCCGCGATGCTGCGGTCCGCATTGTCGGCGTCGCCGCGCTGAAGCGCGATGAGATTTGGATAGATCGTCATCGCGCTTCAGCTTGTTGTTTTGCGCATGATCTCCGCGCAAACGCGTTCCGCGTTTGTCGCGAGGGAAAGCCGCTGCGCACTTTGCGCTGACGCGGCCCTCCGGGTCCGGATCATGCGTTATTAGCGCGACGCGAGCAGCAGCGCCACGCCGAGATTGGCCGCAAACAGCGCCGCATCGATGACGAAGATCCTGAGCATCGGGCCCTTCAGCACCGGCCAGTACGCCACGCCGACACGTCCGCCGCGCATCAGCACGGGGACGTTGTAGGCGAATTGGCTGAAGTGACAGGCGGCGAAGAACAGGAACAGCGCAAGCTGCGCCTCTGCCGGCTGGAAGAAAGCCGGACGCACGGCCAGGAGGTAAAGCGACAAAAGCCCGATCGGCAGATTCATCCCGCCCAGGAAGGCCACGCTGGCCGCCAGGGTCGGCGCGATCGGATTGCTACGCTCTTCCCGCGGCAGCAGGATCTTCAGCGTATTGGCTTGCGCAATGCTGAACTGGATGAAGGCACCGCCAAACCAGAGCGCGTTGAAGAGCAGGACGAAATCCGAAAGGTGCATGATCATTTTCCGTAGAAGGCCTCGCTGCGCACCACACGGCCCGCATCGTCAAAATCCATGAACTCGCTGGCTCTGGTATCGCCAAGCCGCCACCACACCGTCAGCCGCGCGATCACCTCGTCCCAGCTCCAGCTCAAGATCTTCAGGTCAGCGCTTTCGACATGACCATAGGCCTCGCGCCAATAGGCGCGGATCTTCTCGGCGCCCTTGACGACAGGCGAACCGGTCAGCGACAGGGCCAGGGGACTGCGCATCTCGGCATTCTCGGCAAAATGCGCGACGACCGCGTCGATGTCGACCTTGCACCAATTCGCATGCCATGCCGCGACGAAGCGCTCGGCAGCGGCGCGATCCATCTTCCCTGCGCCCATATCCTGTCCGCTCACGGCGCGGCCCTCCCCGGCTCGTGGTCCGGGAAGGTGGCAAAGCCCGCGCCTCATGTCAATACTATTGACTTGAGAACCGATCAGTTGTTGTCGGCAATCGTCTCCATCACGGCCATCCAGGCCGCCGCGCCGCGGGCCCCGACACGGTCAAACGCTTCGCGCATGACCTTGCGCTCGTGGCCCGATGCCGTTTGCTCGATCCGCTGCCCCGCGGCCGTCAGGCGCAACAGCTTGGAGCGATGCTGCTCGGGCGAGCGCTGCGACGTCAGCAGCTTGCGCTCCAGCAGGAGATTGAGCGGCCGGCTCAGGGCCTGCTTGGAAATGCCGAGGATATCGATCAGCGAGCCGATCGCGATGTCGGGCCGGCGCGCCACGACATAGAGAATACGATGGTGCGAGCGCGACAGGCCCTGCCTGGCGAGATAGTCGTCGGCTTCGAGCGTCATGCCGCGCCAGCCGTAATACATGAGCTCCAGCGCGGCATCGAGATCGTCGAGCTTCGCAAGGGAGGCGCGATGAAGCCCCGCGGCTTGAGATGTTTTTGGCATTCTTGGAAGCTACCCCCTCGCCCGCAGCTCGCGCCGCAGCACCTTTCCAGTCGCCGTCATCGGCAAGGTCTCGGCGAATTCGACGAAGCGCGGATATTCGTGGGCCGCAAGCTGCACCTTCACGAACTCCTGGATCTCGCGCGCGAGCGCATCGCTTGGAGCAAAGCCCGGACGCAGCACGATCCAGGCCTTGATCGATTCCGTCCTGATCGGATCGGGGATGCCGACCACCGCCGCCATCGCCACCGACGGGTGCTTCATCAGCGTATGCTCGATCTCGGACGGGCCGACGCGATAGCCGGCAGTGGTGATGACGTCGTCCTCGCGGCTGACGTACCAGAAATAGCCGTCCTCATCCTGCACGCCGAGATCACCCGTCAGCAGGAATTCGCCGGCATATTTCTTCGCCGTCGCTTCCGGATTGCGCCAATATTCGAGCATGGTCACGGGGCATGGCTGGCGTACGCCGATGATGCCGCGCTGGCCGCGGGGCAGCTCCTCGCCCTGATCGTTGACGATGCGAACGTCGAAGCCTGGGGTCGCCTTGCCCATCGAACCGGGCCGGATCGGAAACAGATTGGAGTTGCTGCCGATCACGAGATTGCACTCGGTCTGGCCGAACACTTCATGCGCATCGATGCCAAACGTCTCGCGCACCCAGCCGAGCAGTTCGCCGCCCAGCGATTCACCGCCGGTAAAGATGCTGCGCAGCTTCACGCCGGGATGTTTCACGCCGGCCTGCCGCATCAGCTTGAGCGCGGTCGGCGGAAGGAACACGTTGCGGACGGAAAGATCGGCCATCATCTGCATCGCCGCCTGCGGCTCGAACTTTCGCGCGCGATGTCCCACCAGCGGGATGCCGTGATACCAGAACGCGAACAGGCCGTTGATGAGGCCGCCGATCCAGGCCCAGTCCGCCGGCGTCCACATCAGATCGCCGGGCCGCGGCAGGAAGTTGTGGCACATCTCGACATTGGGCAGATGCCCGAGCACGACGCGGTGCGCATGCAGCGCGCCCTTCGGATTGCCCGTCGTACCCGAGGTGTAGATGATCAGCGCGGGATCGTCGGCGGAGGTGTCGACATTGGCAAAATCTTCGGACGCGGTTTCGATGGCCGACCAGAACGGTTTCGCGCCGGCGTGGACGGCGCCGCTCGTGATGTAGATGTCCTGCAGATACGGCAGCCGATCGCGGATTTTCGTGAGCTTCTCCCAGCCCGCCTCATCCGTGATGATCGCCTTCGCCTGCGAGTTCGACAGGCGGAATTCCAGCGCATCCTCGCCGAACAGCGCGAACAGGGGGATCGAGATCAGCCCGGAGCGGAATGCCGCCAGATGCGCGATCGGCAGCTCCAGCGATTGCGACAGAAACACCGCGACACGGTCGCCGCGCGCAAGGCCGTCGGCCTTCAGCACATTGGCGAAGCGGCGCGACATCTCCGCGACCTCGTCGAAGGAGGTGCGCGTGACGGTACCCATCTCGTCGACATAAACCAGCGCCAGCCGGCCGGTGCCGTCGGCGTGGCGATCGCAGCACGCCTCCGCGATGTTGAAGCGCGCCGGGATGTCCCAGCGGAAATTGCGATAGAGCTCGTCGTAGGTTGCGGCTTCTGTCAGCATGGCTCACCGCACCGTCGCGAAGAACTTTCTGACATCGCGCACGAACAGCTCCGGCTGCTCGAACGCGGCGAAGTGCCCACCCTTCTCCATCTCGCTCCAATGCGTGATATCCAGAAAACTCGGCTCCATCCAGCGCCGCACCGGCGTGATGATCTCCTTGGGAAACACCGCAACACCGGTTGGCACCTTCACAGCCGGCGTCGTGCGGCGCTTGCCAAAACTCTCCCAGTAGAGCCGCGCGGACGACGTCGCCGTCTCCGTGGTCCAGTAGAGCATGACGTTGTCGAGCAGCTCGTCTTTGGTGAAGATGTTTTCGGGATGGCCGTTGCAATCGGTCCAGGCCCAGAACTTTTCCAGGATCCAGGCGGCCTGCCCGCTCGGCGAATCCGTGAGGCCATAGCCGAGCGTCTGCGGCCGGGTCGATTGCTGCTTTGAATAGCCGGAGTCGAGATCGACATAATGCTTGAGGCCGGCGAGCGCGCGCTTCTCCTCCGGCGTCGGCTCGCCCTCGACCTTCGGCGCCGTGTTGAAGGCGAGCGTGATGTGGATGCCGGCGCAATGCTCCGGGTCCTGCGCGCCGAGCGAGGTCGTCACCGCCGAACCCCAGTCGCCGCCTTGCGCGCCGTAGCGCGCATAACCCAGCCGGTCCATCAGCTTGGCCCAGGTCGCGGCGATGCGATCGACGCCCCAGCCGGTGGTTTTGGGTTTTGCAGAGAAGCCGAAACCCGGCAGCGAGGGGCAGATCACGTGAAAGGCATCAGCTGGATTGCCGCCATGTGCGGCGGGATCGACCAGTGGCGCGATCACTTTCTGGAATTCGACGATCGAGCCGGGCCAGCCGTGAGTGACGATCAGCGGCAGCGCATTGGCTTCCTTCGAACGGACATGAAGGAAGTGGATGTCGAGCCCGTCGATCTCGGTGGTGAACTGCTCGAAGCGGTTGAGCTTGGCTTCACGCGCCCGCCAGTCGTAGCCATCGGCCCAGTAAGCACAGATCTCCTGAATCCATTTCAACGGCGCGCCCTGGCTCCAGTCATCGACCAGCTCGGCCTCCGGCCAGCGCGTGCGGGCGAGGCGCGATTTGAGGTCGGCGAGGACGTCGTCGCTGATGGCGATGCGGAACGGCTTGATGGCGGACATCGGCGACCTTCCCAGCTTCTTCTTGTCATTCCGGGGCGCGCCACTTGGCGCGAGCCCGGAATCCATTGAGCAACAGATTCAGCGGCACGATGGATTCCGGGTTCACGCTTCGCGTGCCCCGGAATGACGGGCCTAGCCCGACAGCGCGGCCTTCACCAGGCCGCTGGCCTTGCCGAAATCCATCTGGCCCGCGTACTTGGCGCGCAGCACCGCGATCACCTTGCCCATGTCCTTCATGCCGGCGGCGCCGGTTTCGGTGATGGCAGCCGAGATCGCCTTCTTCACCTCGTCGTCGGCCATCTGCTTCGGCAGGTAGGCCGAGATCACCGCAATCTCTTCCCGCTCCTGTGCCGCGAGCTCGGCGCGGCCGCCCTTGTCGTAGAGCTCGACCGCCTCCTGGCGCTGCTTGATCATCTTCTGCAGCACGGCGAGCAAATCGGCGTCGGACAGCGGCGGCTTGCCCTTGCCGCGGGCGTCGATGTCGGCGTTCTTGATGGTCGAGTTGACCATGCGCAGCGTGGAGAGCTTGCGCTCGTCCTTGGCCTTCATGGCCTCCTTGACCGCATTGTTGATGTCGTCGCGCAGCATGATCGTGATCCTCTCAATCCATGGCCCTGATCTAAGCCGTTCGCGGGAAAGAGGCCATAGCGGACCTTGTCACGGGGGTTCATTGTTTCCCGCCTGACGGCCAAAACGGCGCAAAATTTCAGGACCCAACCTAAGTCCCTGAGGGGACCTGTCAAATATGCAAAAACGCATGTGAATCCGGCGTTTCCCGCTTTGACGGGCGCCCGCAGGGGGCTTATGAAGCGGGCTCATGACACAACATGACAACGATCCCGCCTGGCCGGACCATAAACCGACCGCGCTCCTCGTGCTTGCCGATGGCACGGTGCTCGAAGGCTTCGGTCTCGGCGCCGAAGGCCAAGCCGTCGGCGAAGTCTGCTTCAACACCGCGATGACCGGCTATGAAGAGATCCTCACCGATCCCTCCTATGCCGGCCAGCTTATCACCTTCACCTTCCCGCATATCGGCAATGTCGGTACCAACGAGGAAGACATCGAGACGGTGAACATGGCCGCGACGCCCGGCGCGCGCGGCGTGATCCTGCGCACCGCGATCACCGATCCTTCGAACTACCGCGCCACCAAGCATCTCGACGCCTGGCTCAAGGCGCGCGGCATCATCGGCCTCTCCGGCATCGACACCCGCGCGCTGACCGCGCTGATCCGCAGCAAGGGCATGCCCAATGCCGTGATCGCGCACGCCAAGGACGGGCAGTTCGACCTGCATGGCCTGAAGGAGGAAGCGCGCGAATGGCCCGGCCTCGAAGGCATGGACCTCGTGCCGATGGTCACCTCGGGCCAGCGCTTCACCTGGGACGAGACGCCCTGGCTGTGGGACAAGGGTTTTGGCCGCCAGGACAAGCCCGAGTTCAACGTCGTCGCCATCGACTACGGCATCAAGCGCAATATTTTGCGCCTGCTCGCCGGCGTTGGCTGCAAGGTGACGGTGGTGCCGGCAACGACCTCGTCCGAAGACATCCTGGCGATGAAGCCGGACGGCGTATTCCTGTCGAACGGTCCGGGCGATCCGGCCGCGACGGGCAAGTATGCCGTGCCTGTGATCCAGGACGTCATCAAGTCGGGCACCCCGACCTTCGGCATTTGTCTCGGACACCAGATGCTTGGTCTTGCCGTCGGCGCCAGAACCAAGAAGATGCATCAGGGCCATCACGGCGCCAATCATCCCGTCAAGGACGAGACCACCGGCAAGGTCGAGATCACCTCGATGAACCATGGCTTCGCGGTAGACGAGAAGACGCTGCCAAAGGGCGCGACCCAGACCCACATCTCCCTGTTCGACGGATCCAATTGCGGCATCCAGCTCGACGGCAGGCCAGTGTTCTCGGTGCAGTATCACCCCGAGGCCTCGCCCGGCCCGCGCGACTCGCACTATCTGTTCCAGCGCTTTGCCGATCTGATGCGGCAGAAGAAGAGCGCGTAAGGTACTATCGCGGTGCATTCAAAAAGCCCGGGCCATGCCCGGGCTTTTTCGTCAAGGAACGTCGCCTTACGCCATCCGTTGAACCCTGCTACGCCCGTGCAGGAGCCTGTCATGTCCGTCGTCCGCGACTATGCCGAACCGCTCGCCATCGTGTTCGAGGATGACGGGCTCGTGCCGAACAACATCCTGCCATTCCTGGTCTACCAGGGCGCAGTTACGCTCGATCCGAAGCAGCCCGAGCAGACCATCGAAAACCTGTTCGAAACCAACAATTGGGGCGGTACCTGGCGTAACGGCGTCTACGACTATCTGCATTACCACGCGACCGTGCATGAGGTGCTCGGCGTCGCGCGCGGCCACGCCCGCGTTCGCTTCGGCGGCGATCACGGCCAGGAGCTGGAGATCAAAGCCGGTGATGTCGCGATTTTGCCGGCCGGCACAGGACATCAATGCATCAAGGCGAGCGAGGATTTCTGCGTGATCGGCGCTTATCCGCCGGGTGCGAAAATGGAGATCACGCGCGCGACGCCGGAGAACCATGCCAAGGCGCTGAAGACGATTCCGAAAGTTGCATTGCCCCCGGCCGATCCGGTGACGGGCACGCACGGCGCGTTGATGCGGCTGTGGCGGTAGCGACAAGCGCGATGCCCGTAGGGTGGGCAAAGGCGCGCTCTTGCGCGCCGTGCCCACGATATCTATCGACCGCGAAAAATGCGTGGGCACGCTTCGCTTTGCCCACCCTACGAGGATTCCCTACGCCGCGTTGCTACCTTCCTGCCGTGTCGCCTCGAACAGGAACCACGTCCGCCGCTCGGTCTCGTCGATGAAGACTTCGAGGATGCTGGCGCTGGCGACATCGCCGGCATCGTCGCAGACCTCGTGCGCCTTGCGCATGGCCGCCGCGACATGCTTGTTGTCCTGCATCAGCTCGCGCAGCATCTCGCGCGGGGGCACGTAGTCCTCGTTGTTGTCCTTGATGGTCTGGAGCTTTGCGACCTGGCCGATCGACTTCAGCGTGGTGCCGCCGATCTTGCGGACGCGCTCGGCAAGCTGGTCGGTGGTGGCGAAGACCTGCTCGGACTGCTCGTCCAGCAGCAGATGGTAATCCCGGAAATGCCGACCGCTGATGTGCCAGTGGAAATTCTTGGTCTTGAGGTACAGCGCGAATGCGTCGGCCAGAAGCACGTTGAGCGCCTCGGAAACCTTGTTGACCGCCTGGGGCTGCAGATCGGTGGGGGTATCGAGATCGGGCGAGACCTTGCTGGGGGCTTTGCTCACGGGAAACCTTCCTGTTAGGACGCGGACATTGACGGCGCGCCGTCGCACCCCTAACGCAAGGCGGGCAATGCAGTTCCTCGGTAGGAACCGCCGGGCGGGATACCATGGACGATTGGATCGATTATTACGACTCGACGCATACGATCTATGTCAGCAAGCTGCATCGCGACTTGCACTTCCAGATCATTGCGCGGGACATCATCGGCTACATCACCTCGCCCGACGCGACGGTGCTCGACTATGCCTGCGGCGAGGCGCTATCGGCGAACGAGGTTGCGGCTGCCTGTGGTCAGCTGATCCTGGCTGAGCCCGCGCCCGGTGTGCGCGGCCGGCTGATCGCGCGTTTTGCCCCGAACACCAAGATCCGCGTCCGCTCGCTCGATGACGTCCGCAAGATGCAGGACCAGTCCATCGATCTCATCGTGATGAACTCGGTCGCGCAATACATGACGGCGGAGGAGCTCGATGCCGCGCTCATCAATGCCAGGCGGATCCTGAAGCCATCTGGCAAGCTCGTGCTCGGCGATATTCTCCAGCCGCATGTCGGCATGTTCAGAGACGTGACTGCGCTGCTCTCCTTCGGCCTGCGTCACGGATTCCTGAAGGATGCGCTGATCGGGCTCGTCAGCACCGCGCTGTCGGACTATCGCCATCTGCGCTCGCGCATCGGGCTGCAGCGCTACAGCGAGGACGAGATCGCTGCCAAGCTGAAGGCGGCGGGCTTCGCCAGCCAGCGCGCCAACACCAATATCGGCCACAACCGCTGGCGCATGACCTTCATCGCGCGGCCGCCTCTGGTCCGTTAAGCATAACGACCACCTGAGGTGGCTTGTCGCACCCCGATCGGACATGATCGCCGCGGCCCGGTGGCGGAAGCGTCTACGCGAGAGCGGTGCATCGCTCTTCATCCTGGTTCAAATCCAGGCCGGGCCTCCACGCTTCGCCCCTTCGGGGCTACGCGTGGCGCAGCCACGCAAGGCCTGAAGGGGCGAGGCGTGTCCGGCGTAGCTGGAGCGAAGCGCAAGCGAAGACGGACTGGATCCGCAGTCCTCACCCCGCCTCAACCACCTCACACTCCGCAACAAGCTGAAGCCTGTCCGCGTCCTTCGCCGCTGATTTGAGCACGGCATCGAGCAGGCCGGGGAAGCGCGCCTCGAGGTCCTCTCGCCGCAGCCGCATGAAGCGGTTCGTGCCCGCCACGCGCGTCTGCATCAGCCCGCAATCGCGTAGCTTTGCGAAGTGATAGGTGAGGTTCGACTTGCCGGCGAGCCCATTGAAGTCGCCGCAGCAAAGTTCGCTGCTGACACGTTCCTGCTGGGCGAGCTGATAGACGATCGCGAGCCGGATCGGATCGCTCAGACAATCCAGAACCAGGGGCAGCTCGATCTGCTCGCGGGTGGGGTGGGGCGGCGTGCGGCTCATGACCTGCGAATCATAGCGACGCGAGCGCAATGTTCAATAGTTCTTGAACCAATTGACTCCCGAATCGTCTTCTTTGATAGTTCAATAAACATTGAACATAGGATTTTGGACCATGAGCGTGTTCTGGCTGGCCCTTGGGGCCTTCGCAATCGGCACTGAAGGCTTTGTCATTGCGGGGCTTTTGCCCGCGATCGCCAATGATCTCTCGATTTCGGTGCCGGCCGCCGGCCAATTGGTCACCGCCTACGCCCTCACCTATGCCGTGGGGTCGCCGATCCTGGCGGTGGCGCTGAACAACATCGATCGTCGGACGGTGCTGGCCCTCGCGCTCTCGACCTTCATCGCCGGAAATCTGGCGGCGATGGTGGCGTCGAACTATTCGCTGCTTCTGGCCTCGCGGATGCTAATGGCGCTGGGTTCCGGGCTGTGCATGCCGACGGCGCTCGCCGTATCGGTTGCTGTCGCCTCGCCGGAACGCCGCGGCCGCGCCGTGGCGCTGGTGACCTCGGGCCTCACGGTTGCGACCGTCATCGGCGTGCCCCTCGGCAATCTCGTTGGCAGCCTGCTCGGCTGGCGCGCGACCTTCGCGATGGTTGCGGTGATCGGCACCGTCGCGCTCGCAGGCCTGCTGCTCGGCCTGCCCCGCGGCCTGCCGCGCAACACGGCCTCGCTCAGCGAAAGGCTGGCGGTGGCGCGCCATGGCAATGTCGTGATCGCCCTTGCCATCACGATTTTATGGGCGCTCGGCGGCTTCACCGTATTCACCTATTTCGCAGTCCCGCTGCGCGGCCTCGGCTTCGATGCCTCCCAGATCAGCCTGGCGCTGCTGGTGTTTGGCGGCGCGGCCGCGATCGGGAACATGCTGGGCGGCATCCTGGCGGACCGCCTGGGAACGCTCACGACCGCGGCCCTGGGGCTCGCGGGCATGGCGAGCGCACTGATCCTGCATTCGCTGGTCTTGAAGCTGATGCCGGGTCAGGCCTACTACGCGGTGCTGGCCGCGATCTTCCTCTGGGGCCTCTCGGGCTGGGCGTTCTACCCGGCCCAGATCGCCAGCATCATCCGGATCGAGCCGCAGGCCTGGATGATCGCCCTCTCGCTCAATGCCTCCGCGATGTATCTGGGCTTTGCCATCGGCGGGGCCGTAGGGGGCGCGGTGCTGGCCACCCTCTCGCCTGACGATCTCGGCTGGATCGGCGGATCGAGCGTTGCCGCCTCGCTTCTGGTGCATCTCGCCCGCGGCTGGCAGGCCCGGCCAAAACCCGTCAAAATTGCCGGTTGATGGGCATTTTTCGGGGTTTCGCCGCCCCGAAAACTGGTCTAAGACCCACCCGCGCGCGAGGGAAGACCCCGCGCTCTCGGCTCAGGGGACGCGCGGCAGCGCGCCCTTTTTTTGTGCCCAAAATCCAGTCCGGCGAGAGTTGATGCCCAAACGTACAGACATCTCCACCATCCTGATCATCGGCGCCGGCCCCATCGTGATCGGCCAGGCCTGCGAGTTCGACTATTCGGGCACGCAAGCGGTGAAGACGCTGAAGGAAGAGGGCTACCGCATCGTCCTCGTCAATTCCAATCCGGCCACGATCATGACCGACCCGGAATTGGCCGATGCGACCTATATCGAGCCGATCACGCCCGAGATCGTCGCCAAGATCATCGAGAAGGAACGTCACGTCATTCCCGGCGGCTTCGCGCTGCTGCCGACCATGGGCGGCCAGACCGCGCTGAACTGCGCGCTGTCGCTGCGCCGGCAGGGCACGCTGGAGAAGTTCGACGTCGAGATGATCGGCGCCACGGCCGACGCCATCGACAAGGCCGAGGATCGCCAGCTGTTCCGCGAGGCCATGACCAAGATCGGGCTCGAGACGCCGAAGTCGCGCCTTGCCAATGCTTCCGAGCTGAAGAAGTCCTTCCGCGACAAATACCACGCCGAACGCGAGAAGCTGTCGGGCGCAGCGCTCGAAGAGCTCGACCGGCAATGGACGCTCGGCGAGAGCGACCGCCGCAAGCGCTACCAGGAATACGCTTTCGGCCAGGCCATGATGGCGCTGTCCGAGATCGGCCTGCCCGCGATCATCCGCCCCTCCTTCACCATGGGCGGCACCGGCGGCGGCATTGCCTACAACAAGGAAGAGTTCCTCGACATCATCGAGCGCGGCCTTGACGCGTCTCCCACCAACGAAGTGCTGATCGAAGAATCCGTGCTCGGCTGGAAGGAGTACGAGATGGAGGTGGTGCGCGACAAGAAAGACAATTGCATCATCGTCTGCTCGATCGAGAACCTCGACCCGATGGGCGTGCACACCGGCGATTCCATCACGGTGGCGCCGGCGCTGACGCTGACGGACAAGGAATACCAGATCATGCGCGACGCCTCGCTGGCGGTGCTGCGCGAGATCGGCGTCGAGACCGGTGGCTCCAACGTGCAGTTCGGCGTCAATCCCGAAGACGGCCGCATGGTCGTGATCGAGATGAACCCGCGCGTGTCGCGTTCGTCCGCACTGGCCTCGAAGGCGACGGGCTTCCCGATCGCCAAGGTCGCGGCCAAGCTCGCGATCGGCTACACGCTCGATGAGATCGCCAACGACATCACCGGCGGCGCGACGCCGGCCTCGTTCGAGCCGACGATCGACTACGTCGTCACCAAGATCCCGCGTTTCGCCTTCGAGAAATTCCCCGGCGCCTCCTCCACGCTGACAACCTCGATGAAGTCGGTCGGCGAGGTCATGGCGATCGGCCGCACCTTCCAGGAGAGCCTGCAGAAGGCGCTGCGCGGGCTCGAGACGGGGCTGACCGGCCTCGACGAGATCGAGATCGAGGGGCTGGGCCGCGACGACGACAAGAACGCGATCCGCGCTGCGCTCGGCACGCCGACACCGAACCGTATCCTTCAGGTCGCGCAAGCCATGCGACTGGGTTGGTCGAACGAGGACATCTTCAACTCCTGCAAGATCGATCCATGGTTCCTCGGCGAGATGCGCGGCATCGTCGACATGGAGGACAAGGTCAGGAAGCACGGCCTGCCCGGCAACGCCTTCGGCATGCGCACGCTCAAGACCATGGGCTTCTCCGACGCGCGGCTTGCAGTGCTCGCCCAAACGACCGAGGCCGAAATCACCGCCAAGCGCCACGCGGTGGGCGTCCGCCCGGTCTACAAGCGCATCGACACCTGCGCAGCCGAGTTCGCCTCGCCCACGGCCTATATGTACTCGACCTACGAGTCGCCGTTTGCAGGCAGCGACGCGGACGAGAGCACGCCCTCGGACAAGAAGAAGGTCATCATCCTCGGCGGCGGCCCGAACCGCATCGGCCAGGGCATCGAGTTCGACTATTGCTGCTGTCACGCCTGCTTCGCGCTGCATGACGCCGGCTATGAATCGATCATGGTCAACTGCAACCCGGAAACGGTATCGACCGACTATGACACGGCAGACCGGCTCTATTTCGAGCCGCTCACCGCCGAAGACGTGCTGGAGATCATCGCCAAGGAGCGCAGCAACGGCACGCTGCATGGCGTCATCGTGCAGTTCGGCGGCCAGACGCCGCTGAAGCTCGCCCGGGCGCTCGAAGCTGCCGAAGTGCCGATCCTCGGCACCTCGCCCGACGCCATCGACCTTGCCGAAGACCGCGACCGCTTCAAGCGCGTGCTCGACAAGCTCCGCCTGAAGCAGCCCAAGAACGGCATCGCCTATTCAGTTGAGCAGGCCCGTCTCGTCTCCGCCGATCTCGGCCTGCCGCTGGTGGTGCGCCCGTCCTACGTGCTCGGCGGCCGCGCGATGCAGATCATCCGCGAGGAGAACCAGCTCAACGACTACCTGCTCGGCACGCTGCCGGAGCTGGTGCCGGCCGACGTCAAGGCGCGCTACCCGAACGACAAAACCGGGCAGATCAACACCGTGCTCGGCAAGAACCCGCTGCTGTTCGACCGCTATCTGTCCGATGCCACCGAGATCGACGTCGACTGCCTCTGCGACGGCAAGGACACGTTCATCGTCGGCATCATGGAGCACATCGAGGAAGCCGGCATCCATTCCGGCGACTCTGCCTGCTCGCTGCCGCCGCATTCGCTTGATGCCAAGATGATTGCGGAGCTCGAGCGGCAGACGCGCGAGCTCGCGCTCGGCCTCGACGTCGTCGGCCTGATGAACGTGCAATACGCAATCAAGGACGGCGAGATCTACGTGCTCGAAGTCAATCCGCGCGCCTCACGCACGGTGCCGTTCGTCGCCAAGGTGATCGGCACGCCGGTTGCCAAGATCGCCGCGCGCATCATGGCCGGCGAGAAGCTCGCCGACTTCAAGCTGAAGAAGGCGGATCTCAAGCATGTCGGCGTGAAGGAATCGGTCTTCCCGTTCGCCCGCTTCCCCGGCGTCGACACGGTACTCGGGCCCGAGATGCGTTCGACCGGCGAGGTCATGGGCATTGACCGCAACTTCGAGGTCGCTTTCGCCAAGAGCCAGCTCGGCGGCGGCACGCGGGTACCTCGCAAGGGGACAGTGTTCGTCTCGGTGCGCGAGAGCGACAAGGTCCGCATTGCGGATGCCGTGCGCCAGCTGCATTCGCTCGGCTTCAAGGTGCTGGCGACCTCGGGCACGGCGCGCTTCCTCACCGATCAGGGCATCCCGGCCGAGAAGGTGAACAAGGTGCTGGAGGGACGGCCGCATATCGTCGACGCCATCACCAATGGCGACGTCCAGCTCGTTCTCAACACCACGGAAGGCCCACAGGCGCTCGCCGACAGCCGTTCGCTGCGGCGCGCGGCCCTCTTGCATAAAGTGCCGTATTACACCACTCTTTCCGGGGCCGTGGCGGCCGCGCAGGGCATCCGCGCCTATCTGGGCGGGGACCTTGAGGTTCGTACCCTGCAGAGCTACTTTTCGGAAACCTGATCGTTGGCGGCGGCAAAGCCTCCGCTAAGTGATTGGCAATGAAGCCACAATGGCCGGAGGAACTGTCCGGCCATGTGGTTGTTCTGTTCCGGCGCCGGACCCACATAACGCTCCGGCGGCCGCGTGTTCAGCGCCGGGAGCAGTGACGAATCAAGGTTGCGGCGCCCTTCGTTTTGGGGCGCACGACTGGAGAACGAGAGAAGCGATGGAAAAGGTTCCGATGACCGCGAGCGGCTTTGCCGCGCTCGGGGAAGAATTGAAGAAGCGCCAGTCCGAGGACCGTCCGCGCATCATCGAGCATATCGCGGAAGCGCGCTCGCATGGCGACCTGTCGGAAAACGCCGAATATCACGCCGCGAAAGAAGAACAGTCCCACAATGAGGGCCGGATCGCCGAGCTCGAGGACAAGCTTGCGCGCGCCGACATCATCGACATTTCCAAGCTCTCCGGCGACACCATCAAGTTCGGCGCCACCGTGACCCTGGTCGACGAGGACACCGAGAAGAAGACGGTGTGGCAGATCGTCGGCGAAGTTGAGGCCGATGCCAAGAAGGGCCGCATCTCCATCACCTCGCCGCTGGCGCGCGCGCTGATCGGCAAGAAGAAGGGCTCCACCGTCGAGGTCAACGCACCCGGCGGCGCCAAGGCCTATGAGATCACCAAGGTGGAGTGGCGGTAAGGACTTGCCTCTGCCACTGACGTTTGAAAAGGCCGCGCGTCGAGCGGCCTTTTTGTTTCGGCGTGGTGCTTGTGCAAATAAAGCAGCGCTCGCACCAACCGTCATTGCGAGCGCAGCGAAGCAATCCAGACTGCCACCGCGGAGACACTCTGGATTGCTTCGTCGCAAGCGCTCCTCGCAATGACGAGGTAGGAGCAGCGCGCCCAACTACATCACCGTCATCCTGAGGTGCTCGCCTCTTCGGCGAGCCTCGAAGGGCGACGGCCCGACTATTGCCGCACGTTGATACATGCGGGCCGTTCATCCTTCGAGGCTCCCCCTGCGGTGCTCAGCACCGCAGGCCTTGCACCCGATAGGCCGATCGGCGCCCTACCGTCTTCCCTTCACCTCCAGCGGCACCGCCGCCTCGTATTTCGAATTATGCAGAACCAGCGATGTGCGCACGTTGCGCACGTGTGGTGCTGCGGTCAGGTGCGTCACGAAATCCTGGAACGTTGCCATGTCGGGGGCGACGCATTTCAGGATGAAATCGACCTCGCCCGACAGCATCCAGCATTCCCGCACCAGCGGCTCGGCACGGACGAACTCCTCGAAGGCTCGCAAATCCGCTTCCGCCTGGCTGGAGAGGTGCACTGCGGCGAACACAGTGACGTCGAAGCCGAGCTTCCGCGCGTCCAAGAGGCCGCGATAGCCGTGGATATAGCCTTCCTCCTCCAGAGCCCGGACACGGCGCAGGCAGGGCGGCGGGGAGATGCCGACGCGTTTGGCCAGCTCGACATTTGTGATTCGACCGTCAGCCTGGATCTCGGCGAGAATTTTGAGGTCGATCTCGTCTAGGTTCCGCGACACGTGATTGGAACTCCTGGCCTTGAGGCGGTATCGGGTGGGTCTGTCGCAATCCTCATAACCCAGTCTGCAGCAAATGAGCAATTTTATTGCGCGTGCAGCGCAAGCGACTTTTGTTCCTTGTTGGAAAAATCCGCTGATTGGGAATGCAATTCTTGCATAGCTCACCAGAAGGCTTAGATTAGCTCTGATATTTCAGCGCCTCCGCGAGGCCTCCCGGCACTTTCCGCGCCCGCGCTGCAAATCCCCCGTGAAAGGCGTCCATCGAAATGTCCGCTCCTATTCATGCAAAGGTCGTCATCATTGGCTCCGGCCCCGCCGGCTACACCGCCGCGATCTACGCCGCGCGCGCGATGCTCGAGCCGATCCTGATCCAGGGCATGCAGGCGGGCGGCCAGCTCACCATCACCACCGACGTCGAGAACTATCCGGGCTTCGCCGACGTCATCCAGGGTCCCTGGCTGATGGAACAGATGGAGAAGCAGGCAGTCCATGTCGGCACCAGGATCGTCACCGACCTGGTTATCAAGCTCGACACCTCGCAGCGGCCGTTCCGCCTCACCTGCGACTCCGGCGACGTTTATCTCGCCGACAGCGTGATCCTCGCCACCGGCGCGCAGGCGCGCTGGCTCGGGCTGCCTTCTGAACAAAAATTCCAGGGCGGCGGCGTTTCGGCCTGCGCCACCTGCGACGGCTTCTTCTACCGCAACAAGGAGGTCGTGGTGGTCGGCGGCGGCAATACCGCGGTCGAGGAGGCCCTGTACCTCACCAACCATGCCTCGCAGGTCACGATCGTGCACCGCCGCGATCACTTCCGCGCCGAGCGCATCCTGCAGGAGCGCCTGTTCAAGCACCCGAAGATCAAAGTGATCTGGGATTCGGCCGTCGACGAGATCTGCGGCACCGAGAACCCGAACAAGGTCACCCATGTCAGGCTGAAGAACGTCAAGACCGGCGCGCTCAGGGACGTGAAGACCGACGGTGTCTTCATCGCCATCGGCCACGCGCCCGCGACCGATCTCGTGAAGGACCAGATCAAGTTGAAACCGTCGGGCTATGTCGAGGTCGCCCCGAACTCGACCGCGACCTCGGTGCCCGGCCTGTTCGCCGCCGGCGACGTCGCCGACGAAACCTATCGCCAGGCCGTGACGGCCGCCGGCCTCGGCTGCATGGCCGCACTCGAAGCCGAACGTTTCTTGGCCCTGCGCGCCAGCGAGCGCGCGGCAGCGGAATAACGATCATGCCCCGAACACGCGACGGATTCACGGATATGGACTGGGACAAGCTGAAGGTGTTTCACGCGGCGGCGGAAGCGGGCAGCTTCACGCATGCGGGCGAGCAGCTCGGCCTGTCGCAATCGGCGGTCTCGCGCCAGGTCTCGGCGCTGGAGCAGGAGCTCTCGGTCTCGCTGTTCCACCGCCACGCCCGCGGCCTGATCCTCACCGAACAGGGCGACCTGTTGTTCCGCACCGCGCATGACGTGTTCATGCAGCTGCAGGCGGCGCGCGCGAAACTGACCGACAGCCGCGAGCGGCCGAGCGGCGATCTCAAGATCACCACCACGCCCGGCGTCGGCATCAACTGGCTGATCCCGCGGCTCGGCGAGTTCACTGCGCTGTATCCGGAAATCCGGATCTCGCTGATCGTCACCGACGAGGAGCTCGACCTGTCGATGCGCGAGGCCGACGTCGCGATCCGCACCCGCAAGCCGACGCAGCCGGATCTCATCCAGCGCAAGCTGTTCGCAATGGGCTTCCACGCCTATTGCTCGCCGGAATACATCAAGCGCTTCGGCACGCCGCGCACGCTGGAGGAGCTCGACTCCCACCGCATCATCACGCTCTCGGACGGCAACTTCGCGCCGCATCTGCAGAACCGCAACTGGCTGGTCGAAGCTGCGCGCAACGGCTCGGGTCCGCGCGAGGCCTATTTCAAGGTCAACAACATCCTCGGCCTCGTCCGCGCCTGTCAGCAGGGCCTCGGTATCGCCGCCCTGCCCGACTATCTGGTCGAGGAGCAGAGCAAGCTCGTGCAGCTGTTCGGCGAGTCGGATTCGATCCAGCTCGACACGTACTTCGTCTATCCCGAGGAGTTGAAGACGGTCGCACGCGTGCAAGTGTTCCGCGACTTCGTGGTGAGCAAGGCGCAGCGCTGGCCGTCCTGATTTCCGCATGTCTGACATGCGACCTCGGCTGTTGCTGCATGGCGCTCGTCAAGCTCATACTGGTTACACGCTGAGCCTTCGCGTTGCGCATTTGTCCCCCTCCTCCAGTGGCGCGGGAGTTCAGTAATCCCTCTTGGAAGGTGATTGTGTCGGCCTCACGTGGCCAATACCTAAGCCGGGCCCTTCGGGTCCGGCTTTTTTTCTGTCCAAACAAGCGTTCGCCTTCCGCGAGTATTGACAGTTCTGGGTATACCCCTCATCATTTCCAAATGATCACGAAGTCGTGCGCAATCATCTCGAAAAAAGGCCCCCATCCGGGGACCTCGGATTTTTGCGCGCGCTAGGCTGACTTCGTCATCGCGAGCCAATCCCGAAAACCCCGCCACCTGGACGGGGTTTTTTCATGTGCCCTCCGTCTCAGGTCCATCTGTGAGAAGGAGACAGGAAACATGACCGATTTGCGAACCCATCTGCATGGACTCTGGCTACCGCTGGTGACGCCGTTCCGCGACGGCCGTCTCGACGAGAATTCGCTGCGGCGGCTGACGCGGCACTACTGCACGCAAGCGATCGACGGCTTCATCCTGGGGGCGACCTCAGGCGAAGGCATGACGCTGCGCGAGGTCGAGCTCGAATGCCTCGTCGCCGTCGTCCGCGACGAGATCGCGGCCAGTCGCCGAACGTTGCCGATCGGTCTCGGCCTCTCCGGCGCGGACACCTCGCGGCTGAAGGACCGGCTCGATGAGAGCGCGGACTGGCCGATCGACTTCTATCTGATCGCGAGCCCGTATTACGTGCGGCCGTCGCAGCGCGGCATCCTTGCGCATTTCGAGGCGCTGGCCGATCACGCCGCCTGGCCACTCGCGCTCTACAACATCCCCTATCGCTGCGCCGTCGGCATCACCAACCAGACCCTGCTGCGGCTCGCCGAGCACCCCAACATCGTGGGCTTGAAGGATTGCGGCGCCAGCCGCGAGCAGTCGATCGCGCTGCTGCGCGACCGGCCGAGGGGCTTTGGCGTGCTCACCGGCGAGGACGCGAATTATTTCGAGGCGCTCAGCGACGGCGCCGATGGCGGCATCCTGCTGTCCGCCCATCTCGAGACCGCAACCTTTGCCGCCGTCCATGCCGAGCTGAAGCGCGGCAGTGCCGCCGCGGCAGAGGCGCGCTGGCAGGAGGTCGCGGAGCTGACGCGGCTCTTGTTCACCGAGCCGAGCCCAGCGCCGGCGAAGTACTGGCTGTGGCGGACAGGCCTGATCGACAGCCCCGAGGTGCGCCTGCCGATGGTCGAGGTGAGCAGCGAGCTCGCCGCCACGCTCGATCGCGAGATCGAGCGGCGGGTGAAGGTCGCAGCGTAGCGCGTTCTCTTGGCTCTCCCCGCAGAAGCGGGGAGAGCATCACCTTGGTTAACCGGGCGCGAACGGCCTTCGCTGTCGCGGCATGGCGCATCCACGACTCGTTTACGCAATGGCGCCTATCGTTTGGCCTCGACGTCTTTCAAAAGGGGGAATGACCATGGGGCAACGCGCTCGCCCGACTGCGGCGGAAACCTTTGCGCCTGCCGATTTCCTGCAGGGAATCCTGCTGGTCTCGTCGTTCGGCTTCTGGGCCGTGATGCTCGGCCTGATGCCGGTGCTGCTATTTCGGGTCTGGCTCGCAGGCTGACGGGATGGTTAAGCCGCGGTCGCAAATGCGCTCAAAATGCGAGCGGAGCTGCAACCCGGAATTTTAAAACATCCTGCGTATCGTTCACCCCATAAGCGAAGAAATCGCGGGGGCGAACTTGACCAATCAGAACGATATGGCGTCGCATTACGGCGCCACGCAGCGCAGCCTTGACGACACCGAGCAGCAGGGCTTTTCCACCGAGGACATCATCTGGGCCGTCGGCATCTGGTCGGTGATCCTGACGCTGTCGCCGGTCATCGTGTTCTACATGCTGATGGTCGCGTAACTTCGTCGACATTTTGAGCACGATCTCCGCGCAAACGCGTTCCGCGTTTGTCGCGAGGGAAAACCGCTTCACACTTTTCCGGATCGTGCTCGCCCCACAAACGCAAAACGCGCGGACTTCCCGCGCGTTTGTCGTCCGGGGAATGATTGAATGAAATTATGCCGCCTGCTTGTGCATTGCGCCGGACGCCGACGCCGTGCCGCGAATAGCCTTCACTGAACGCTCGATCGCCGCCCACAGCCTTGCAATTTCCTGGGCCGCACGGCTCTCGGCCTGATACTCACGCGCGCCTTCGCCGTGGCTGAGTGCCATCAACAAATCCGAACGATTGGTGATCTGACCGCCCCATACCGGAGCGCGGAACTTGGCCAGCGCCTCGCGGGCGATGGTGACGATCGGGCTTTCGGCTTCGTCGCGCTTGGCCGGCGCACCGTTGAGCACGACCGCGTAGGGCTTGCGCGCCGCGCGGCACATCTGAATGGTTTCCTGCACCGCATTGACGTCGAACACGCCGGGACGGGCGGGGATCACTACCATCGTTGCATTCTTGATCGCGTCGTCGACGACGGCCGACAGGTTCGGCGGCGTGTCGATCAACACCCATTCGTAACCGTCGCGCTTGGCAGCGGAGACGATGCCGCTGACCGAGTTCACGGCCGCCTTGATCGGCGGCTCGTTGGTGCCGCGCAGCTTGTGCCACAGCGTCAGCGAGCCCTGTGGATCGGCGTCCACCAGCATCACCTGCTTGCTCGCCTTGATCTGCGCAGCGAGATGTGCAGCCAAGGTACTCTTGCCCGAGCCGCCTTTACGCGATGCAAAAACAATAACGTTCATACCTCTGGCCTCCAGATTGACCCCAGGCCGCGAAAATGAATCAGCGCGCTGATTCGTGAAAGAAAAATTTATCGAAGGTTGCGACGCCGCCACGAAATAACAAGACGTGGCGCATTTGAGTCACACTGCTTCGCGCGACGACCGGGGCGAACTGCCATAAATCAGCGGTTTGCGCAGGCAACCGCGCATTTTTTGCGGCAATCACGCGGGAAACATCCAGCCACAACCTGGCCGCGCAAATCCTCGCAGCGAGCTTTTCCATCGCGCGCGAAGCGCGATCGTTGCAGGCGTGTGAACAAAACGAGTCCGGTAGCTGTCGCGAGGCTGATGCCGCTGCCGGCATTTCGGCGCAAGGGGCATCAAGGAGCTTCAAGCAGGGGACGTGAGCGCCTAGCCGTCGTCGGTCTTTTTCTTCTTGGCTTTCGGCTTGGTCTTCTTCGCCGCGACGGGCCTGATGTTGGTGGGGGCGCCTGCTCGGCCCTCGCCCGGCTCGGGTCCGCGGCGGAAGAACACCGCGCATTGCGGCGACAGCTGCGCCTTCTTCTGGACCATGCAGGCGGTGATGGCATCGACGTTCGGAACGAACTCGCCGCACAGCCGCATCGCATCCGGCGTGCAGGCCTGCTGCTGCTCGGGCGTATAGGCGAGACCAACGCCCGGCTGGACCAGCATGGCGAGCGCCGTTCCGAGGGTTGCAGCAGCCAAAAATGTCCTGAAGCGAGATACCGGCATCGATCCCCCCAAAGTGTCGAACAGGCCAGGAGTGTGGGTGAACGGGCCTGCGTTGGCAACGAGGCCGGAGGCGAAACCCGCGGGCTGTGCGGTCTCGGCAACAGGAGGGAGCCCACCATCTTCTCTGCTGTCGTCACCCGCGAAGGCGGGTGACCCAGTATTCCAGAGGCGCCCGACGTCCCCCGAGAAGCCGCGGCGTACTGGATCCCCCGCTTTCGCGGGGGATGACGGCGGTGGGTGCGGCGGCCCCTCGGCCGAAACCGCGAAAACAACCCCATGCACAGTAGCGAGGGCCTTGCGCCGCCTTGCGAAGTCGCCGATTTTGCGGATTTTACGAATTTCCTTTGACTTGTCGGGCAAAACACCGGCATGATGGCATGATCGAGACGCGCGTGGGGTGGTCGGCCGAAATCCCCGTGAGGGGGAGGACCGCATGGCCACAATGTTGATCGTTGCACCGGTATTTGCGCTGATCGCGGCCGGCTATGCGGCGGTGCTGTTTCGCTTCGTCTCCGAGGGCGCGCACAAGGGCATCTCCGAATTCGCCTTCAGCATCGCGATCCCCGCGCTGCTATTCCGCACCATCGTCGTCTCGGAATTTCCCGATGTCAGTCCGTGGCGGATGTGGGGCGCCTATTACGGCGCGCTCGCCCTCACCTGGATCGCGGCGCTGCTGATCTCGGCACTGATCCGCGAACGGCGCGAGGACCGCGAGGACGGCGTCGTGTTCGCGATCGGTTCGGTCTACGGCAACATCGTGATGCTCGGTATTCCGCTGGTGCTCTCCGCGCTCGGCAACGAGGCGGCCGGCCCGATGTCTCTGATCCTGTCGGTGAACACGCCGCTGCTCTGGCTCTGCGGCATCCTGCAGATGGAGCTGGTTAGCCGCAAGCGGACCGGCTCGGTGCTCTCGGTGCTCCGGCCCATCCTCGCCGATCTTGCGAAAAATCCGCTGATGCTGGGCATCGGCTTCGGTGTCGTCTGGCGCTTCACCGGCCTCGGCCTCACGCCCGTCGTCGACAAGACGATCGAGCTGCTCGCGCAGGCGGGATCGCCGGCCGCGCTGATCGCGCTCGGCATCAATTTGTTTCGCTTCGAGGTGAAGGGCGAGATGACAAGCGTCGCCGCGATGAGCGCGTTGAAACTGCTGGCGATGCCGGCAATCGCCTTCGCGCTAGCCAAGCTGTTGAACCTGCCGCCTGTGGTAACCGGCGTCGTCGTGCTGTTCGCGGCGATGCCAACAGGCGCGAATGCCTATATCTTCGCAGTTCAATATCAGCGCCTGGTGAACCCGGTCTCGGGCGCAGTGGCGCTGTGCACGCTGCTGGCGGCACTGACGTTGCCGGTGGTGGTGATGGTGGTGGCGGGAGTGAGGTAGTTCGGCCCACCCCAATCCGAACAAGAAGAAGCCCCGGCGCAGGCCGAGGCTTCCCGATAGTGACGGCGCGGCCCGTTCGCCGATCCCAGGGCTACTGAAACTTGTAGCTGAACCTCACGCGCGCGACGTCGGTCGTGAGCTGGCTTCGGATGACGCAACCGGAAGCGGGTCTGTCCGTGCAAGCCGCGCTGCCGTTGGCGAGGCGAAGCGGCGCATCGCGATCCCCATACATCGTATGCAGGAATTCGCCGCCGACAATCCAGTTCGAGTCGAGCGCATATTCGACGCCGATGCCGATTACGCCACCCCAGACAACGCCGCTGGCATTGGCCGTTGTCCCCGTCGGCTGTCCAAAGGTTGGGCTTGAGAGGACATTGTTGATCTCCGTCCCGGTCTGCCTGAGATCGGCCCAGGCTGCACCAGCCGTCGCATAGGCCAGGACGTTGTCGATGACGAGGCCGGCGCGTGCGCGGATCGTGCCGCTGGTCTCCGCCTTGAGACCGACCTGCAGGGCCCTGAAGTCGTCACCGCCAATCAGCGATTCCTTGAAGCCGCTGTTGCCGTTGATGTCAGCTTCGACGCCAACGAGGCCGTGACCGAACTGATAGTTGTAACCGATTTGCGCGCCGCCGGTGACGAAACCCCGCGTGGGGGTCGCCGACGAGCAAAAGAAGCAGGGGTCGTCGAAATGCGACGAAGCCATGCCGCCGCCGACATTGCCGCCGACGTAGAAGCCGGTCCAGCTATACACGGTCGCCGCAGGCGTCGCCTTGAACCTCATGGCGCCGATGTCGGCCGCGGAGCTCGCGGCCGTGGCGGCCAGCAACAGAGCGACCGCAGCCGCGAAAGTGTGTCTCATAGTCAATCTCCCAATGGACGTGTCTGGCGCTGCTCGCCATCACCCGGACTTGAATCTGTCGTCCGAGGCGCTGACAGAAAGCCGCGAAATCGCGCCGCGCGCGTCCTTCGAACGCGGTAGATCGGTTGCAATCTTCGGTGGCGTTGCAGAATTGACACGCCGGCGCTGATCCAGCTCGCGCCGGTCATTCTTTCGGAGGATGCGGCCCCGATCGTCGCAATTGCGATGACGGCGTGGCCGTCACTCGATAGCCATCTTGATCTGGTTCGACTTGAGCCTGGATACAGGTCGACATGGTGAGCTCAGGTGATCACCCCGGGCAGATACGCCGTTTGGTTCAAGACGCCGGTCGGTGAAGGCGCCGGCGTGGTCGAGTTCGGTCCTGACGGAACACTCGCCGGCGGCGACGATACGTTTGCCTATGCGGGAAGTTGGACGCAGCAGGGCGAGCACTTCAAGGCCACTCTTTCCGCCCGGCGCGTAGCACCGGGGCCGCCCGGCGTCTTCGGATTGGATGAGATCGACATCGTCGTGTCGGGGCGGTCGGTCGACGACTCATCCACGTTGTGCACGGGATTTGCGAAGCAAGCGCCCGGCTTGAGGCTGGAGGTGGAGTTGGTGCGGATTGTTGGCGATGACTGACAATCAGCGCTGGCTTGCGCGGCGGAGGTTTAGTGCACTGGACTGCGCCCCTGAAGTGAGACACGGTAATTGCAGCGACAGTAGCGCGTAGATGGGTTGAGCCCCTGCGAAACCCATCTTTGTATTAGCGCGATCGCCTACGAGCTGCCGAACGGGCTACTGAACGTGCTGGCCCGCGCGCCAGGCCATCTCCCAAAAGTCCGCCTCGAGTCGGGTGGCTTCCTTGAAGATCGCAATCAGCTCGGCCTCGCGGGCCGGCGTGGCGTAGAGATCGGCGAGATGGTCCAGATGCGCCCGCGCTCTGGCTGCGACCTCCTGGTACGGCACGCCGGCGTACTCGGC
The DNA here is from genome assembly GCF_015291645.1 of Bradyrhizobium sp. CCBAU 53340. Classification (NCBI taxonomy): domain Bacteria; kingdom Pseudomonadati; phylum Pseudomonadota; class Alphaproteobacteria; order Hyphomicrobiales; family Nitrobacteraceae; genus Bradyrhizobium; species Bradyrhizobium sp. CCBAU 53340. Next base: position 6,795,020 of record NZ_CP030055.1, read on the forward strand.
GATCCAGACGCGATAGGCGTTCGTCGCAACGTCCGCATGAGGTCGCGAGGCGAGCCGCGTTGCGATCTCCGCGTACCCGATCACGCAAGGCGCAAGCGCCACCTTGAGCGCCAGCAGATCGCCTCGCATGCCCGCATCGAGCACGTAGCGTGTATAGGCCAGCATCTCGGCCGCCGGAGGGGCCCGCTCAAGGTCGGTCGGGGACAGGCCCCAATCTGCACATAGCTTCACATGCAGGTTCATCTCGACATCGAGGATGGCCGAAAGGCCGGCCGCGGCTTCACGCATGTCGGCAAGCATGGGCGACTTGTAGACCGCGAGCGCGTAGGCGCGGGCAAACTCGATGAGGAACAAATAGTCCTGAACGAGATAGTGACGAAACGCCGCTTCGGGGAGCGAGCCGTCTGCCAACCCGTTCGTGAAGGGATGTTCGGTGTAGGCCCGCCACTCAACGGATGCTTCTGTCTTGAGACGCTCGAAGAAACTCACGATGTTTTCCGCCTGGTTTGCTTGTCCATGAACGTCCTTGGCTCGCTACCGATATCGCATTGCGAACCAGGGAGCTACGGTGCCGCGCACAAAACTAGAGAGGCATCGCGGATAGGACACTCCCCGCGTCGGGAGTTTGGTGCGTCACCGTAGTCCCGTAATCCCTGTGCACGCTGCTGGCGGCGGTGGCGTTGCCGGTGGTGGTGATGGTGGTGGGGGGGGGTGGTAGGGCTCGCAAGGTCCGCCGGACGGCCCCAGGGCGAGCTCGCGAAGAGGACGCGTTTGGCCCGCGATGGCAACGCCATCCTTATTTTCGATCCGTCGGCTTTGTGGTCTTCTAGCGCCCGGGCGGCGCTGGTAGAGCATTGAGCACAGCGTCCGCTTGATTGCCTTTTTCATACTGATCAAATTGGAGAAGAGTTATGAAATACATGATCGAGTATACGATCCGTCATGGCCTCGGACATGAGCAGAATTTCGGGACGGCAGAGGGACTGCTGACCGCGTTCGGCAAGTGGAAGCCTGAAGACGGACTGACGGTGCACGCATTTCTTTCGAACCTGGTGGGCGACAAAGGTTACGTGTTTGTCGAGGCGAATGATCCAAAAGTGGTCGTCTCGTTCGTTTCGAAGTTCACCTTCTGGAACGATGTGGACGTTCATCCTGTGGTCGACGTCGGCGACGTGATCCCGGTGACGTCAGCTTCGCTGGCGTGGGCGCGGAGCGCATCAAAAGCCTGAAGGCTGAACCCGATAGTTGCGCAGCCAGGGCCGACGGTCCCCTCACGGGCACAACCGTCGGCCCGGTGCGCGCCAGTGCGCCGGCGATGATTGAACCGAAGGAGACCGATCTTGCGCCTGCCATGGCCGCTTCTGTTGGGATATGCCGTCGTCACCAATTGGTTCGTGACCATACCGCTGGCGCTCGCGTTGGCATTTTCGGCCTGGTATGGCTCGCCCTGGATCGGCGGACTGCGCTTTGTATTGATTGCTTGCGCTGCCCTTCTAACATTGCCGTTTCCAGCGGCGGGCGCCCTCCATCTTTACCAGAGCTACGACGCAACCAAATACTGGCGCACTCTCGAGACCGGCGAGACCATCGCTGATTTGCCTTTGCCGGCCGGCAGCAAAATCCAGTTCGCCGACAAGGCGCATTCCATCGTCGTCTTGATCGAGCTGCCGCAGGTGACCGAGATTCTCGGCATGCGGCTCACGGGAACTCTCAAGCCGTGGAAGAGAGAAGGCAATGACGTCACGCATTGGGGAGGCGATCTCCACGGCTATCAGATCATCGACGGATTGCCATGCAAGGGTGGACCCTACGCGAACGACCGCTTCGGCGGCGTTCTGTTCGATAAGGCCGGTACAATCCACCGCTTCACGCTCGGTGCGCCGCACGAGCTGCTCGGGCTGAAGCTGCCAGACCAGACGACGATCCGGCGCGGCAACGACATGGAACCCTGGAGCTTTCTTCTCTCGGCGCGCGAAGCCTACATCCCGATGCTGGACACGACGGCCCCAGTCGGAGTCACGCTGGATGTCGCGGATGACGGCCGGCTGGTGCGCATCAGCTCGGGACACGGCCAGACCATCGTCCTTCGCGGTGTGCCCTTGAACAGCGGGAGCTTCGAGGTGCGGGGAGGCACCGTCATCTCACAGCTCGCCGAACCATTCGCCCTCGCTGGAGACATGCGACCGGCCGGCACTTGGTTGCGGATAGATTTGGATACGGGAGAGATGTCGGTCATAAGCGAGTGATGAGATCTCCCGGGGTTCGGGGTGCACGGCTAAACAACGGGACCGGTACCGCAGATACGGTGGCGGGCACGACAGGGAATTTTGTGCACCGTCACCGCAATCGCGGCCGCCACGCGGCCATTTGCTACTGCGCCAGTTTTGTGCTGCCAGTATCATTCTGGATGTTTAAGGTTGGTTTAGAAAGCGGTCATGGAACAAGAGCCGAAACTCATCGATTGCCTCTTCAAATCGACCAAAACCCTCCTGGCGCATTAAGGCGGCAAAGCTAACGCTCTTCTCAGTGCCAACGATGGCTGACCAGTAGTATTGGATCATCCCGGCTGCATCTCGCTCTTCCAAACGCATGATAGTGTACCGTATGCCCTGCTTTAATTTTGCAGAGGCGGTTGGAGAAGTTAGTATGGGATCGAATATCCGCTCGTGAAGGAACGACATGATCTGGCGCTCTTTCGCTCCAAGCAACTTCATTCAAAATCTCCGTCGACTGGCGAGCTGTGACTACGGTGATGGTGTACTCAATTGAGCAGTCTTCACGTCGTGAGTTTCGTGCACAAAACTGACCGGCGCTACGGATAGCGCGCTCCTGCGATCGAGAGCTTTGTGCGCTGTTGCCGCAATATCAAATGCCCAATTTGTGGAAGAAGACCTTGTTCCGCATTTCGGCATCACGCTGCACCTTGGTCCAGCTTAAGACCTCAATATAAAGCTTGATATTGCCGTACCAACGAAAGTAGCCGAGGCCATCCGGCATCACAGTGAAATCCTTTTCCCGCTCCAGCCAGTTCTTCACCTTTTGCGGAAAGTCGCACACCACGTACCCATAGAACGGTGTGTTAGGGCTGACGAGGATATCGCGCCCGTAAGGCGTCTTGTACTTTCCGTCCCTTATGTCGTTCACGTAGCGGACGATCTGCTCGATCGGGTCTTCGTCGGATGAAGGATTGACGAAGTCGTGACGCTGAGGCTTTTTGAACTCGAAGATCGTAATCGGATTCGAGGCCTCGTTGTCTCCGCGAAAGGCAACTCGTTTGCCGAAGATCGACAAATCCGTTCGGTCGCCGTTCCTTCGTCCATAGGCTTATCGGACGCGACGTATTCGGTGAAATTAAGCCGCTCGTCGAGTATCCAAAGATTGTGCTGGTCGTAGTCGATCTGATCCGTATCTTTCTTGCGCGGCATCACGATGTCATGCACGTCGCCTTCGGACTTGTATTTTCCGTCATCGCCGATTCGCAGCGACTTATCGAAGAGTTCGAGAACGCATTTACGCAGCGACACGTAGTGAATAAGGTCGTTCTTGCTCGTCTGAGATATTTTTCCAACTACTTCCGTTACCCGATCTTTCAGGTCTTCAGTTTCCTCGCTCTGGAGTATCTGTTTCACCTCTGCGCGGACGCGCGTTTCCAACTGGAATTTCGCAGCCTGAAGGTGGAGTTCGATCTCCTGTGGAGTAGGCTTCATGGATAATGACGAGAAGTCGGTTTCGCGGCTCAAGCCTCGGTGCCACGGCGCTTCATCGTTTATGTAATCTCTGATGCGCGCCTGTTTGCGCTCTCTTCGCGCCGAGATTTCATGACCGACTGCCTGCTGAGCAATCGTTGCCGCTTGCGCCTCGATTTGAGACTGCGAAATTCCAAAGACCAGGTCATTGTCCTTGCCAAAGCTGAAAGCTCCGCGCTCGAGCGAGACATTTCGATCGAGATAATCACCGAAGACGTATGCTTTTATGATGTAGTTCCGATCTTTGGCGTCCTCTACTTCATTCGTCTTGTCGTAGAACTCATCGGCAAACTCCGGAATGTACGTCTGCATCGTCACGTCGGTGACCTCTCTCCGATGGGCCACCAAGCTGACCTTACTCTTGTTCGCGCGGGGAGCGTAGAACTTGAACACGCGCACGGTGAATACTTCGTCCTTGTCTTTATCGAGAGACTTGAGACGCAGTTCGTTGTTCTGCACGGACAGTTCGACGATCTGTCTATTGGCTTGACCGAGATAGTCGTTGAGTAGGATAGGGTCCCCGCCCAGATCATCGCGCATGACGATTTGGGGGCATTCCGAATTTGGATCGATGAAGTAAGGAAGCAGCTTCTCAACCAGGACTCTCGCGATGACATCGAGTCCCTTGTCTGGAAACTTGACCGCTTGCGCACCAGAGATGGTGACCGTTGATCCGGTCGCGGCAACTCCCGCGTCTGTCACTTTCTCATCGATTATTATGTCGTTGCCATGCCCCATCGCGAAAGAGCGCTTCTTCCGCATTAGCCCATCCTCGAACACGCTCTCGACGGTGAGCCGATGGAAGTATTTGAGGCATGTGAATCGCCCGAAACCCTTCCCCCCATCGCCGGCTTTGAGGGCCGTATACAAGGTGTCGAAGGAGTTTCGGTGTTCTTCGTTAAACCCGATGCCATCGTCCCGAACGATAAAGCCATCCACCGGGGCGATTTTGTCGATCATGTCGGCTTGATCGTGCCGAAGGATTCTAACCTCGATCAACCCGCCCTTTGGCTTTACCGCTCGAATGGCTTGGATCGCATTCACGATAAGTTCGATAACAGGGGTGTAAACGGTCGTGCCCGAACGAATGTTCTCAACCGCTCGCCTGATGTTAATGCTGCTCAACTCGTTCCCCCTCTGCCGCTCAAGCTCGTAGGATAGGTTGAGCCGTCGCGAAACCATCTAATCTGGTTCTTCGTGGCGTCACATCAGGACAAACGCCACGCATCAAGTGACGCAATCGCGGAAGTACTAGCCACGCGTCTTTATCGAAATGACTCGATCGTAGCGGAAAGTCTTTCCAAATATATCGAGATAGCGGATCTCGATTTTGATTCCGTCCAGTGCTTCGCTCCAATCCTGCAGCGCCTGGGCGGTCTTTCCCTCTGCAACAGCGAGCATCAGCTTGTCGCCAGGGCGCACGAAATACTGATCTTGCACAAAGTCGATGAAGCCGCGAATTTTGTAGTTCGGTGAATAAGTCAATAGAGCACCTAGCGACGTCTCTGACGAGCCGCTCCCTCGGCATATCGAGATTTTCTTGATGATCGCAACACCAGCTCCAGTAGTTTGAGAGTGAAACACTCATGTCGTCCGCAGCAAGGTGCACGCCTGTACTCAAATATGGCCTGACGCTTTCTCTGGCGCGACGATCCCCACGGAGCGATAGAATCGCGGAAAAAATCGAGACAGTCAGTGCGATCGCGGAAGTAGGTGCAGAAACCGCTGAAGTAAGCTCGGATATGGGAAGAGCTGAAAAAAATTCAGAAATACTCATCGGCGCCATCTCTCAATTTAGTCTTGCGAGACACACTCCTGATATTGTTGAGCTAACGCAATCTTGAATGTCAATGACAATTCCTGGCTCGTTCAGAGCGAGATTACGCTAGCAAACGTGGGCCCTCGCTCATGCTGCAATATCCGCTCGTACTGCACATGCCAGTCGATCGGTATTGCTATGCGATGCGTTCGGCGGCGCCGTTGCCATTCTGGGGAGATCTTCGGCGAACAGGATCTTCGCTCTCGGACGCTTTGAAGCCACCGGAATAGCGAAGGCCGTTCAGTCGCTGGTAGCGGAAGCGCTCAGGAAAACCGCTGGTACAGTTGGGTGGGCTCGAACCACCGACCTCCTGTTCCACAGACAGGCGCTCTAACCAACTGAGCTACAACTGCATCCTTGCGAGCCGCCCTTTGGGCGCCCTTGACGGGCCGATAACCGAGGGGGCTGGACGGGGCGGAAACTAGGTGCAACGGGCGTTTTTGGCAAGGCCGCAAAACCCGTTATTTGCCTCTCTTGAGGGCGATAAATCCCTCAGATTCGAGGGCGGCCGGTGGTCCACCTCTCCCCGACGGGGAGAGGTCGGATTGCGGAGCAATCCGGGTGAGGGGCCGCAGCCCCAAGTGAGACCTGAACCCCTCACCCGGATCGCGCCGGCCGATGCTGCGCATCGCCGGGGCGATCCGACCTCTCCCTTCGGGAGAGGTAAAAAAGAAAAAACCCGGGCCTTGGGGCCCGGGTTTCTTGATTGATCGATCCGCCGTTTTGGATCAGGCGGCGGGCTTGTAGAACTTCGAGGCGCTGGCCTTGATCGGCTCGGCGGTCTCGGCAGCGACGCGCTGGGTCAGCTCGACGAGCTCCTTGGCCTGGGCCTGGAGGGTCTCGAGCTGGGAGCGGGCATGGCCGGTCCAGAGCTGGAAGGCGTCGTTCGGCGACTTGGTGCCAAGCAGCTCCTGGGTGAAGTCCAGATGGGCCGTGGTGTTGGCCTTCATGAACTCCATCAGCTTGGCGGCATACTCGTTCGCGCCCTTGGAGGCCGAAGCGAACACGGCCTCGACGGTGCCGTTGTGGGTTTCGGCGGCGTCCTTGAACTTGGCGTAGTTCTCGCGGGCCTGCGACACGCCCTTTTCGGCGAACGCACGCACCTGCTCGGGGACCTCGAACGGGATGATCGAGGCAGAAAACGGATCAGTCGCACCTGTCATTGATGTCCCTCACGCTAATGAAATGAAAAGTGGGCCTTCTGGCGCGCCCGCCGGCCAACCGGGGCCATTTCTTGTTACGAGGTGGCGGGTACGAAGACTGGACACGCAGAACCAACAAGATGGCTCGTCCAGCGCCAGTACTGTGGCTCACTAACATGTCAACATTGTGCAACGCAATGTGATCACGGGGTGCGTTGCGATAATTTAATCCGGAGCGCGAGGTTCCCCGGGTGGGGAACCGGGGGTTGAGGCGCCGAGGCGGCGGAGGCTTACCCCCTGGAGGGGTCCGGGACGAGCGTCGCTCGCCCGTGGTCGATCGCGCGAAGCGCGAGCGGGGTGGGGTGATCTCTCCACGCGGGCAGCGCCTGAAGGGGAGAGACCGTCACCCCACCTCGGTTCGCATGTCATGCGAACCGATCCTCCCCCTCCAGGGGAGGATGGGGTACCGCAGCCGGGGCGACAGAGCCCTAATGCTTCGCCCTGGTCGCATCCATGGCGGCGCGGCTGACGGCTTGGCTCATTTCGCTGGCCTGGTCGGCCAGGATGCGCATCTGGGCCTGGACGTAGTCGCCGTGCAGCCGCATCACCTCGGTGAGATCCCTGGCGTGAACCAGCGACTGGGCGTAGTCGAGCGAGGCCTGCACATTGCTCTCGGCGAAGGCGATCGCGCGGGCCCCGATGTCCTTGGCGCCGGCGCGCATGCCGGCGCCGCGTTGCTCCATCGAGCCGGCGGCGGCCTCGGCATTGGCGAGCAGTTTCTCGAACGCGTCGCGGGCCTGCCTGAAGCTCGATTCCGCCATGTTGCGCATCTCCGGCGGAAGCTCGAAACGATCGTGGTCTTGGCGTTGGGCCTGGTCGGTCATGGCTTGGCTGCTCCTGTGCTGTTTTTCTGGTTTTGCCGGCCGCCTCGGCCGGTCCGCCCCGCCCGGCCCAATACTAGCTTGCGATGGTATTGCCGGTATGACGCCCGCCCGCTGGCGGATTCCTGCGGATGCAACGACCGCGCGGCTTGCGGGTTCGGCCACATTAAGGTTATCGCGGCTTAGGCTGCCCCTTAAGGGTCGGGGGCCGTGGACCTGCCCGCGCCCGCGGGCGATACTAACTCTTTCTTAAGGCTGTCATTCCCGGCAGCCTCGAACGTGTGCCTTTGGACGTGAACCAGACAAGCGGGACTTAAAGCCGGTCGGATGACGAGTTCGGATTTCCAGTTGCGAGGCGTCGGCGATCCCAGGCTGTCCGTGCATGCCACCTCGTCCCTGCCGGCGTGGCTCTGGTCGCTCGACGGCAGCCGCGTGCTGTGGGCCAATGCGATCGGCGCAAGGTTCTTCGGCGCGGACAACGCGGCGGCGCTGGCAGACAAGACATTCGGACCCGCCGATCCGCATCGCCGCCAGGTCGCGCAGCTCGGCCGGCAGCTGTCCGCAAACGGCGCTATCAGGCTCGAGCGGCTACGCGGCTTCGGCGCCCGGCTCGGCACACTGATGACCTGCGCCTGCGCGCGGCTGGTGTTTGCGGATGGCGGCGAAGGCGTGCTGGTCACGGCGATGGAGAGTTGCGCGCGCACCATGCCGCTGGTCGAGCGGCTGCATCGGCTGGTCGACGGCGTCACCACGCCGATGGCGGCGTTCGCACCGGACGGAATGTTCGCCGGCGCCAGCGAGGCCGCGCGCCCCCTGCTCGGCTTTCGCGATCTCGGCGAGGCCGGCCTCGAACAGGCGCGCAGCGAGGCGCTGAGACAAGGCCGCGTCGAGCTGCCGATCGGCATCGGCAAGATGGTGCTGCAACGGGTCGGCGTCGGCAGCGATGTCGGTCTGGTCGCGCTGATCGAGCCTGCAGTGGCGGAAGCTGTGCCTGCGGCGAACGAGCCCGCGCCGCAGGACCAATCTTCCGCGAACGAGCCTGTCGCGGGAATCGACCTGTTCGATGCCTTTGCCGAGCTCGACGAGACGCCAGCCGAGACGAGCACGCCGGAACCGGCTGTGAGCGAAGCCGCAACCGAGATCGTCGCGATCCAGGACGCTGTGACGGACGTGGCTGAGCCGCCTGCCCCGGAGACGATCGCGGATGCGGCGGACGCCGCGCCGGAAACACCTGTCGAAAACCCGCCTGCGGCCATCGTGCCGCCGCAAGCCGCGCCGATCACCGCAGCCATGGTCGAGCCGCCGTCCGGACACACGGAACAGCCGCGCCAGCATCCGCTACGCTTCCTCTGGCAGATGGATGCGGAAGGCCGCTTTGTGCTCGGCTCGGACGAGTTCATCCGCCTGATGGGCGCGCACACCGCGGCCGGCTTCGGCCGGCCCTGGCGCGAGATCGCCGACGAGTTTGCGCTCGACCCTGATGGCCGCGTCGCGCAGGCGCTCGCCAGCCACGACACCTGGGCCGGCATCACCGTGAACTGGCCGGCCGATGGCGGCGAGCATCTGCCGGTCGAGCTCGCCGGTCTTCCTGTTTACGACGGGATGCGCAATTTCGTCGGCTTCAAGGGCTTTGGCGTCTGCCGCGATCTCGACGGCCTCAACCGGCTCGATGCGCTGCGCCGCTATGAGCTGTTCGCCGAGCCGCACACGCAGAGCCTGTCGGCCGACGTGGTCGAGCCTGATCCCGAAGCGGAGGCCAAGGCTGAGATAGAGACGGAGGCAGAGGCTGCGCCTCCGCCGATCGAGCCGCCGCCGGAGCCTGAACCGCCCACTGCAACCGAACCCGAACCGCCCGCACTCTTCATCGAAGCGAATTCACACCCAACCGATCCGGAAACGCCAGTGGAAACGCCCCCGAATGTCGTGCCGTTCCGCGCACCCGGCGATCCCCGCTCACAGGGCGATCAGCGGGCGCCGACGCTGACGCCGGTCGAGAACAGCGCGTTCAACGAGCTCGCGCGGCAATTGTCCGAGCGGCTCGAACGCGAGCGCGAGCAGATCGCCTCCGTTGCGGCCGAGCCGCCCGCGGACGAGATCGCATCCGAACCGCAGATGCCGCCGGCGCCCTTGATTTCGGAGCCCCTGATCTCGGAGCTCGCAGCACCGCCCCCCGCGGCCGAATGGCTGGCCGAGCCGGCGCCGCCGGCGCGCGGCGACAGCGCGCGCGACCGCACGCTGCTCGACCTGCTGCCTTCGGGCATCCTGATCTACCGGCTCGACCGCCTGCTCTATGCCAACCCCGCCTTCCTCGCGCGCATGGGCTATGCCGACCTCGCCGCGCTGGAAGATGCCGGTGGCCTCGACGCGCTCTATGTCGAGCCGGGCGTCTCCGCCGCCTCGAGCATGTCGCAATCCGGCACGCCGGTGACGATCAGCGCCGCCATCGCCAATGGCGAGCAGCCCTTAGCGACGACGGAAGCGCATCTGCACACGATCGACTGGAACGGCGAGAGCGCGCATGCGCTGATCTGCGCGCTGCCGCATGCGGTGCCCGTCGTCGTTGCGCCCGTGGTCGCGCCGCCTGAAGCCGCCGAGACCGAAGTCGACGAGCCGATCGTCTTCGCGCCCGAGCCGGAAGCCGGCGATGCCGACGCGGAAGATCTCGCCGCCATCCTCGACACCACGGCCGAGGGCATCCTGATGTTCGATGCCGAGGGCAACATCCACGCCTGCAACCGCAGCGCGGAGGCGCTGTTCGGCTATGACGGCGAGGCGCTGATGCAGCAGAATCTGCTGACGCTGTTCGCGCCGGAGAGCCAGCAGATCGTCGTCGACTATCTCGACAGCCTGAAGAGCCAGGACATCGCGAGCCTGCTCGATCACGGCCGCGAGGTGCTGGGCCGCGAGAAGAAGGGCGGCGTGCTTCCGCTCGCCATGATCATGGGCCGCACGCGGCCTGACGGCCCGAACTTCTTCGCCGTGTTCCGCGATCTGTCGCGCGCAAAGAGGGGCGAGAGCGAGCTGACGCAGGCGCGACGCCTGGTCGACGGCGCAGCGAACGCCAAGGCCGACATGCTGGCGCGGATCAGCCACGAGATCCGCACGCCGCTCAATGCCATCATCGGCTTTGCCGAAGTGATGATCTCCGAGCGATTTGGTTCGCTGGGCAACGAGCGCTATGGCGAATACATGAAGGACATCCGCGCCTCCGGCGAGCGCGTCATCACCATCATCGACGATCTGCTCGAGCTGTCGCGGATCGAGACCGGCAAGCTCGACCTGAATTTCGCCAACCTCAACCTCAACGACCTGGTGGAAGCCTGCGTCACCGTGATGCAGCCGCAGGCCAATCGCGAGCGCATCATCATCCGCACCTCGCTCGGGCATGCGCTGCCGCAGGTGACGGCGGATGTGCGCGCGCTGCGCCAGGTCACCATGAATTTGATCTCGAACTCGATCCGGCTTGCGGGCGCCGGCGGCCAGGTCATCGTCTCGACCGCGCTGTCCGATCGCAGCGAGATATGCTTGCGCATCCGCGACACCGGCCACGGCCTCAGCGAAAAGGAAGTCGCCGCCGCGATGGAGCCGTTCCGCACGCCGCCGCCCGGCGATGCCTCCGACGGTTCGGCCCTGAGCCTGTCGTTGACCAAGGCGCTGGTCGAAGCCAACCGCGCCCAGTTCAACATCAAGAGCGCAGGCCATTCGGGGACGCTGATCGAAGTGACCTTCGCGCCGATCGCGGCGCGCGCCTAAGCCGCGCGCACGCTATCGAGGAACTTGCCGACCTCGAACTTGAGGCGATCGCTGTCGCCCGACAGGGATCGGGCCGCGGACAGCACCTGGGTCGAGGCCGAGCCGGTCTCGACCGCGCCCTGCCTGACATTGCTGATGTTGGCGCTGACCTGCGTGGTGCCTGCCGCCGCACTCTGGACGTTGCGCGATATCTCGCTGGTCGCCGCGCCCTGCTGTTCGACGGCGGCCGCGATGGTGGACGAGATCTCGGACAGACGCTCGATGGTGCCGCCGATGGTCCTGATCGCACCGACCGACTCGTTGGTCGCGCCCTGGATGCTCGCGATCTGCTGACCGATTTCGCCGGTCGCCTTCGCGGTCTGCTCGGCCAGCGCCTTCACCTCGGAGGCGACGACCGCAAAGCCGCGGCCGGCTTCGCCGGCGCGCGCCGCCTCGATGGTGGCGTTGAGCGCCAGAAGGTTGGTCTGGCCTGCGATCGCGTTGATGAGCTCGATCACGTCGCCGATCCGCGCGGCGGCCTTCGACAATTCGCCGACGCGATCATTGGTGTGTCCGGCCTGACTGACGGCCTCGCCGGCGATGCGCGCCGAAGCCTGCACCTGGCGGCTGATCTCGGTGACGGAGGCGGTCAGCTCTTCCGCGGCTGATGCCACCGATTGCACGTTGGTCGCAGCTTCTTCCGAAGCGGCTTCGACCAGCGTGGCAAGCTCGGTCGAGCGCCCCGCAGTCGACGTCAGCGACGTCGCCGACGCCTCGAGCTCGGTCGCAGCCGACGACACCGTCTCGACGATCTCGCCGATCGCGCCCTCGAAATCGTCGGCCATCCTGATCATGTCGGCGCGGCGGCGTTCGGCGGCGAGCTTGTCCTGCCGGATCTTCTCGTCCGCCTCCGCGCGCGCCTTCTGCTCGGCATTGATCTTGAACGTCTCGACGGCTAACGCGATCTCGCCGATCTCGTCGGGACGCCCGAGGCCGGGCAGCACGATGGCGAAATTCCCCCTGGCGAGCTCGATCATCGCCGCTCGCATCGCAGCAAGCGGCTTCGAGACCGAGCGTCCGATGAAGACGCCGAGGCCGAGCACGCCCGCAGCGATCAGCGCGATCGCAACGGCAATCCAGAACTGGATGGCGTCGCGCTCGGCCTCGTTCCGCCGGTCAGCGTCGGCGCGGATGGTATCGACCGATTTGGAGACCTCTTCGATGACGGGCTCGACCGTTGCGAACGCTTCCGACATCGCCTTCAAATCCGTCGCGAGCCTCAAGGCGGTGTCCATCCAGGCGGAGAAGTCGCGTTGATAGTCGGAAAGCTTCTGCCGCAGCTCGGCCTTGGCCGTATCGGGAATGGTGTCCGCGTCGATGCCGGCCAGGAATTCCGCGGCGCGCTTCTTCATCTCGCCGCCATATTTGGCGTCACGACGCAGCATGAAGTCCTTCTCGTGCCGGCGCATCATCAGCATGATCACCTTGAGCGGGGCATTATGCAGCTGGTCGACCTTGCTCTCGATCTCGTGGACGGAGCCGCGCAGGCGGCCTTCGAGGCCCGAATTCTCGTCAAGCCCGAGACCCTGCTTCTCCTCGACCATAGCCGCGAAATGCGCCTGATAGGTCTTCAGCGACGCATTCATGGCGTCGATCTTCTGCGCCAGCTCGGGCTTGCCGAGCGCCGCGATCCTGCCGCGCAGTGTCTCAATGTCCAGCGCGACCTGCCGCGAGATCTCGACCTGGCGCTGTGCGCGAGCGGGGTCGTTGCGCAGCAGGAAATCCTTCTCGGCGCGGCGCGCCTCCAGCAGCTCGACCGCGACCCTGCTGTTCAGCTCGAAGATCGTGCGCGCGTTCTCGGCGGCCTCGCGCGACAGGCCCATCGCGCGCTCGCCATAGAGATGAATGCCGCCGATCAGGACGACGCCGATGACGCCGATGATGCCGATCGCAGTGATCTTGTGGGTAAGGCGAAGAGAGAGATTCCGCATCTTGATCGCAAAGCCTGAGGTGATGAATGCACTTGATGAAGCGCTAACGCGAGAAAACTTCCGTTAATTTGCGGGCACGTAGGACTACGTGCATTGTGACAGAATGCACGTCGGAGTGCATAGCGGACTCAGGGACATCCGCGCGTCGTGGGTTCGCCGAACCAGCGCGACGCGGCTTGGGCGGCTTCGCCCTCATCGGGCGCACCGTCGCTGGTCCAGGCAACAAAGCCATCGGGACGCACCAGCACCGCGCCGAGGCCCAGCCGATCCCGCGGCGCGCCTGCAATATATGTGAGCCGATCACCCCAGCAGCTCGCGAGCGCTTGGAGCGATGGGCGCGCGTCGAAGTCCAGCAAGATGCCTTTCGCTTGCCTGAGATGTTCTCCAACCGTCGTACCGTCAGGGAGTTCGAAATCGGGAACTGTGCGGCCGACCAGCGGATGGCTGCCGCCGAGGTCGTAGCGCAGCGAAACGCCGCGCACGCGTTCCGCGAAATAGGTCGCGCCGTCGCGGGTCGCGATGAGATCGCGGACGATGGACTGGAGCGCTCGGGTGCCCGGCGACGGCCGCATGATCGCGACCTGCGCGCGCGACCAGTCGAGGATCCGTGCGCCAACGGGATGCCGCTCCTGCGAATAGCTGTCGAGGAGATTTGGCGGCTCATGACCACGGACCGTCGCGGCCAGCTTCCAGCCGAGGTTCATTGCATCGCCGAGGCCGAGGTTGAGGCCCTGGCCGCCGAGCGGCGAATGGGTGTGCGCAGCATCGCCCGCGAGCAGCACGCGGCCTTTGCGATAGGCCGTGACCTGACGGGCTCGATCCGTCCAGGTGGCGGCAAGGCGGAGCGCTGTGATCGTGACGTCCGTGCAGGAGACGCGGCGCAGGACGCCCTGCACATGCTCGATGGTGATCGGCGTGGTGCGGTGGAACGCGCCGCCGTCGAAATCGACCATCGCGATCGTGCCTGGCTCGGCATAAGTGTACATGCCCGTCGGCGTGTAGTTGCGACCGGGGCTGAGTTTGTCCGGATCGGCGAGCTCGACGTCGATGGAATAGCCGGTGAATTCGGGATCGGTGCCCGCGAAATCAAAGCCGCACGACTTGCGCACGGTGCTGCGGCCGCCGTCGCAGCCGACCAGCCAGCGTCCACGAAACGTCTCGCCGGCCGCCTGCACGGCGACGTCGTTGTCCGAGGCGGCAATGGCGGTGACGCCAAAGCCGCGCCTGATGTCGACGCCCAAGCGGCATGCGTGCGCCGCCAGCACGGTTTCAAGCGTATCCATGTCGACGGCGACGCTGGCATCGGCCGGCGTCGGCAGGCGCCAGGACCATTTCGCGGTATCGACGTCGTCCTCAAAGAACTGGATGCCGGCGAAATGACCGGCGGGCCGCCGCGTCTGCTGCATCCAGTGCGCAGCACGTTTGATGGCACCTGACTTCACGCGCTGCGCGGTCGCGATCTCCCCCAGCAGGCCGCGCCGGTGAAAGGCCTCGGTCGTCGGGATCGACAGGCCACGCAGGCCGAACGGGAGCTGCTTCAGCGCCGAATGCGGATCTTGCGCTTGCTCCAGCAAGAGCACCGAGCGACCTGCGAGCCGCAACTCACAAGCGAGAAACAGGCCGACGGGTCCGGCACCGGCGATGATGACGTCATAGATATCAGTGGATCGGGTTTGCATGAGACGCTCCTGGGGTCGATGTTCGACCGGAGCGTTCCCTGAAGCCGAGGATCACACGGACGAACGATGAGCGCCCGAATGGCACCCGCTGTTCGTCGTGGGGATCTCGTGCACAAGGCCAAAGACCAGAGCCTTCGTTACCGAAGGGACTTGGGCTTACCAGACCAAGTCTGCCTTTTCCGACACGGGCTATATAGTTTCGTAGGCTTGGATGCGCAACGAAAAAGGCACGGCGCTGGTGGCACCGTGCCTTTCACATGTCTGCGCGTCAGATCAGCTGTAGATCTCGAACAGGCCGGCGCCACCCTGGCCGCCGCCGATGCACATCGTCACAACGCCCCACTTGGCCTTGCGGCGGGCGCCTTCCTGCAGCAGATGGCCGGTGAGACGAGCGCCGGTCATGCCGAACGGGTGGCCGATCGCGATCGAGCCGCCGTTGACGTTGTACTTGTCGGGGTCGATACCGAGCTTGTCGCGCGAATAGAGGCACTGGCTGGCGAAGGCTTCATTGAGCTCCCAGAGATCGATGTCGTCGATCTTCAGGCCATGACGCTTGAGCAGCTTCGGCACGGCGAAGATCGGGCCGATGCCCATCTCGTCTGGCTCGCAGCCCGCCGCCGCCCAGGCAACGAAGCGGCCGAGCGGCTTGAGGCCGCGCTTCTCGGCGTCCTTGGCTTCCATCAGCACGACGGCGGCGGCGCCGTCGGAGAGCTGGCTGGCATTACCCGCGGTAACGAACTTGCCCGGGCCCTTCACCGGCTCGAGTTTTGCCAAGCCTTCCAGCGTGGTTTCGGGGCGATTGCACTCGTCGCGGTCGACGACGTAGTCGACGATCGACTCGGCCTTGGTAGCTTTGTCGACGACCTTCATCTTGGTCTTCATCGGGACGATCTCGTCCCTGAACTTGCCGGCCTGCTGCGCGGCCGCCATGCGGCGCTGCGACTCCAGCGAATATTCGTCCTGGTATTCGCGGCTGAGCTTGTAGCGCTCGGCGACGATGTCGGCGGTGTCGATCATCGCCATGAAGATGTCAGGCGCGGTCTTGAGCAATTCGGGATCGACTGCTTCCTTGGGCAGAGGACCGCCGGGAATCGAGATGCTCTCGACGCCGCCGGCGACGATGCAATCAGCACCGTCGGAGCGGATCGAGTTGGCAGCCATCGCGATAGTCTGGAGACCCGAGGAGCAGAAGCGGTTCACCGACACGCCGGCGGTCGACTTCGGCAGACCGGCGAGCAGCGCGGCCTGGCGGCCGATATTCGGCGCGCCATGGGCGCAATTGCCGAGATAGCAATCCTCGACATAATCCTTCTCGACGCCGGCGCGATCGACCGCGTGATGGATGGCATGGGCCGCGAGCGACATTGGCGGCGTGATGTTGAATCCGCCGCGGCCGGACTTGGCCAGGCCCGTGCGCGCATAGGAAACGATGACGGCTTCACGCATTGTTTTCTCCCTTTCGAACGATGGTACGGAGGCGTTGGTCAGAACGCTCTTGCCGCCATTGGTACACAAAGTTTGGGGGCCGGGGGAGAAATAAAGCGGGCCGCAGCATCAACAAAAACGCCGCCCTTCGCGAGAAGGGCGGCGTTGTTCCGCACGTCGAAATATATGATGGCCGTCATTCCGTGGGGCGCGCACCGCTCTCGACTCGTCATGCCCGGGCTTGTCCCGGGCATCCACGTTTTTCCGCGCGAAAGGCTAGGCGTGGATGGCCGGGACGCCCAGCCATCACGACGCGGTGAGAGCGCGATCAGAACGTCAGAGCCTTGGCCTGCTTGACCTGCGGCAGGGCCTGCACCTTGGCGAGCAGGTCCGCCGGCACCGCGCCGTCGACCTCGACCAGCGCGATGGCATCGCTGCCGGGCGCGACGCGGCCGAGATGGAAGGTGGCGATGTTGATCTTGGCATCGCCCAGGAGGCTCGCGAACTGGCCGATGAAGCCCGGCTTGTCCTCGTTGGTGATGTAGATCATCGACTTGCCGAACTCGGCGTCGACGCGGATGCCCTTGACGTCAACCAATCGCGGCTTGCCGTCATGGTACACGGTGCCGGAGACCGAGCGCTCCTGGCGTTCGGTCGCAACCGTCACGGTGATCAGGCTTTCATAGTCGCTCTGCGCGGCGCGGACGATCTCGTCAACGATCATTCCGCGCTCCTTGGCGACGACGGGCGCCGACACGACGTTGACCTCGCCCAGCATCGGCCGCAGCAGGCCCGACAGCACCGCCGAGGTGATCGCCTTGATCTTCATCTCGGCGACGTGACCTTCATAGGTGATCTCGACCTTGAGGATGCCGGTCTCGGTGAGCTGGCCGGCGAACGAGCCGAGCTTCTCGGCGAGCGCGATGAACGGCTTCAGCTTCGGTGCCTCCTCGGCGGTGATCGAGGGGAAGTTGACGGCATTCGAGATCGCGCCGGTGAGCAGATAGTCCGACATCTGCTCTGCGACCTGAAGCGCGACGTTCTCCTGCGCTTCCGTGGTGGAAGCGCCGAGATGCGGCGTGCAGATCACGTTGGGATGGCCGAACAGCACGTTGGTGTTTGCCGGCTCCTCGACGAACACGTCGAAGGCGGCACCCGCAATGTGCTTGGAATTGAGCGCATCGACCACGGCCTGCTCGTCGACGAGACCGCCGCGGGCGCAGTTGATCAGGCGCACGCCCTTCTTCATCTTGGCGATCGCGGCAGCATCAATGATGTTCTTGGTCTTCTCCGTCAGCGGCGTGTGCAGCGTGATGAAGTCGGCACGCTTCAGGAGATCATCGAGTTCGACCTTCTCGACGCCGATGTCCTTGGCGCGCTCGGGCGACAGGAACGGATCGAACGCAATCACCTTCATGCGCAGGCCGAGCGCGCGGTCGGCGACGATCGAACCGATGTTGCCGCAGCCGACCACGCCAAGCACCTTGCCGGTGATCTCGACGCCCATGAAGCGGTTCTTCTCCCACTTGCCGGCCTGGGTCGAAGCATCGGCCTGCGGGATCTCGCGGGCCAGCGCCAGCATCAGCGTGATCGCATGCTCGGCGGTCGTGATCGAATTGCCGAACGGCGTGTTCATCACGATGATGCCCTTGGCCGTGGCGGCGGGGATCTCGACATTGTCGACGCCGATACCGGCGCGGCCGATCACCTTGAGGTTGGTGGCCCTCTCCAGGATCTTGGCGGTCGCCTTGGTCGCGGAGCGGATCGCGAGACCGTCGTAATTGCCGATGATCTCGGCGAGCTTGTCCTTGTCCTTGCCGAGGTTGGGCTGGAAGTCGACCTCGACGCCGCGGTCTTTGAAGATCTGCACGGCAGCGGGCGAGAGCGCGTCGGAAATGAGAACTTTGGGTTTGGTCATAGGGATGTGTCCTTCACACCCTCCCGGGAGGGGGAGGGTCGGCGCGCACAGCGCCGGGGTGGGGTGAAGCCGCAACAAAGAAAATTGCCGGTGCGCCGTGTGGAGAGATCACCCCACCCCGCCGCACCTGACGGTGCGTCGACCCTCCCCCTCCAGGGGAGGGTAAGAACTTAAGCTGCCTTGGCGAGTTGCGCCTTGGTCTCGGCGAAGGCCCAGTCGATCCACTGCGTCAGCAGCTCGACGTCCTTGGCCTCGACGGTGGCGCCGCACCAGATGCGCAGGCCTGCCGGCGCGTCGCGATAATAGGCGAAGTCGTAGCCGGCGCCTTCCTTCTCGACGAGGGCAACCAGCTTCTTGGAGAACTCCGCCTGCGCGTCATCCGACAGCGAGGTGATCGCGGGATCGGTGAACTTCAGGCACACCGAGGTGTTGGAGCGGATCGCGGCGTCCTTGGCCAGGAAGTCGATCCACGGCGTCTTCGCCTTCCAGTCGGCCAGCACCTTGGTGTTGGCGTCGGCACGCGCGATCAGCGCCTTGAGGCCGCCGATCGACTTGGCCCAGTTCAGCGCGTCGAGATAATCCTCGACGCAGAGCATCGACGGCGTGTTGATGGTCTCGCCGACGAAGATGCCTTCGTTGAGCTTGCCGCCCTTGGTCATGCGGAAGATCTTCGGCAGCGGCCAGGCCGGCTTGTAGGTCTCGAGCCGTTCCACCGCGCGGGGCGAGAGGATCAGCATGCCATGCGCGGCTTCACCGCCGAGCGCCTTCTGCCAGGAGAAGGTGACGACATCGAGCTTGGCCCAATCGAGCGGCTGCGCGAATGCGGCAGAGGTCGCGTCGCAAATGGTCAGGCCTTCGCGGGTCGCGCTGATCCAGTCAGCGTTCGGCACGCGTACGCCCGACGTGGTGCCGTTCCAGGTGAAGACGACGTCG